>JAGCYL010000020.1 GCA_017960825.1 Bacteroidaceae bacterium | reverse complement strand
GTCTCGAGAGATGCCAGGTGGGCAGCAGCGGTCATGTCCATAACCTCCTGAACGGAACCCTCACACAACATAGCGAAACCAGTCTGACGGCAAGCCATCACGTCCTGGTGGTCACCGAAGATACACAGTGAGTGAGAAGCCAGTGTACGGGCAGAAACGTCGAACACGGTAGGAATCAACTCACCGGCGATCTTGTACATATTCGGGATCATCAGCAGAAGACCCTGAGATGCGGTGAATGTAGTGGTGAGGGCACCAGCCTGCAGTGAACCGTGAACGGCACCTGATGCACCTGCCTCTGACTGCATTTCCTGAACACTGACGGTCTGGCCCCACAGGTTCTTGCGACCACGGGCGGCCCACTCGTCAACGTGCTCCGCCATGGGCGAAGACGGGGTGATGGGGTAGATAGCTGCTACCTCAGAGAACATATAGCTCACATGAGCCGCAGCCTCGTTGCCATCACAAGTGATAAATTTCTTCATAAAATATTTGTTTGACTATTTGTGTTTATTTTAGGAGTTAAGAAGTTATAGTAGTTAAGCCGATAGTCTGCTCCAGCCCCCTCGGCTCTCCGAGCCACTCCTCGCTTAGCGAGGGGTCGGGGGTGGGTCTATCCTTCAGGGGGATAAGAGGGGGTCTGTTGGTTCTGTTTTTATTTAGTAGAGGAAGCCAAACATCCAGATGGGAATGTCGCCGTCGCGGGCCACCTCGGTGTTGTAGCGAGTGTAATAAACCGACGGGTCTTTGATGCGCTTCTTGGCATTCTTGTCGCACACGCACACCTGCAGGTTGTCATCTATAATGTACAGGCCGCTCTTGCGCGTGGTCTCCACCTTATGATGGCGCCAGATACTGTTGGTGAAAAATGTCTCCATCACGTCTTGGTCTGACGGAGCGCCGCTCAGTATGGCGTAGAGCAGGTTGGTGTTATGCGTCAGCACGCGGGCAGGCTTCTTGGGGCCTTCGGCGTTGCTGTGCTTGTATATCTGGTGGATGAGGCGAGCCTCCTCCAGGTTGTTCATATAGTTCATCACCGTAGCACGCGAGGTGTTGATATCCTTAGCCAGATTGCTCACGTTAGGCGACTCGCTGCCGCCCAGCACCAGCAGGTAGAGCAGCTTCTTCAGTCGGCTCACATACTTCACGTCAATCTGCTTGGTAAACAGAACGTCCACCTCAATCATGGCATTGATGGACTTGAGCAGGTTTTCGGTGAAGTTGTGCTTCTCGATGTAGAAGGGGTAGTAGCCGTGGTGCAGATAGCTCTGCAGGAAAATCCAAGGCCTTACCTTCATCAGTATGCTCTTCTGCACCTCCTCAGTCTTGTTGAGGATATCGTCAAGCGTGACGCGCGGCATGTCGAATCCCGCCTGCATATTGATATACTCGCGGAAGGAGAAGCCGTGCAGTACATAGAAGTGTGCGAGCTTTGACAGCTCGTCGTCCTCAGTGCCCGGCTCTTCCACCGTAGTGGTGGCAAAGATAATCTGCAGCAGGGGCAGGGTGCGGTAGCACTCACACAGCTCCTCTCGCCAGCCGCTTTGCTTGAACAGCTGGTCCACAATCAGCACCCTGCCGCCACGCTTCACAAACTCCTGGGCAAAATCCACCAGTCCGCGACCACGGAAGTAGAAGCTGTTCATGTTGATGTAAAGGCAGCGGCCCACAGAGAAACTGAAGTTCTTCTTGGCATACTGCAGCAGGAAAGTGGTCTTACCTACGCCGCGTGGACCTTTAATACCGATAAGGCGGTATTTCCAGTCAATATCGTTCATCAGCGGGCGCGTCATCGACAGGTCAGTGTGTTCCAGCAGATATGCGTGGCGTTGAAAAAAGCTTTCCATATTGGCTACATTTAGATTTTGAAATGCAAAGATAGCAAAAAAAACTAAAAACGAGGGGCAAAAACAGAAAAATACGCGTAAAAAGACTAATTTTGTCTCGTGAAAGTACATTTATTTAATTTCTCGCACGATTTGGCGTTGGCGCGAAACGTGGCAAACTATACTCCGCCACGCAATGTGCAGATAATGGAGCGCGACCTCGCTTCCCTTGTCAGTTTATTGCCACAGGCTGATGCCTCCTACACAGAGCATGCCCCGGTGTGGGGGTGGGATCTTAGCCTCGTGCGCAAACTGAAGGCTGCGACTGTATGCAGTCCGTCAGCGCTGCCCACCACAGCGCAGCTTGCCGACATACGCAGGCTCTCATCGCGCCTCACGGCAGTGGAGATGCTGCCAGCCGTAAGGGCGCGTCTGCCAGAGGGCACCACCGTAGGGGAGAGCAGTTTTGTGACAGACATTGCAGAGGTCAAAAAGCAACGCTCAATATTTAAGACACCTTATTCCGGCAGCGGGCGCGGCCTCCGCGTGGTGGAAGCGGGAAACTTTGCGTCGGAGATGCCAAAGCTGGAGTCCATGTTCAATGCACAAGGCGGCATAGTCGTTGAACCTTATTACGACAAGGTTGCCGACTTCGCGCTTGAGTATCTCGTTACCCCTAGCGAGGTGCAGTTTCTGGGGCTGTCAGTATTTGAGACCAATGCCAACAATGCCTATCTTGGCAATCGCATCGCCCTCCAGTCGGTATTATGGCAAAGGATGAGCCAATTAGTGCCACAATTTGATTTTGAACAACTTATAGAAGCCGTTTGCGAAGAACTGAGAGGCCGTTTCGTGGGGCATTATCTTGGGCCGCCGGGAGTGGACATGATGGTGGTAAGGGAAGAAGGGGAATTAAAGGTACATCCCTGCGTGGAGGTGAATGTGCGGCGCACGATGGGCGAGCTCTCGCTCCACATGCTGCCCCTGATGGCCGAGGGGACGGAGGGATTTTTCCGCATCATCTACGATAAGGATACTGCCTCCCTCCGTCGTGCCGTGGATGCCATGCCTGCGGCAGTATATGACGGCTGCGGCAAACTCACAGGCGGCACAAAAATCCTCACTCCGCTCAATGCCGACACGCACTATGTCGCGCTGATAGAGGTTGCCAGGAATAAAGCATCAGTTTAAGGACACTAACCCGGAAAGGGGAAAATCAAACTCAGCTCGGGGAAATTCTAACTGCGAGTCCGCGCACAAAAAGTGCGTGGAGAGAACAGAAAAGTGCGTGCACACTCAAAAAAAGTGCGTGCACACGCAAATAAACTGCGTGCAGACGCAAAAAAAGAGCGTGCGGAAGTATTTGCGTTCCCGATTCAACGAAAAGTAAATGGGCATTCAACGAAAATTAAATCGGGAACAAAAATAAATCCCGACGCACTTTTTTTGTGCGAGATCGGGATTTGTACGTGGCTGCACGGTGTTATTTCCCCGCAGATGCGGAGTAAGTTTTTTTTGTTGAGGGATAGTTCTCTTCCTAACGGGATAAGTGGAGAGCCGCTTGGTAATAATTGGTATATTACTACCAAAGGTTTTTGTTAGAAAAAATAAAAGCGCGCTTAGATTCTCTAAACGCGCTTTTTCTGATTTAGTTATCGCTGTCTTCCCACGGCGAATCGTCGTAGAATTCCTCGTCGTCATCGGTTAATCCCCAGAACTCACGAGACCTGGCTGGTTTTGTCGCTTTGCCGCCAAGACCACCGCTCAGGCACAGCATTCGCGTGATGCTTATCTTAGTCTGCTCTATTGTGGGCTCTATATATATCTTTTTCATAATTATCTTTATTTTACGATTACTTTCTGTCCATTCTTGATATATACGCCCTTCATGTTGGGTTCGGATATTGGCCTTCCGTTGAGGTCGAACCAATGAGAGGTGCCGTCGTTGTCAATCAGTTGCATAGTGCGTATGGCTGTCGGGTCATCCTCGTTGTTTGTAAAGCTGTTAGCGAGGAACTCTTTACTATTCGTACTCGTTGGCACGATGAAGGCGCGGAAGGGCGGTATGAAAGCTTCGGGATTTTCTGTCGTCACCTTGCCCCAGACATTGCCTTCCTGCAGTATGTATACGTTATTGGCGGCAGCGTCCTCGTTGCTTATACCGATGGTGGTGCCAATAAACTTGTAGTTTCCAGTTTCTTGACAGCCATTTTCCTTGCTCAACGTTACACCGGTGCTGTGGATGCTGTTGTTAATATTGTCAAAAACAGCGACAAGATAAGGAGTGAAGGGTTGTGGGTCTCCTATTATTTCAGAGAACTGTAGCGATGACTCGCTGCCGCTGCTTAGCGTGTAGTACCTGGTGTTGGAACTTGTCGGTGGTGCCCAGGGCGTGCATGTTGTATATAGATATACATTTTTGCTGTCGATAACGGCATCTGGTTTTTCGCCTTGTGCGGGGCCTGCCCAGTGATAGCTCACGGTAATTTCAGGCAGTGTCACCTCGTCTTCTTCGGTGATGGGTTCATAAGTGCCTGAACCAAAGTAGGTGGGCACTACGCTCACTACGATGTTGCGAAGACCATAGTTGCTATCGCGGACATTTGTTGAATAGAAGTTGATATACATTGTGTTGCCGGTGGTTGTTGCGGTGGGAATCTTTTGCCATCCACCAGTCGTTTTGTCTCCGTGGAAAGTGATGAGCTCATTGTCTTCGCTGGAGGTGCCGTCACAGATGGTTATCCCTCTGCCGCCGCCCCAGGTGGGCACATACATCTCACCTGACAACTGGAGAATGCTGTTTGAGGGAGCTGTCAGTATGAGCTTGCTATCAAATGTGGGATTCATGCTTCCTCCAAAGCCGTTATGCCCAACGCTTTCGTCCACCACCTGGAATGAGGCGATGCCTTCAGGTATTGTTGCGTACACGGTGCCGAAGGTGTTCATTTTGGCGAATAGTCCGTCCCAATCTTCGCGGTTGATGTGCTTGGCGGCTCTCTTGGCGCTGGTGAATGTGGGTTTTACGACGACATCGAAATCAGGCATCACGAACGTGGCTTGGGTGCTGTAAGCGCCTTTCTCACTTGTGTACCAGGTGCCGCCCTTGAGGTCAGATACGCACCATACGTAGCGATCGTCGGGACTCTTTATTATCAGGTGGTCTACCATATATCCTGCATTGGGGAATACGGTCAGCTGCACGGCCTCGCCAGTGGTAGCGTGATCACCTCCGTAATTTCTCACCGTGCCGTGTTCGGCATCTTGGATGGTGATGGTGTGTAACGTGGTCGGGTCGAATACAACCAGCGTGAGAGTATACTGCGTAATGTTGCTGCCAGAGCCAAGCGGAACCTTTGTCTCGATGGTCAGTGTCTCGTCGGCAAGATCTACGTTAGTGCCAACATCTCCATTGGCATAGAAGATCTCTTCGTCAACCACGGCACTGGAACTGCTGTGGAGATAGAGCTGAGAGTTGTTAGCATCGCGGATGGTGAGCTTTGCGTTGGCGTCCATCTTGGTGATGACGCCCTTCTGCACGCGCAGCATCTTTCCTGCCGGAGCAGTGAGTGTGAGTGTTTCGGTGTCCAGACCGGTTATATTGTTAGAAGTGAATTCCACAGTGAAGGTCTCTACAGTCTCAGGTATGGTGCCTGTATCGGAGACGCCTGATCCGATATAGATCTGCGGATAGCCGTTCTCAGTCAGCTTACTCTCTTCAGTGAATGTTACGTCTGATACGACAACGTCTTTGTTGGGCATAGCGAAGTAGAAGGTGCCGCCATTATACCAGCCACCGCTGATGGGGTAGTAATCCATATAGTCCCCGTCGCTTATTACAGCATTAGTGGCTATCTGGCCTGCGGGTGCCGTTACCGTTACCGTGAATATTTCGCCCTCAGCAGCCTCGGTGAGACTTGCCGATGCAATGCCATCCAGTGAGGGGGCGATGCTGATAGTGTGGGGAGTTGCGGTTACGATGTCGAAAGCAAGGCAGGCGCGAGTGTAATAAGAAGAAGGATTAAAAGGTGAAGTTACGAAACTATTACTCTCGAACGCAGCATACTCACTTTTGACATTTACCATTTCAATATAATCTACTTCGGAAAGCGTTACTACGTCGTCTGACCAGTA
The DNA here is from genome assembly GCA_017960825.1 of Bacteroidaceae bacterium. Classification (GTDB taxonomy): domain Bacteria; phylum Bacteroidota; class Bacteroidia; order Bacteroidales; family Bacteroidaceae; genus UBA6382. The sequence continues at coordinate 12,434 of JAGCYL010000020.1, read as the reverse complement.
TCCATACCCATATTCAGCTTCGGGAAGAGAAGCAGAAAGAGGGGTACCCTCGGCTGTAGTGAGTTTCGCGTCAATCTCATTGTGGGTCCATGTATCGTATTGTGTCTCAGTATCACCACAACCTGTGAACATCTGCTTCCATTCGTCGATGGTGGGCATTTTCCACGTGCCGTGGCTGACGGGCGTATATCCATCAATGGCAGTCTTAGCGTCATTCCAGTCCGGCTGATAGGGTTCGTCCTCCAATGCGATGGCAAGGCCGGTCTTATTAATCTCGTCCACGTAGGCAATCATGGCGGCAGCAGTCTTGCCGTCGGCAGTGGCTTCGCTCTTTGTGGCATAGACGCTGTAGTCGGTGCAGAGTACCTTTCCTATATCTGATGCCGAGATGGTTTGGCTTGGGCTTGGGCTGGATGTTCCGGGCTCAAAGGTAAGGCAGCCGCGGACAGGCAAAGCGTATTGTTCTCCCGTCGCGGAAACAGTCTGAAACCTAACTTCGTAACCTCCACTCCACTCGTCGAAATAAGCATTATAAACATAATCTTCGTCATACGGATATAACGTGGAAGCCCAGGTGTAACCACCGAGATGGAGGCCATCTTTAATCTTGTCAACAATGCCGCTGTAGTCTATCGGTTCTTCACTGACATTGGCGCCAAAGCCCTTGAGTATCAGTTTCCACTGATCAACGGTGGGTAACACCCATGTGCCGCCCGGGATGGGTGTCAGGCCTTCTGCATTGGCTATTGCCGTTGCGAGGTCTGTTGCATATAGATTCGAGTTCAGTGATAGAGCCAAACCTACATTGTTCGTATTGTCCACGTAGGCAATCATGGCAACGGCAGTCTTGCCGGCATTATAAGCATACTCGTCGTTGTCATAGATGCTGCCGTCTTCGCAGATAACCTTGCCGATGTCTGCCGTTGTAGCGGTGATACCATCAGCCTTTGCGCCCACTACTGTCGTAAGCAGCAGCGCAAACAGAAAAAGAATTTTTTTGTACATCATGATATTAATTGTTTTAGTTATGAAATTTTCATGGGAATACCTACGTATGTTAGGCTTTGCGCAGCAAAGTTATAAAAAAATAGTGAATAAACGTTTATTTGTTTTTGCTTTTCTGCAAATACTTAAATTGGCGAGGCTCGAAGGGGGTGTTGAGTTCCAGCGGTGCGCTCTCTATGCCATAGCGGTTGACGGCGGTGACGGCGTAGTAGGGGGGAGGGGAGAGCCTACCCCCAGCCCCTCCCAAAAGGAGGGGAGACGGAATGTCACCTGGGCTCCCATCCCCTCGGCTCTCGACTCCTATTACCTTATATATATTATTAGGGTCCTCTGTATCTACGGGGTAGGTGCTGCTGCGATAGAGGACGTATAGATATTGAGCATTGAACATTGAACATTGAGCATCTGACGGTTTCCAACTGAGTGTTATGCCTTCCGGATGTTCTTCTATCTTTCCATCTGTGGGGGCATCGGGCACGGGCAGGTCGTCGCCCGTGAGTGCAGGCGGCAGGGCGGGGGTGCGATAGAGGTTACGCTGCAGCAGGTCGTAGATGCCCTTGGTATTGTCTGTCACGAAGCGTGAGCGGAAGAACACCTGTCCGCCAAGGCCGTGCTGGCGGCACCAACTGATTTGCCGTTCCATCTCGGCCAGGGGCCAGTTCTGCTGATTGCGGTCTATCTGATATACTCCCAGGCCGCTGGCTATGGTGCGGCCATAGCTGCTCTCCTGCCAGTCGAGGGCAAAGGGGTAGTAGTTGTTGCCACGAAAATACTGCATGGGCATCAGTATGTCCATCCATCCTTCCTTAATCCATAGCTTGGCGTCTTGGCTTACGGCGTGGAGTGCGTTCCATCCACCTGCGGGGTAGCGCTGTGTGTCGGCGTACTTGCCCACCGGGCTGCAGCTGATGGCCACCCAGGGCTTGATGGCTTTCACGCGATGGTGGATGAGTTGCACTATGCGGTTGGTGTTGCTGCGACGCCATTCGGCGAGGCTTTGTCCTGCCTGTGCGTATTTGCGGTAGGAGGCCGCGTCGCTGAAGCGTATCTCTTTCTCCGGGTAGCGGATGTAGTCGAAGTTGAGCCCGTCGATGTCATAGCCTCTGACTATCTCTTCGCAGATGGAGGCGAGGTATTCGGCAGTCTCAGGGACTCCGGGGTCGAGCATATTGCCTTCGCTGGTCTTTATCACAAGTTGTGGCACTCGTTTGCTGAGGGCTTGTGCGCCTAAGGCCTTGATCTGGGTGGCCTTGTTGCCTGGAATGGCTACTACCCATGCGTGCAGCTGCATGCCTCGCCTGTGGCACTCTTCTATGGCGAAGGCGAGAGGGTCGTATTGAAGAATTGAAGAATCAAAAGATTGAAGGGTTGAAGAATTGGGTGAGCGCGGAGGAATGAAGCTGCCCGTGATGCAGGCGTCCATCGGCTCAATGGCGGAGGGGTAGATGACTGTGCCTCTGATGCGTGTCTGTAATACCACGGCATTGAAGTTGGCTGCCTTGAGACGGTCAAGTATGTCGGTCAACTCTTTTTTCTGTCGCTCTACTGCCTGGGGGCTTGTGGCCTTGGTATCGGGCCAGTCAAGGTTGTTGATGGTGGTAAGCCAAACGGCTCGCAGTTCTCGCTTGGGGAGGTTGACGGCTATCTGGGCGCACGTGCCGATTGTGACCAAAAGGCATAGCGCAGATAGCATATATTTATATAATTTACGATTGTACAATTTACTATTTACTATTTATATGGGTTATTTATGGGCAAAATTAGTTTTTTTTGTTGATTTTCTAATGCTATTTGAACGGAAATGTGTATTTTTGAAGTCGAAATAAACCTAAAACCTTATTGTTATATGAAGAAGATTGCTTTGGTTGCTTTGCTGCTCATGGGATTTGTGGCAAGCAAGGCGCAGTTTGAGGCTGGCACTAAGTATATCGGTGCCTCTGTTACTAACGTTGGTCTGTCCTACAGCTCTGAGGAGAAACTCCGCTTCGGCCTTGAGGCTACTGGCGGTTATTTCCTCTGGGACGATATCATGCTCAAGGGTATTGTAGGCTACAACCATAGGCCGCATGCTGATGATATCACTCTCGGCCTTGGCGGGCGCTACTATTTTGAACAGAATGGTATCTTCGTCGGCACTGGCGTAGAGTATTGCCATGAGGCTAAGAACTATAACGACCTGCGCATCCCTGTAGAGCTGGGTTATTGCTTCTACATCAATCATTATGTAAGCATTGAGCCTGCAGTTTACTATAGGATGTCGCTCAACGATTTCAGTGACAAGAGTACTGTTGGCCTGAAGATTGGCTTTGGCCTATACTTCTAATTGGACTCACCCCCCTTAGCACAAAGGGTATTTTCCTAAGCGAAGAGTCTGATAAAGCCGTCATTCTTGGAGTGACGGCTTTATTCTTTGGCTGAACTCGCAGCCGCAGTATTGCTGGTTGTAGAAGGCGTACTGCCGTAGCAGTTCGTTGCGTCGGTCCTGCAGGCCACCCTTTCGCCAGTTTTTTGCCCAGAATTCCAGGTCTCCCACTTGCTCTGCCGCCCATTGTCCGGCTGCGTTAACCTGCTCTATGTCTTTCCAGCGCGATGAGGCGAGGGTGGTGGCAAATAACGCAAATCCGTGGGCTTTGGCATAGCGGGCAGCCCTCAGCAATCGGAATCTGAAGCATTGAGTGCAACGCGGCCCTCTTTCAGGCTCGTGCTCCAATCCACGCATGTCGGTCAGCCACTCGGTGTGGTCATAGTCGTCCTCCACAAAGGGAAGGCCTTTCTCTTGCAGAAATCTCTCCAGCTCACTCTGACGATGCTTGTATTCCTCCAGCGGGTAAATGTTGGAGTTGCTGAAGAACACGGTGGGCGTGTAGCCGTTGTTCATCATCCATTCAATTATGGCGGTGGAGCATGGTGCGCAGCACGAGTGTAGCAATACATCCTGCATAATCTTATAATTTTTCTTTCAGGGCTCTGCCCGTATAGCTCTCCGGGCATTGAGCCACTTGCTCTGGTGTACCCTGCACCACTATCGTGCCGCCTTTGTCGCCGCCCTCCGGGCCAAGGTCAATGACATGGTCAGCACATTTGATTATCTCCATATTGTGCTCAATGATAATGATGGTATGCCCGTGCTCTATGAGCGCTTGAAATGCTTTTAACAAAATGCTTATATCATGGAAGTGGAGTCCTGTGGTCGGCTCATCAAAGATGAAAAGGGTGGGGGCTGTCTTTTCGCTGGCAAGGTAGTAGGCCAATTTGACACGCTGGTTTTCACCTCCGCTGAGGGTGGAGGACGGTTGTCCCAGCTTGATGTAGCCAAGTCCCACGTCTTGCAGCGGCTTGATGCGCCGTGCGATGGCTGTCTGTTTGTTTTCGGTGAAGAAGCGCATGGCTTCGTCCACATCCATCTCCAGTATGTCGTGGATATTCTTGCCGGCAAAGCGCACTTCCAGCACATCTTTCTTGAAGCGCTTGCCGTGACACTCTTCACACTCCAGTTCTATGTCGGCCATAAACTGCATAGACACTTTTATTTTACCCTCGCCGTTACAATTGTCGCACCGGCCGCCCTCGGCATTGAACGAGAAGGTGGCAGGACTGAAGTCCATCTGTTTTGCCAGGGGCTGCTCGGCGAAGAGTCGGCGTATGAGGTCATAGGCTTTTATATAAGTGATGGGGTTGCTGCGTGAGGATGCTCCTATGCTACTTTGGTCCACCAGCGTTACGCCTTTTATAGCCTTGAGGTCTCCCTCCAACGACAGGAATTCGCCAGGGCGTTCGCAGGCTTCGTCGAAATGGCGCTTCAGCCCGCGGTAGAGAATGTTGTTGACGAGCGTTGATTTGCCGCTACCACTGACGCCTGTCACTACGGTAATCACATTGAGAGGGAAGCGCACGTCCAGGCCTTGCAGATTGTTGGCGCGGGCTCCTTTGACCTCTATGTGGCGATTGCTTTGGCGGCGACTTTGTGGCAGGGCAATCTTTTCTTCGCCCAGCAAGAAGCGCACGGTGTGGGATAGCTCCTTACTCTTTTTTTCCTTAGTCCTTATTCCTATATCCTTCACCTCTCCCTGATAGACGATTTGCCCGCCATTGATGCCGGCATCGGGACCAAGGTCAATGATATAATCTGCTGCACGCATTATCTCTTCGTCGTGCTCCACCACGATGACCGTGTTGCCCAGTTGTTGCAGGCGGCGCAACACGCTGATAAGTTGCTGTGTGTCGCGCGAGTGGAGACCTATGCTCGGCTCATCAAGGATATAGAGCGAGCCTACCAGGCTGCTACCCAGCGAAGTGGCGATGCTGATGCGCTGACTTTCACCGCCACTGAGAGTGTTGGCAGTGCGCCCAAGGGTGAGGTAGCCGAGCCCAATGTCCACCAACACCTGTAGGCGATTGCGTATCTCGTGTACAAGTATGGGGAATGTATCATCGGGGATGGTCTTGAATATCTCGTTGAGTTTGCTGACGGGCATCTCTGTGAAGTCAGAGATAGAGTAGCCGGCAATCTTCACATATTCGGTTTCCTTCTTCAGTCGTCGCCCATGGCATACGGGACAAGTGGTCTTGCCCCTGTAGTGGGCGAGCATTACGCGGTACTGTATCTTGTACTGGTTCTTCTGCACCATGCGAAAGAAGGCGTCAATGCTCACTTCAAACTCATCGGGCAGACCAGATGACAGACTGTCGTCCGTATCTTGGTCGGGCATGTTGAGACCAGCGTTATATTGGTGGCCATGCCAGAGTATATCCTTCTGTTCTTGTGTGAGGTGATAGTATGGTTCAAAGATAGGAAATCCTTTTGCACCCTGCTGTTCGCAGAAAGCTCGCCGCCATTCGCCCATCTTGTCGCCGCGCCAGCACTGCACCGCTCCGTCATATACCGACAGCGAACTGTTTGGAATGACGCGCGACTCGTCGATGCCAATCAGCGAACCGAAACCTTCGCACTCGGGACACGCTCCGGCAGGTGAGTTGAAGGAGAACATTGCATCGGTGGGTCTCTCAAACTGCATTCCATCGCGCTCAAAGGCAATGGAAAAAGTTTTGGTCGATGAGCTTACTCCTGAGTCCTTACTCTTTAATCCTGTCCGAATGACGCATTGTTGCGAGCCCTCGTCAAAGGCTGTCTCTATGCTCTCGCGAAGTCGTGAGAGTGAGTCTCCGTCAGAGTGCTTGGCGAGGCGGTCAACGAGAATGTTTATCTCCCGGCCTTCCAATTGCTTGTCGGTAGTATCTTTCAAGAGGTCGCTGATTTCGTGAGTCTCGCCATCGATGGTAACACGCGAAAAGCCCTGCTTGAGGTCTATCTCCAGTTGCTGACGCACGGTGCGCTCCTTGGGTACGCACAGCGGACACTCTACGGTGAAGCGCTCGCCTTCCTCCATCTCGCTGACGTAGTTCACCACGTCTTCGATAGTGTCGCTTTTCACTTCTTCACCGCTGATAGGCGAGATGGTTTTGCCTGCCCGGGCAAACAGCATACGCAGATAATCGTATATCTCGGTGCTCGTACCTACTGTGGACCGCTGGCTACGGTTGGTGGTGCGTTGTTCAATGGCAATGGCTGGCGGGATGCCGTGGATATAGTCGCATTCCGGTTTGTGCAGGCGTCCCATAAACTGTCGGGCATAGCTGGACAGGCTCTCCACATAGCGTCGCTGGCCGTCGGCAAACAGAGTGTCGAAGGCAAGGCTCGATTTGCCACTACCGCTGAGTCCGGTAATGACAACAAATTTGCCCCTCGGTATTGTCACATCAATACCCTTGAGGTTGTTGACGCGTATGCCTTTCGCAACTATGTTTCCCTCCATTAGCTTACTTTACTTTCTTGGGCTTGCTCTCGTTCCACATACGGTCGAGGGCGGTCACCACGTAGGTATATCCTTGTTCACCATCGGGCAGCGGCCAGAAGGTCTGCGACGTAATGGCGGCTATGTTAGCGGGATTGTCAAGGTTGATGCGCTCGCCCTTTGCGAAGCGATAGACAACGTATCTCACGGCGCGCTGCATCTGATCTTTGGTGTCCTTGGTCAGCCAAACCAGCATCCGCCCCTGATCAGTATGGATTACCTTGCCGCCCTTTACCTTCTTCGGAGCTACATTATCCTTAAACGGCATGGCAGGCACCAGCGCAGGATAGCGCTGGTACACCTTTTCCAGGGCGGTGAGAATATTGCCCGTATTGTTGGCCACCGCAGCCGAATACCAGAGGCAGTTGCCTTGTATGCCAGGCAGCGAGCGTTGCAGCCGCAGCTTCTCTGGCAGTTGATTGGTGGCGGGGTTATTCAGGTCGGCGGCTTTTACGGTGCGCTCTATGTCTTGTCCGATATAGAGCGGGCGCCCGCTACCATGCCTTGACCACCAGCGTATTAGTGTGTCGTAGTCTGCGGTCTTGTGGCCTATCTCCCAATAAATCTGCGGAATATTATAATCCACCCATCCCTGGCTTACCCATTGCAGCACATCGGCGTATAGATCGTCGTAGTTCTGCAGGCCGCGCGTATTGCTGCCCGGCAGTCCTCCGCTGCCCTCGGTTTGATTGTGGTAGATGCCGAATGGCGATACGCCGAACTTCACCCAAGGCTTGAGGCGCTGTATCGTTTGGTGGATATCCTTTATCAGTTGGCTCACGTTGTCGCGGCGCCAGTCCTGTATGGAGCTGAAGCCTGCGCCGTGCTGTCGAAAAGTCTCACCGTCGGGAATCTGCTGCCCCGCCTCCGGATAAGGATAGAAGTAGTCGTCCATGTGAAGGCCGTCCACATCGTAGCGTCCCACAATGTCGCTCACCACCTGACAGATATACTCGCGATTCTCCGGCACGCCGGGGTTAAACAGTATCAATTTGCCATAATGGAAGAAATGCTCAGGGTTTTTAAAGTACGGATGGTTGGCAGCCAGCACGGCCGTACCTGCTGTCTTGGCGCGATAGGGATTTATCCATGCGTGTAGCTCCATGCCTCGGGCGTGACACTCGTCAATCATCCACTGCAGAGGGTCCCAATACGGTTGTGGAGCCAAGCCCTGCTGTCCCGTGAGAAATCGGCTCCACGGCTCCAGCTGGCTGGGGTAGAGCGCATCAGCCTCAGGCCTTACCTGGAAAAATACAGCGTTGACATGGCAGCGCTGCAAGGCGTCAAGATGGCGTCGCAGGGTAGCCTGCATTTCGTCGCGGCCCATGCCCTGGAATTGTCCGTTCACACACTGAATCCAACTGCCTCTGAACTCTCTTTTCGGTTGCGGCACCACGTCGGCCATTGCCCATGAGGCGGCTATGCACCAAGCGCACAGGCATAGTATAAGTCTTCTCATCTTAGATATGTATAATGTTCAATGATAAATGTTCAATGTAATATGTGGATTTTGTTTCCCGCGCGAAATTACAAAAAAATGGGGAAATGACCTAACAAATGCATCCAAAACCCCACGCTTCTTTGTTATTCAAGCATAAGTGTCATGCGCACCGTGGGGGGCAGAGGGGCATTGTTGCCTAAAGGTAAATACAGGCACGGAGAAACGAAAGGGGAGGAAGAGGGAAGGAGGAAAGTGTCGAGCACAAGGTAAGACTCTTTGCCATCGGATTCGGTGATTCTCTCTGCCATCAGCAATCCTTGAGCTGCGGCATACAGTCCGCCGCCCGTCATCTGGCATACGGCCATTTGGTCTGCAAGGTCGGTAGCGGTGTGCTGCACCGTGTAAGGTGTGGAAGCGAGGTCGCGCTGCAGGGTGTCAATGATTTCGGGTGTGAGTGCTGGCAGCTTTGTAAAGCCGGCCATCTGCGTAGGGCTGAGCCGCAGTTTGCGCTCAATGGACGAGGGTCGGTAATCAAGGTGATGGCTGTACCATTTGGCGGCATGGTCATCGGCGGGTATGAGCAGGCAGTAGTCATAGCTGTTATCGCGCAGCCATTGGTGCATCTGCTGCATCACGGCAGCAGCGTGGCCCTGTCCGCGATAGGCAGGCAGAGTGGCAAGTCCAGACACATAGCCTATTCTCAGCGTGGGCGAGCATTGGGAGTCAGTCATACGGTAGGTGAGACACTGGGCCTGTGCCACAATGCGCCCGTCGGCCTTAGAAACGAATGTGTTGGCCGCAGAGTACCGCCTACGGAAGTATAGCTCGACAAACTCCTCGCTGTCGCGGAACACAGTCTGCCATATCTGGCGACATTCCCTTTTGTCAATAGTCCTCCTCATTTTCTTAATCCTCACTCCTCGTCAAGATATACTTATGCAGTTTATACGCAGGCTGGTAGGTAGTCTTGGCCTGTCGCAGTCCGGGCAGCCCCAGGTCCTCCTCGCGGTTTATCCACTCGTACTGCGGCGGCAGATGATTGACAAACTCATTGTTTATAACAGCGTACGCACCTTCAAACGACGTGTCGGCCTTTTCTACGCACACGTCAAAAGTGCAGTCATTGATAGGAGCGCCATAGGTAAAGGCCGCAAGCTGGCCTTCCACATAGATAGCGCCGCCCGTAGCGCGGAGTTCGTGCCAGTGGTCAAAGACATACTTTATCGTCTTGCGCTCACTGATTTCTTCGTCGGTATGGCCGAGATCCAGTCCCTTGTTAATCCACGATTTGTCGAGGTCTAAGCAGGCCTGCATGTCACATTCCTCCAGCGGCTTGTACAGATAGCCGGGATAGTTGCGACGAAATCGGTTGAGAAAGTTACGCTTGCTCTGCAACTTGTGACCGGCGAGAGTGGCGAGCGACTGGCGCGCATAGACATAGTCGGAGTAGTCCTCCGAGTAGGAGGCTCGCAGCGTGGGGTCGGCCTCGAGATAATGGTGGAGGATGTCCTCATTGACGCCGAAGATGCAGAGTGCGTCGCCCAGCGCGGCAGCGTCCTGCTCCACCACGCCGAGCAGTTCTTTAAGGTCTTCCTGCCGGAAGCGCAGCGAGTAAGCATGGCGCTGACCGTGGAGGAAGCGCAACACAAAGTTGTCCTTATATCGGGCTATGTGGCCCTTGTAGAGATGCTGCCAGCAACACAGATTGATAATGCTGGTGTCGCAGCCGTGGGGCGTTATCAGATTGCCGATGTCCCGCAATGGGGAGCAGCACTCAGGTGTGCAGGGTTGGAAGGAAAGCATTTTGTCGGCTTTTTGCAACAGAAAGTTGTCACCTTATATATATATTATAAGGTAGTAGTAAAATTTCGTCTGCAAAATTAGTCTTTTTTATGGAAAAATCATTAACTTCGCCCCACTAAATAACCATCCCAATCATGCAGAAGAAGAAAATACAGTTTAGTCTAGTCTATCGAGACATGTTTCAGTCCTCTGGCAAGTTTCAGCCTCGCAAGGACCAGCTGGAGCGCGTGGCGCCCGCTATAATTGACATGGGCTGCTTTGCCCGAGTAGAGACCAACGGTGGTGCATTCGAGCAGGTAAATCTGCTATACGGCGAGAACCCCAACAAAGCTGTGCGCGCATTTACCGCTCCGTTCAAGAAGGTGGGCATTGAGACCCACATGCTGGATCGCGGCCTCAATGCGCTGCGTATGTTCCCCGTGCCTGCCGATGTGCGCAAGCTGATGTACAAGGTAAAGCACGCACAGGGTGTTGACATACCGCGCATCTTCTGCGGACTCAACGATGTGCGCAACATCATACCCTCCATCGGCTACGCCAAGGACGGCGGCATGAAGCCGCAGGCCACTCTCTGCATCACCAACTCGCCCATCCACACCGCCGAATACTACTTCGGCATCGCTGAGCAGCTCATCAAGGCCGGAGCGCCTGAGATATGCCTCAAGGACATGGCGGGTATCGGTCAGCCGGCCATGCTGGGCAAGCTGACGGGCATGATCAAGGCCAAATACCCCGAGATAATCATACAGTACCACGGCCACAGCGGCCCCGGCCTCTCTATGGCCTCCATCCTGGAGATATGCAAGGCAGGCGGCGACATTATCGACACCGCCGTGGAGCCACTCTCGTGGGGCAAGGTTCACCCCGACGTAATCTCAGTGCAGAGTATGCTCAAGCACGCAGGATTTGAGGTGGCCGAAATCAATATGGACGCCTACATGGAGGTACGCAAGCTCACCCAAGAGTTTATCGACGATTTCTTAGGCTACTTCATGAGCCCCACCAACAAGCTCATGTCGTCGCTCCTGCTGGGCTGCGGACTGCCGGGCGGCATGATGGGCTCAATGATGGCAGACTTAAAGGGAGTGGAAAGCGCCATAAACGCCAATCGCAAGAAGCAAGGGCTCGCACCCTTCAGCGAAGACCAGCTACTCGTGCGCCTCTTCAACGAAGTGGCATACGTATGGCCCAAGGTCGGCTACCCACCACTCGTAACCCCGTTCAGCCAGTACGTAAAGAACATCGCGCTGATGAACCTGCTCGCCGAGTCGATGGGCAAGCCCCGCTACTCCATGATGGACCAGAGTATCTGGGGCATGATACTCGGCAAGAGCGGCAAACTCCCCGGCGAGGTGGCACCGGAGATAGTGGAGCTCGCCAAGCAGAAGGGCCTGGAATTCACCGACGCCAATCCGCAGGACTACTATCCCGACGACCTTCCCTCGTTCATCAAGGAGATGGAGGACAACGGCTGGGAGCGCGGTCAGGACGACGAGGAGCTCTTTGAGCTCGCCATGCACCCCACCCAGTATCGCGACTACAAGAGCGGCATAGCCAAGGAGCGCTTCGAGGCAGACCTTGCCAAGGCACGCGCAGCAGCCTCCGCCCCGGCAGCACCCAAGGCCGAGGCCCCGAAGGCAGCAGCCCCAGCCAAAGGCTCTGACGTGAACGAAGAAGTGGCAGCAGCCATCTCCATGGCAGTGGCTCAGCACACTGCAGGCAATGGAGGCGGTCAGCGTATCACCATCCGTCCTTACACCAGCCCTTGGGCCATGCGCAGATTCTAGACAAAAAAAATAATTTCAAAACCTGCCGCCCCGTTTTTCGCAAAAAACGGGGCGGAATTATTGTCGTTATAAAAAAACTTACTATCTTTGCGCACATAATAAAAATATATAAAAAAATGAAAGCAACTGTCTTTACTCCCAGTCAGGTACATTTGCTTAAAATGTTTGCACTCGACAAAACCCAGAAAGGACTTGAGGAACTCAAGTCTGTACTTTTTCAGTATTATTCCAGTAGAATGGACAATAAACTGAAAGAGATGTGGGATTCTGGAGAACTCGACCAGAAGAAGCTTGACGAGATTAATACCATGGATTTACACAAACTATAAGCCATGCGTATTGTACTTGACACAAACTGCTTGATTCAGTGTATATCCCCATACAGCCAATAGCGTGTTGTGTGGGAGTCAACCGTGTCAGGTGAAAATATTCTGTGTGTGTCAAATGAAATATTAGATGAATATCCGGAGATACTGCAACGATTATTTGGTTATGAGATAGCGGAATTTGTTGTCAAAACTATAATTAATAATCCGCATGTAGAGC
>JAGCYL010000003.1 GCA_017960825.1 Bacteroidaceae bacterium | reverse complement strand
GTTATGAGCCGGCCCTACATAGATATGACCACCAGCCTGATGCGCCGTTTCGGCATCACCGTGGAGGAGCCTGATGACAGGACTTTCCGTGTGTTGCCTGGCGAATATACGGGTGGCGAATACCTCATCGAAAATGACTGGAGCGCTGCAAGCTACTGGTATGAGATGCTGGCGCTGGCCGATGATGGCGAGATAGTGCTTGAAGGCCTGTTTGCCGACAGTCTGCAGGGCGACAGCTGTGTGCAGCAACTCTTTGAGCCACTCGGCATAGAGACAACGTTCTGCGAAAAAGGAGCGGTAATCAGGAAGAGAGGCAAGGGGCAAGAGACAAGAGACATGAGTCAGCGATATGAGGCTGACCTGTCCCGCTGCCCTGACCTGGCACAGACCATGGTGGCGACATGCTGCGGCATGGGCGTGCCGTTTCATTTCAGCGGACTGCAGACTCTGCGCATCAAGGAGACCGACCGCCTGCTGGCTCTGCAGCAGGAACTCGGCAAGCTGGGGTATGAGGTAGAGGAAGAAAACGGAAGCGTATTGAAGTCAGGAGCGAGAAGCGAGAAAGAAACAAATCGCATATCTTCAGATAGTAAATGTATTGACACCTACTCCGACCATCGCATGGCTATGTGCATGGCTCCGTTGGCAATGCTCCACGAGGGACTGGTTATCAAAGATGCACAGGTGGTAAGCAAGTCATACCCCACATTCTGGGAAGACATAGAGAAAATCAATGTTCAATAATAAAAAGTTGTGCGGTGTAAACTGCTTTTGCGACGTGATGCCAAGGCAGTGTGATAAGAGCGAGGAAATCGTCTATTTTGAAGACGAGGAATTGGACGCCTACAAGGGCATTGCTGCCGACGCCTATACGGAGCAGCAGGTGGCAGAGTTTGAGGAGGTGCTCACGACAATGCGTCCCAGCGAGGTGCACGAATGGCTGCATAGCCTGCATCTGCGCGGCATAGAATTGCCCTCCCAAATAACTATCAACTATAAACTATAAACTATCAACAGTGTCAGACTTACTCGGATATTCATTTTTCCAAAACGCACTGATAGCCTGTGTGCTTGCCGGTGTGGTGTGCGGTTTGGTCGGCACATATATCGTGAGCCGTCGCATGGTGTTTGTGGCAGGCGGTATGGCTCATGCCAGCCTGGGCGGCGTGGGCATCTGTGCATTAGCCGGGCTGCCGCCCTCTGCCGGAGCTGCAGCGTTTGCTTTGCTCACGGGGTGGGGCGTTCAGTTGCTCAGCAGTCGCAAGGAGGTGCGCTCCGACTCGGCCATCGCGATGCTGTGGGCGCTGGGTATGAGCGTGGGCATTATCTGCAGTTTCCTGTCGCCTACATTCTTGCCCAATCTGTCGAGCTATCTCTTCGGCAATATATTGCTTATAGATACTGCTGACCTCTGGTTGCTGGGGGCGTTGGCGGCAGTGGTGGTGGCGGTATTTCTGCTCTGCATGCCTCAGATAATCACCATTGCTTTTGACCCCGAGTTTGCGCGTGCACAGCGCCAGCCTGTCAGGCTGACAGAGTGGCTGATGATGGCGCTGGTGGCTCTCAGCATCGTGGCTGCGCTGAAGGTGGCAGGCATCGTGCTCGTCATCTCGCTGCTCAGTGTGCCGCAGATGACTGCCAATCTGCTGTGTAGGTGTATGCATACTATAGCGGTGTGGTCGGTGGTGCTGGCTGTAGCAGGATGTCTGGGTGGATTGCTGCTGTCAACGCTGCTCGATGTGCCATGCGGCCCAATGGTTGTGGTGGTGCTGATAGTTATTTATCTGGCGGTTCGTACAATAAAAAGCGTTTTTGGGAGTTTTAAGTTGTAGGATACTTATATATAAATAAGGTACATGCTCGTGCGCAAGATGATTAGAAATACAGTCATACTGGCGGTGGCCATAGTGGTCGCCGTGTCTTGCGCTACTAAGGAGAATACATCTACTACCCGCGCATGGAAGGCTTTTACGGCGCGCTACAACACATATTTCAACGGCCATCAAGCCTATCTCAAGGGCTACAAGGCCAAGGTGGAGGGCAATAAGGATAACTATACCGACTATCTGCCCCTTCTACCCGTGGGCAATCAGGCCTCGCGCACCATTGGCAAGGGAGATTTTGAGACCACCATTACCAAGATGGAGAAGACGATACAGCTCCACTCCATCAAGCGCAAGCCAGAGCGCAAGCGTGGTCGCAAGATGACGCAGAAAGAGAAGAAATTCCGCGAGCGTCAGGAGTTTAACCCGTTCCTCAAGAACGCGTGGATGCTGATGGGCTATGCTCAGTTGCAGAAAGGCGAGTTTATAGAGGCGGCATCTACGTTTGCATATATAGAGATGCTCTATCGCACTCAGCCCGAGGTGCTGGACCGTGCTCGCGCCATGCAAGCCCTGTGCTATACGGAGCTCGACTGGTTCTATGACGCAGAGGAGCTGCTGCGCAGGGTGAAGCGCGACAGTATCCCCACTACAGCCCTCAAGGAGTATAACCTTGCCATGACCAACTACCACCTCCGGCAGAAGCATTGGGAGGAGGCAGTGCCTTATCTCAAGAAGGTGATACCTACGTTCAGCACATCGCTGGAGAAAGCCCGCGGCTATTTCCTGTTAGGCCAGTTGTACAATGCCCTGGGTCAGAAGAGCGAAGCCTACAAGGCATTCCAGCGCTGTATGCGTAAGAGTTCGTCGCACGAGATGAAACTCAACGCCCTTGTGCAGCAGACAGAGGCGGGAGTGTCCTCTGGTGGCGATGCCCGTAAGATAAAGAAGCTGATGCGCCTCACCAAGCTCAGTGCCAACAAGAAATTCCTTGACCAGATATACTACGCCATAGGTAATATTTACCTGGCCAGCGGTGACACGGCTAAAGCCATTGAGTCCTACGAGACGGGAGCAGCCAAGGTGGAGACCAAGGGACTGGCCTACGGCTCGCTCATGCTCCAGATGGGCGATATCTATTGGGCGAGAGAGCGCTTCTCCAAGGCCCGCACCTGCTACAACAGTGCCATCGGTATCCTCGGCAAGGAGCATGAGCGCTATGAGAGTGTGTCAGACCGCAGCAAGGTGCTTGACAAACTGGCTGGTCCGTCGGAAGTCATCTTTGAACAAGACAGTATGCGCGCTCTTGCTGCCATGCCAGAAGCAGAGCGACTGGCCATCATCGACAAGGCTATAGAGCTGGAGAAGAAACGCCAGAAGGAACTGCGTGCCCAGCAGGCGGACTCCATAGCCCGCAACCGTCAGGGCCGAGGTAACACCAGTGGCGATGACAGTGATAGCGGCGATGACCAAGGCCAGCAGAAGCAGTCGTCCAACTCTGCCAACGCCAACGACGGAGCCGACTGGTATTTCTACAATGTGCAGTCGGTGAGCATGGGCAAAGACCTCTTCCAGAAGCAGTGGGGCACACGAAAGAACGAGGACAACTGGCGCCGCAGCAACAAGACAGTGCTTGCAACCATTGACAACGACGAAGACAACGAGACCGACTCCATAGGCGGAGTGCGCGACAGCCTCGCCACTGACAGCCTGAGCAATGACAGCACAGCCATCGACAAGAAGAGCAAGAAGAAAGGCAATGAGCTTGAGGAGAAGCTCACCCGCGAGTATTACCTCGACCAGCTGCCTCTCACTCCAGAGAAGATGGCGGAGAGCGACACCATACTCAAGAAAGCCCTCTTCGAGGCCGGTGTAATAGAGAAAGACTATCTCGACAACTACCCCCTGGCCAAGCGCACCCTGCTGCGATGCCTTGACAATTATCCCGAGTTCCAGCCCATGGACGAGATGCTCTATCATCTCTATCTAATGGAGCTTCATTGGGGACAGCGTGACGATTATCAGCACTACAAACTGCGGCTCACTGCGGAGTATCCTGAGAGCAAATATGCTATCCTCATCAACGACCCGTACTATGAGGAGAATGCCCGATTCGGCAAACATATAGAGGACTCGCTCTACGTGGCCACCTACAATGCCTACAAAGTCAGCGACTATAATACCATAGTTTACAACTGCGCCATATCCGCAGAGCGATTCCCGCAGGGTGAGAACAGGCCCAAGTTTATGTTCTTCGATGCCATGAGCAAGCTGCGCAACCGCGACCTCGCAGGCTTTGTGGATGGTATGCGCCAGCTGGTGAAGGACCATCCGCAGGACAAGATAAGCGAGATAGCCGGCATGATAGTGAAAGGCATTGAGGCAGGCCGTCAGCCCGCAGGCGGAGGCTATGATATCGATGCCCTGCTCCTGCAGCGCAGCGACCAGACCGGCGATGAGACAGACCAGGCCCTCAAGCAGGACACCCTGTCGCCTGAGCGCCGAGCCGACTATACCTTTATACTCGCCTACAGCCCTGACTCGCTCGACGAGGGCAAGCTCATCTACGAAGTGTCGCGCTTCAACTTTACAAACTTCTTGGTGCGCAACTTCGACCTGGAGTTCACCAAGGAGCGTGGCGGCAGCCAGATGCGCATCAAGGGATTCTATTCCTTTGATGAAGTACACGCCTACGAGCAGCAGCTGATGGCCGACAGCGCCTTCGTCAGTGTGGCCCACAGCGCTGAGCCCATTATTATCTCCGACCAGAATCTGCAGCTAATCAACATACGCTACACATGGGGGCAGTACAAGGATTTCTATGCCAAGTACTATGTGCCTGACAAGGTGAAGCCTGAGCTGAAGCTGGACCAGCAGCCCGACAACTTTATCTGGGATGAGTTTGAGGAGGTGGAGGACACCAAGACGCCCGTCAACACTGAGGATGACGATGAATACTACGAGGACGATGACGGCGAGTGGTATTAGAAATTGTCAATCATCAATTATCAATTGTTAATTATAAATTATAAATTGTCAATCGTCAACCGTCAATCGTATCGGGTCATCATATAGCTCCTGCAGTTGCAGGAGTTGTTTTTTTAGTTTGCGCGTGAGGCTGAGGGTGCCAAGTTTTCCGTAGATGTTGTGCATGTTCTGCGGGTCGCGCTTAAGGTCGTAGAGCTCCCATTGGTTCACGTCACCATAGAAACGCATGAGGCTGTAGCGCTTGGTGCGTATGCCGAAGTGGCGGTTCACACGGTGTTCGTCGGGATATTCGTAATAATGGTAATAAAGGGCGCGAGTCTTGGCTTTAGTCGTCTCGTTCATCCTGTCGCGCGAGCTGCCTTTTTTAGAAGCTTTCATTTTCTTTATCTCTGAGAGCATCGACTCGCCCTGAATGTCGGAGGGCACTGCCACTCCTGCGGCCTCAAGGAAGGTAGGGGCATAGTCTATGTTCTGCACCATTGCGTCCGAGGTAATACCCTGCTTGCCGCCGTAGGCTGCGGGCAGCGACATGATGAGGGGAGTGCGGAAGGACTCCTCATACATAAATCGCTTGTCAAACCATCCGTGCTCGCCCATGTAGAAGCCTTGGTCGGAGGTATAGACAATCAGTGTGTTCTCCAGCAGGCCGTTGTCCTTCAGGTAGTCAATCACGCGCCCCACGTTGCGGTCCACGGAGTGGATTACGCGCAGGTAGTCGCGCATATACTGCTGAAACTTCCAGCGAACGAGGTCGTCGCCCTGCAGGTTGTCGCTCTTGAATTTCTCTATTATGGGTTGGTAGTGCTGGTCCCACGCGGCCTGTTGTGCGGAGTCCATGCGCTGGGTGTACATGGCGCGGCCCCACTGCTCCAGCGTGGTGTCGAAGGAGTGGATGGTGCTGTCGCGGTCTGCCATCTTGAGGTCATAGACCAGGTCCATATCGCGGGCAATGGTCATGCGCTGCTCCTGCGCAGCGCGGCGTCCTGAGTAGTCGTCGTAGAAGTTGGAGGGCAGCTCGTAGGTGGAGTCGCTGAAGAGCTCCAGGTCCTGCAGGTCAGGCATCCATGTGCGGTGGGGAGCCTTATGGTGGATGAAGAGGCAAAAGGGTTTTTGCGGGTCGCGCTGACGGCTGAGCCAGTCGAGTGCCAGGTCGGTGGTGATATTGGTAGAGTAGCCGTGGCGCTGCAGACGCTCGGCATGGTCAGTGTCGCCGTCGGTGCTGCGGATGAATGTAGGGTTGTAGTAGTCACCCTGCCCTGTGAGGATGTCCCAATAGTCGAAGCCCGTGGGCAGGCTCACGAGGTGCCACTTGCCAATCATGGCTGTCTGGTAGCCAGCCTGGCGCAGCAGTTTGGGGAAGGTCTGCTGGCTGCCGTCGAAGCGCTTGGTGTTGTCGGTAAAGCCGTTGGCATGGCTGTGCTTGCCGGTAAGCATGCAGGCGCGGCTTGGCCCCGACAGCGAGTTAGCCACGAAGCTATTCGTAAACCTCACTCCGCGTTCTGCCAGACGGTCGATATTGGGAGTGTGGTTGACGGTGGAGCCGTAGGCGGAGATGGTCTGGTAGGAGTGGTCGTCGCACATTATATAAACAATGTTGAGCGGACGCTCCTGTGCTGTTGCAGCCATTGCGCTCAGCATAGCGCTTATGGGGAGGAAGTGCTTGTTCATTGTGGCAATCTTCTTTAGGGTGAAAAACATACGCCCACCCTGCGGGCATTAGGAATAACCTGCGGGCATTTGGGCGAACCCGCGAGCCTTTAGGATAACCCTGCAACCTTTAGGGCGGGGGCGTATGACAGTGATGTTTCTTCTATTTCTTAACGATTTTGCGAGTCTTGCCGTCCTTGGTGCGGACGATGTAAATGCCGCCCTTCGGCTCGGTGATGCGGCGGCCGGAGAGGTCGTAGATAGATTGAGCATCGGGCGAGTATTGAGCATTATCACCAACCTCCTCTATGCCGGTGTAGTTGGCGGGCTGGATAAGGATGTCTTGGGCTATTCTGTTGCCTACATAGACGCTATTGTTCCTAAACTTAGCGTCTGTGGGGGTTATGATAGCCTGATTGTCGTCAAGGTTGAGTTCCTTGATTCTTTCAATACTCTTGGCCGTGATGACAGCATTGTCGCGTACTGTCAGGTAGCCTGGAACTTCGCTGCTATTGCTGCCGATGGAAGAATGGTTGCAGTTGATGCCGACATCACCTGTTGCCTCAAATGTGCCTCCATAGAGGTAGAGCGGCCCGTTGAGGAGGTTGAGGGTGCCGTTGCCGCTGGCCGTGAGTTTGGCATTGAGGCGTATCCACAGCGGGGCATACAGGTTGTCGTTACCGGTGAGAGTATTGTTGCCGTTGACAACGAGGTTCGCGGTCGCATTGGCATCAAGACGGATATCGTAGTAGTTACCTTCCTCGCCCTGGTAGTCGATGGTGGCATCGGTGAGGGTGAGGGTATTGGTGGAGGAGTCATAGGCCACTTTTCCCGAGGTGATGTAGGGGTTCAATATGTTACCTCCGTTCTGGCTGTTAACCTGAGTTCCGGCTACGTAGATGGGATAGTAGGTAAACTGATCAGTACTCTTGAACCATGTGCCGTGGCCTACGATATCATTGGTTGTACGTATTTCCCCTCCAGTAGTGCGCATGAATCTATCGTAGAAATACGTGTTAAGGGTCCATATATCCATGTTTTCCAGCACAAGGTTGCCCGTGTAAAGGTTGGCATCCTCCTCGCCGGCAAACTTATATACGGATTCGGAGTTGTAGCGCACCAGGCGCAGCGTGCCTCCAGAATCTCCCCAGAATCCATATCTTTTTCCCTGGGCCGCCAGTGTCTGCATGTTGACGGTGATAGTGGCGTCGTTGTTGGGGGCGATGCCGCCACTGTATTCAGATATTGCCGAAAGGCTGCCGCTGCCCGTCAATTTGGTGTCGGCATTTAAGTATACTGCAATATAATCGGTGGAGGTTACGCTGTTGGTGCCATTGCTTTCTATTTCGAGGTTGGGGATTTCGCTGATTATAAAGTTAGGGCTGTCTTTGTAGGTCACATCGGTGAGGGTGAGGGTATTGGTGTAGGAGTTATAGACCACTTTTCCCGAGGTGAGTCCGGTGCACAATATGTTGTCTTTGTTTCTGTCGTTTACATGGATTCCGCCAACCCACAGGTTGTAGTACGTAAACTTATTAGTACTCTTAAACCATGAGCCACTGGATGGACCGTTGTTTGCCGTAGCTTCTGCACCATTATAGTACAGTGTGTGATTTGTGGGGTTGAAATAAGTCGTTGGTGTCCAGATGTCCATATCTTCCATCTCGATGTAGCCTATGCGGAGGTTGGACCTGTCGCCGAGGAACTTATAGACCGACTCATCGTTGTACTTCTTGAGGGTCAGCTTGGAAGAGGGATAGACGCTGCCGTTGATTCCGTCGCCGCTGTTTGATGTGGCCTCGAACTCAGGCATGCAGATGGTCAGGTTGTAGTTTCCGTTTAAGTAGATGGCAGAAGCGCTTTTGCTGGTGATGACGACTGTGCCATCGCTGTTGAGCTCGGTGTCAGCGTACAGGTCCATGGCAATGCTTGAGTTGGTCAGTGTGCCGCCGCCGTTGAATACGATTTTCAGGCCGGGTATGCGGTTGACGATATCAGCACCATCTATGTTGAAGTCGTTCAGCGTCAGCGTATTCGTGCTGAGATTGAGCAGATATGAACCGGAAGCCGTGGAGGCACCTGTCTTTTTTTCAGTCAGATATCTTTCTCCATTATTGCCGATAAACTTATTACCGATAGTGAGGGCAGGCAAGATTGTCATCTGTTGTAATGCCTTATTGCTGGAATCAACGATGTCGCCGGTCGTTGCATCGAACGACGAGGTACCATTAAATACCGAAACCGTCAGCGGCATGCCACCTGTGAAGCCGGTCACAGCCTTCTTGTCTGATGCTGCACTTGCGAATATACTGGAGTAATTGACGTTCAAAGAAGGCTTGGTGTTGTTAAAAATCTGACCCATGATGGCATGGTTATTGGAAGCGTTGGCGGAGATACTAACACCCCCCATCTCGACTATGGCACCACGCACCTTGAGAGCCGGGCCGGCGCCGGTATTACTCAGGTAAATCATAGGAGACGCTACATCGCCAGCACAGGTGAACGTAGTGTTCTTGTCACAGAAGATGGCAGCAACATTATCTCCGCTGGAATTGGCGGTGATGTGCACCGTGCCACTAAAGTAGATTCTCAGGCCCTCTACAGTGGCGTTGTAGATACCGTCATTATTGTCGCTACTGGTGAGGGTGGCATCTGTCAGCGTCAGTGTCTTGCTGCTCGGGTCGTAGGTCACCGTGCCGGAGATGCCCTTGCCGGTGATGGTCTGCATTGTCGTGGCATCGAGATCTACGTATTGGCCGCAGACCCTAAGCTCTGCCCTCGCCGTGGAGCTGCACAGCAGCGCTGCGAGCATAAACAATGGAGTAAAAAATCTCTTCATGATGTTTATCGTTTAGAAAGTGAATAATTCGTGTTTGTCTTATCGCTTGTTTTGTCAGTACACAGTCTTTTTATGCGCCAAAGGTAGGTTTATTTTCCTGGTTGGCAAAATTATCAGAGGGAAAAATCTCTCCGCTCGTAGTTTTGGTTAGATTATAACCTCACTCCGGCACTATCTCCGAGGGATTGGGCAGCGGGCGGAATCCCTCGCCGTAGATACTGTAGGCATCGGTTATCACGATGAAGGCGTCGGGCTCGAATTGCTTGATTATCTGCTTGAACCGCATTACCTCCCTCTCCGTCACCACGAGCATGAGCATGTCCTTATCCTCTCCGCTGTAGAGGCCGTTGCTCTTAATGGCTGTGGCACCGCGCTCCAGGTCGTTGAGGATATAGTCGCGCAGGGAGTCCATGCGATGGTTGCCGATAACGAAGATAATCTTCTCGTTCTTCATGCCTCCGAGCACCAGCGCCATTACCCGTGTGCAGACATAGATGGCAATCAGGGAGTAGAGCATCAGGTAGCATTTGTCGGACGACACCTCACCGCCGCGCCCCAGCCCGAGGCCGATGACCAGCAGACCGATGAGCACCACGGTGCCGTCAACGATGAGCAGGGCGCGAGAGAAGCGTATGCGCAGATATTTCTGCATTATCATGGCCACGATGTCGGTGCCGCCACCCGTCGATTGGGTGCGCGCCACGAGGCCCTGGCCCAGACCAATCACGGCTGCGCCAATCACCGCCGTGAGGATGAGGTGGTCGCTCAGGTCAAGGCGACCGCCGAGCAGCTTTGTGGGGTCGAGAGCCTCCAGCGAAGCCGCATCGGGATAGACCAGCACACTGATGCCGTTCATTATCAGCGGCGTGATGAGCGCTGCCACCACTGTGCGTATGCTCATCTTGCTGCCCAGCAACACAAACATCAGTATCTCCAGCGGCACCTCGAAGATATAGCTTATCGTACCAATCTGAAATTGGGGCAGGAAGTTGTGCACCACGATACTGAGGCCATACACACCGCCCGGCACCAGGTTGTAGGGATTGATAAAAAACACGAAGCCCGCAGCCAGTATGGTGCACCCCGTGAGGATGACAATCCAGTCTTTGATATTAGTGATAGCAGAAAGATTCATAGTATTATTAAATATAAGGTACGCGCACAGCGCACTGCAAAAGTAATAAAAAAAAGTGAAAAATAGAAGACAATCTCCAAAAATGACTGTGCAAAGAAAGATAAATGCTTCGCGACGCACCGAAAAGCCGCAGAGCCGCAATGAAATTGCGAGGGAACGCGATAAAAAGCCGAGGAGCCGCGAACAAACCCCAATCTCACGAAATAAAAAAGCGTTCTCGCGTATCTGCGTTCCCGATTTAACGAAAAGTAAATGGGCATTCAACGAAAATTAAATCGGGAACGCATTTATCTCCGCTCGCTTTTTTTCGTTCGCTCTGCGGAGTTTTCTGCACGGAGATAGGGTTTCTGAGTTGCGAGATGGGAGTCAGGAGTTAAGCCGATAGTGTGCTCCCACCCCCTCGGCCTTACGGCCACTCTCCCTCGGGCAGGAGGAGAGCTGTTACCAGTGGCAACATAATGTTGTTTCTCATTTTTTTGCTGCTGAAATGGAGGTAGATGTGCGGATTTTTTGTAATTTTGCGGAGTGAATGGCTCCAGGCCTCCTTTAAATTTTCAATTCTTCAATTCTTTAATCCTTCAATCCTCTATGCCTACTCCCCACATCTCTGCGCCCGATGGCGCATTTGCCAAGACCGTGCTGATGGCCGGCGACCCGCTGAGGGCCAAATTTGTTGCTGAGAAATACTTAAAGGACGCCAAGATGGTGACATCCGTGCGCAATATGTACGGTTTTACCGGCACCTACAAGGGCCACCCCATCTCGGTGATGGGCAGCGGCATGGGCATGCCCAGCATGGGTATCTATTCCTACGAGCTCTACGATGTGTATGGGGTGGAGAATATCCTGCGCATCGGCTCTGCCGGCAGCTACCGCGAGAACCTGCACGTGATGGACGTGGTGCTGGTGAGCCAGGCTTATAGCGACTCCACCTACGCCCGCATGATGAACGGCTGCATCGACAAGGTGCTCCTGCCCAGCGCAGAGCTCAACGAGACGATTATGCAGGTGGCTATGGATAGGAATGTCTGCTGCAAGCTGGCTGCCACTCACTCCACCGACGTGTTCTACGTTGACCCGCAGATGGAGTCGTTCCTGCAGTTGCGCGAGCGCACCCACTCCGACTGCGTGGAGATGGAGTCGTTCGCCTTGTTCCAGAATGCCAATGCCCTCGGACGGCGTGCAGCTACGCTGCTGACTATTTCCGACTCCTTCTGCACCAAGACGGAGATCAGTTCTGCCGAGCGCGAGACTTCGCTCACCACTATGATTGAGCTTGCGCTGGAGTCAGCGATAAGATTCTAAAATCCTCTGGATTGACAAATAATAAAGTCGCAATGCCTGGCATCGCGACTTTATTGTATCGTTGTCTTATAAAACTTTCTACTTGAAGCAGTTGGGCTTCAGTTGCTTGAAGAAGTCGTTGCCCTTGTCGTCCACCAGGATGAAGGCGGGGAAGTCTTCGACTTCGATTTTCCAGATGGCTTCCATGCCAAGCTCAGGATACTCTACGCACTCGATGCTCTTGATATTGTTCTGCGCCAGTATGGCTGCGGGACCTCCGATTGAGCCGAGGTAGAAGCCTCCGTGGTCTTTGCAGGCGCGGGTTACCTCGTCGGAGCGATTACCCTTGGCAAGCATAATGAGCGATGCGCCGTGGTCCTGGAACTCATAGACGTACGGGTCCATACGGTTGGCTGTAGTGGGGCCCATTGAGCCGCACGGCATTCCGGCAGGCGTCTTGGCGGGACCTGCGTAGTAGATGGGATGGTCCTTGAGGTACTGCGGCATGCCCTCACCTGCATCGAGGCGCGCCTTTATCTTGGCGTGGGCAATGTCGCGGCCTACTATGATGGTGCCGTTGAGCGACAGGCGTGTGCCGATGGGGTAGTTGGTCAGTATCTTGCACACCTCGGTCATGGGCTGGTTGAGGTCAATCCTTACGGCGTCGCCCTCGCCTGCCTGACGCAGCGACTCGGGGATGAGCTCGTAGGGACGGTCGTCCATCTTCTCAATCCAGATGCCGTCCTTGTTGATTTTCGCCTTGATGTTGCGGTCGGCAGAGCAGCTCACGCCGAGACCGATGGGGCAGGAGGCTCCGTGGCGCGGCAGGCGGATGACGCGAATGTCGTGAGCCATGTATTTACCGCCAAACTGGGCGCCGAGTCCAATGTTCCAGGCCTCTTTGAGCAGTTGCTCCTCCAGCTCCACGTCGCGGAAGGCGCGCCCTGTCTCGTCGCCAGTGGTGGGCAGGCCGTCGTAGTAGTGGGTGGAGGCCAGCTTGACTGTGAGCAGGTTCTTCTCTGCTGATGTGCCACCGATGACGAAGGCAATGTGGTAGGGCGGGCAGGCTGCGGTGCCGAGGCTCTTCATCTTCTCCACGAGGAAGGGCACGAGGGTGCCGGGGTTCTGTATCCTGGCCTTGGTCTCCTGATAGAGATAGGTCTTGTTGGCAGAACCGCCTCCCTTGGTGACGCAGAGGAAACGATACTCCATGCCTTCGGCAGCCTCGATGTCTATCTGGGCGGGCAGATTGCAGCGCGTGTTGACTTCCTTATACATGTCCAGCGGAGCATTCTGCGAGTAGCGCAGGTTCTCCTCGGTGTAGGTCTTATAGACTCCCTTGCTCAGTGCCTCCTCGTCGCAGAATCCTGTCCACACCTGCTGTCCCTTCTCGGCGTGGATGATGGCGGTGCCGGTGTCCTGGCACAGTGGCAGCTTGCCCTTGGCTGACACCTCGGCATTGCGGAGGAATGTGAGGGCCACATACTTGTCGTTGTCGCTGGCCTCGGGGTCGCTCAGTATCTTTACCACCTGCTCGTTGTGGCTGCGGCGCAGCAGGAAGCTCACATCGCGGAATGCAGCGTTGGCCAGCATGGTGAGTGCCTCGGGCTCAATCTTGAGGATGGGCTTGCCTTCAAAGTCGCCCACGCTGACGTGGTCTTTACTCAGGAGATAGTACTCTGTCTCGTCTTTGCCCAACTGAAACATTGGGGCATAGCGGAATTCGGGTGTTGTTGCCATTGTATTTTTTTGTTTTATGTTGATTATGCAATCAGATTTGCATACAAAGTTATGTTTTTTTCTTCAAATGAGGGTAAGATAGAAGATTATTTATTACCTTTGTAACTCGAATTATCTGTTTACATTATGAAAATACGTTATTTTTTATCTCTCGCGGCAGCTTTGCTGCTTGCTGTTAACGCGTGGTCAAAGGACTACGCAGGTTATGTGAACCCTATGATTGGTACTGACAACCACGGCCATGTGGCTGTGGGCGGCAGTGTGCCTTTCGGCCTCGTGATGATGGGGCCCGTAAATATGAATCAGGGCTGGGACTACTGCTCCGGCTACTGCACCGAGGACGACAAGATTATTGGCTTCAGCCCCCTGCACCTCAGTGGTACGGGATGCTGCGACCTCGGCGACATCGTATTTATGCCCACCACGGGCGGTGTCAACAAATGGAGAGGCCGTGAGGACAGGCCTAACTCGGGCCACTCGTCGCTGTTCCGCCACGAGACGGAGACCGCCGAGCCGGGCTACTACAGCGTGATGCTCGACCGCTGGAACATCAAGGCTGAGATGACGGCCACACCGCGCGTGGGATGGCAGCGCTACACTTGGCCCAAGGGCACCAAGGACCAGCGCTTCCTCATTGACCTGCACAACTCCATCGAGGACCGCGCTACCGACTGCGAGCTGACATGGATTGACGACCACACCGTGGCCGGCCACCGCACCTCCACAGGATGGGCCTCGCGCCATACCGTGTACTTCGTGGCCGAGTTCTCAAAGCCCATCAAGGAGTGGCGCGTGTTTGAGGACGACCGCGAGCAGCCCGGCAAGAGCCTGCGCAGCACCAACGCCTACGGCGAGATTAAATTCGACGCCGCCGGTGGCGACGAGGTGGTAGTAAAGCTGGCTATCTCCGGTGCCAGCGTGGAGGGCGCGATGAGCAACCTGCGCGCAGAGGTAAAGGCCGGTGACACCTTCGACGGCATCAAGGCCGCTGCCCGCCAGACTTGGAACGAGTGGCTCTCGCTGGTGGACGCTGAGTTTACTTGCGACGATGACCAGGTAATCTTCTATACCGCCCTCTACCACATGATGCTCACCCCGTGGCTCTACTGCGACGCCAACGGCGAGTATGCAGGCAGCGACGGACGGGTGCATAAGAATACTGACTTCAAGAACTACACCACCTGGAGCACTTGGGACACTTACCGCGCATACCATCCGCTGGCAACCCTCATTCTGCCGCAGATGCAGAGAGACTGGGCCCTGTCGATGCTGGCTATCAACCGCGAGCAGGGACACATGCCCATCTGGCAGTTCGTAGGCAACGAGACCGGCACCATGCCCGGCATCTCCTCTGTGCCTATCATGGCCGACATGGTGCTGAAGGGCTATGTGCCCGAGGAGTATCAGGAGGAGGCTTTCCAGGCTCTTAAGAATACGATGCTCCGCGAGTTCCGCGAACTGGAGTGGATGGAGCGCATCGGCTATATCCCCAATGAGGAGCACGAGAGTGTCAGCAAGACTATGGAGTATTGCCTCGACGACTGGAGCGTGGCTCAGGTGGCCAAGAAGCTCGGCCATGAGGAGGACTACAAGCACTTCCTCGAGCGCAGCAAGGGCTACAAGAAACTGTTTGACCCCGTTACCCGCTTCCCGCGCTCCAAGAACAGCAAGGGAGAGTTCCTGACGCTCGAAGGCTTTAACCCCAACAACCAGACTCGCGACTACACCGAGGGCAATGCCTGGCAGTACCTGTGGCTGGCTCCCCACGATGTGGACGGCCTCATTGAGCTGCTGGGCGGCAAGGAGCCGTTTGTGCAGAAGCTCGACTCGCTCTTCGTGGCTGACAGCGACCTCAACGAGGAGGCTCAGCTCGATATCGCCGGACTGGTAGGCCAGTACGCCCACGGCAACGAGCCCAGCCATCACATTGGCTACCTCTACAACTACGCAGGACGTCCCGACAAGACTCAGAAGATTCTGCGCGAGATTGTTTATAGCCAGTACGGCACTGGTAAGGACGGTCTGGCCGGCAATGAGGACATGGGCCAGATGTCAGCTTGGTATCTGCTCACCGCCATGGGCTTCTATCAGGTAGAGCCGTGTGGTGGCAAGTATCAGTTTGGCAGCCCCGTGGTGGCAAAGGCCAGCTTCAAGACCCAGCAGGGCAAGACTTTCACCGTCATTGCGCACAATAACTCCAAGGAGAATATCTATATAAAGAAGGTAAAACTCAATGGCAAGCCCTACAAGAAGACCTACATCGACTATGCCGACATCGTAAAGGGCGGCACCCTCGAGTTCTTCATGGGGAAGTGAAAAGAAGTACATATTAAGATGGCCGCGGCAACAGTGTCGCGGCCATCTTGTTGGAATAAGGTGTTAATCCCTTAGAACAGAATCAGAAGGATGGGAGGAATCAGGCCATCCTTTGAGTAGATGACATCGCCCACGTATGTGCTGTTGCCTTTGAAAATCTTGTTGCCGGAAACAGTACGGATGATATCGCCCACGTATGTGCTGTTGCCTTTGTAGAGATATTTGCCCTCGAAGGTGAAGATTACGTCGCCTACGTAAGTGCTGTTGCCCTTATAAATCTTTTTTCCATCGAAGGTGTAGAGCACGTCGCCCACGTATGTACTGTTGCCCTTGTACAGTTTCTTTCCGTCCCAGGTGTAGAGGATGCTGCCCACATAGGTGGTGTTACCTTGATAGAGGTACTTGCCGTCGAATGTGTATATTACATCGCCTACGTAGTTGCTGTTGCCTCTGTAGATTTTGGTTACAGCGGCATTGATTGACACTGCTGCAATGATGGCAGCAAATAATAATGTAAGTCTTCTCATAATAGTAAGGTTTTAAGGGTTAGTAGTTATTGTGAGTGTTCGTGAAAGGTCGTCGTTTACAGTGATGTGTACGCTGACGGTCTCGTCAGGCAGCAGCGGCTCTATCAGTTCCGGCCATTCTATGAAGCACGGCTGTCCGCTGTAGAAATAGTCTTCGTAGCCTATGTCGTACACCTCAGCTATTGACTTGATGCGGTAGAAGTCGAAGTGGTAAAGAAGTCGTGAGTCGTGGGGTATTTTGTATTCATTGACTATGGCGAAGGACGGTGACCCCGTATTGTCCTCCACGCCCAGCTGACGGCACACCGCGCTGATGAATGTCGTCTTGCCTGCCCCCATACCGCCGTAGAATGCAAAGATGCGATGCTCCTCAAGCAGTGGGAGAAACTCTGCCGCCGCCCTATCAATATCCTCAAGGTTCTTTATGTATATTTGTCGTGAGTCGTGAGCCATGGGTGTCTAGTTACTTTCCCTCCAGCGTTACCACGGGGATAATCATCTCCTCCATGGATATACCACCATGCTGGAATGTATCGCGGTATTTCGAGGCATAGAAATTATAGTTATTGGGGTATGCAAAGAAATGGTTGCCGTAGCAGAACACGTATGTAGAGCTAAGGTTGAGCTGCGGCAGCTTCATCTTGCGCGGGTCTTTTACCTCGAACACCTCCTTGGCCTTATATGCCAGATTTCTGCCTACCTTGAAGCGCAGATTGGTGTTTACTTCTTTGTCACCGATAATCTTCACGGGGGTGTCAACCAAAATAGAGCCGTGGTCAGTGGTCACCACCACCTTGTAGCCACTCTGGGCGATGCGCTCAAAAAGGTCTCTCATCCTGGAGTGCTGAAACCAACTCCGCGTGATGCTGCGATAGGCTGCCTCATTGGGCACCAGTTCGCTCACCATCTGCTGCTCGCTGCGAGAGTGGGAGAGGATGTCAATAAAGTTTATTATCAGTACATTGAGGTCGTAACTCATAAGGTTGCTGAACTGCTGCATCAATCGGTCGGCACCCACTGAGTCGTTTATCTTGTGATAACTGATTTTCTCCTTACGGCGGAAACGCTGCATCAGCGTCTGGAGCAACTGCTCCTCGTTGAGATTCTTGCCTTCGTCCTCGTCTTCGTCCACCCACAGGTCTGGATACATTTCCTTTATCTCTGCAGGCATCAGTCCTGAGCAGATGGCATTGCGTGCATACTGTGTCACGGTGGGCAGAATGCTGAAGTAAAGCTCCTCCTCCGCCAGATTGAACACTCCCGACAGCTCCATCCACAGTGTGCGCCATTGGTCGTAGCGCAGATTGTCAAAGATAACAAAAAAGACTTTCTCTTTCTTGTCGAGCAGTGGGAATACTTTCTGCTTTATCACGTCGGGGCTGAGCAGCGGAGCGTCCGGTGCACCGTTAATCCATCGCTCGTAGTTCTGCCTGATAAACTTCATGAAAGCGCCGTTGGCCTCCTGCTTCTGCATCTTCAGCATCTCGCTCATGTCGCTCTGTGCCTCCTGCAGCTGCAGCTCCCAATACACCAGGTTCTTGTAGGCCTCTGTCCAGTCGCCCAGAGTGCGGGCACTGTCTATCGCAGACCCCAGGTCGCTGAAAGCCTTGCGATAGCTTGTCTGGGTAACTTCGTTTACTATTTCCTGCTTATGGATGTTCTTCTTCAGCGTCAGTAGTATCTGATTTGGATTGACGGGCTTAATCAGGTAGTCGGCTATCTGCGAGCCGATGGCTTGCTCCATGATGTCCTCTTCCTCGCTCTTGGTCACCATCACGATGGGCACCTCCGGTGCCACTTGCTTGATACGCGTCAGGGTCTCCAGACCGCTCAGGCCAGGCATGTGCTCGTCAAGCAATACAAGGTCGAAGGTCTCCTGCTCACACAGCTCGATGGCATCAGCTCCATTGGTTGTTTTTACAACTTCGTAGCCTTTGCGCTCCAGAAAGAGAACGTGTGCCCGTAGCAATTCAATCTCATCGTCTACCCAAAGTAGTCTGCCGTTTGTCATGCTGCAAAGATAATGATAATAATTGATAATTGACAAAAGATAATTATATAATTAGCTTGTCAAATAGTTAAATAGTCACGTTTCACATCTCAAAATGCGTCCACTTTTATGCCAAGCGATAGTGAGAGTATGTCGCCGAGGCTCAGGTATCGGTTGGGCACCGCTGATACTATGTACAGGTCGGAGGCAGACAACTCGTAGCATAGCGATACGGCTTTCACGTATTTGCGCCGATTCTGTGGTATCTCATAGCGTATGCGCTGACCGAGGAAGGCGTGGAAGCGTACCGCCGTGGAGAATCCGTAGTATTTGTTGGGATAGCGCGACGGCTGGCTTACCCAGAACGACTTGCCGAAGATGGTGTTCATAATGAGTCCGGTGGACAGCGGCTCGTAGGCTATGGTGCCGTCAGCTATCTTGTCTCCAGTTCGGAATAGCCTCAGGCGGAATGGTACATAGCTCTGGCGCAGCGTCAGCGTGAGGTGAGCCTTTGGCGCACTGCTCTTAGGCACAAATCCCAGCATGAAGTCAGTTTCCCACCGACGATGCTCAGGTCCGCCATAGTGCCATCCCAGTCCCAGGTTGGCTGCTCCTACAGATCCTGCATACTGCACACGTGCCTGGTTGGGAATCAGTCCGCGCCAAAACCTGTGGTATCTCTCCACGCGCTGCTCATAATATTCGGGCGTGCCCTTAGCAGGCTTCACCTTGACGCTGTCGCCCAGTGTCTCGGCGGAGGCTGTTATGGTTAGCGTAACTAAACATAACGCCAGCGAAAACCTCTTGACCCCTCTATAGTTGCACCACCTCATAGCTGTAGTTGTTGCGGGTTACGGTATAGATGACATAGGAGCACGACTTGGCGTCATCGCACTGTATGTAGGGCGTGCCGTCCTCGCCAAAGGGATACAGCACCTCAAAGCGATGGTCGTGACCGCAGACACACATCTGCAGCCCTCGGTATGAGCGGCATATCTGGTCAAAGTATTCAGCTACATTATCGTTAAAGAGAAACATGCCCGGAGCCACGTGCATGCTGATTACCGTGGCAGTCACACTGTCGGGCAGAGACGCTGCGTCTTGTTTCATAAAAGAGAAGTTGGGCACATCCTTCGAATAGTCGTATTCGTACGCATTGGTATTAAGGCTCACGAAGTGAAGGAAGGAGGCATTGAGGCTGAAGTTGTCGCTGCCATATACTCTGCGGAAGGCTGCCTCGCCGGTGCCGAGACAGTCGTGGTTGCCGATAGCACAAATGTACGGCACTTTGAGGTTGAGCAGTATGTCGCGCATCCACATGTACTCCTTGGCCAGGCCGAAGTCAGTCTGGTCGCCGGTGTGTATCACGAAGTCGATGCTGTCGCGGCGGTTGATGTCGCGCACTATTCGCTGCGTCTCGTCATAGAAGCGCTGTGTGTCGCTGATATGGGCAATGCGTATGGTGTCCTTGCCGGCACACTGTCTCTCTATCAAGGCGCAGTTAGTGGCAGTGAGACCTGTGGGACCGTCAATGTTTACATCGTAAGGGTGATACTCTATCAGATCACATGCACATAGGTATGTGATAGAGAATAGAATAGAGACAATATATGATAGTCGTATGGTCATGTCAGTTTGCCAGCGTTATTCCGTCGTCAGTAATGGTGATAAGCCGTTCTTTATACAATGCACCCACCGCCCGTTTGAATGTCTTTTTGCTTACGCCAAAGAGGTTGTAGATTTCTTCGGGTGCAGAATTGTCGCTCAGGGCGATGAAATGATTGGGTTTCTCTTGCAGGGCTCGCAGCAGGGTCACGGCGAAGTCCTCAGTGTGCTGGCGCCCCGCCGTCTGCAATACAAGGTCCACATTGCCGTCGCTGCGCACCTTCTTCACGTAGGCAGTCAGTCTGTCGCCATAGCTCAGGGGGCGGAACACCTCGTTGCGGTAGAGCAGGCCCTCGCAGTTGGGGCCGAGAATGATGGCCTTGTAGCCTATGTCCGTCTGCTTATAGACCAGCACCTCCACTTCATCGCGAGGCTGCAGGCTTTCGGTGTGCTTGGAGATATGGCGGTCAAGTTTAGAGGAGCCTACTATACGACCGCTTATTTCATCTACATATATATAAATAATGTAGGCGTGGTCTTTTTCCATCTTTACGCTCTGTTCGCTGAACGGCACGAACAGGTCCTTCATCAGTCCCCATTTGAGGAATGCATCGTGGCGGTTGAGCCACGCCACGGTGAGGCAGGCAAATTCTCCCACCTTGGCCAGCGGACGCTCGGTGGTAGCCACGGGGCGGTTTTCTTGGTCCAGATATACAAACACTCTCACCACGTCGCCGGGGTGCATGGTCGCTGAGGTGTAGCGTTTGGGCATCAGTATCTCCATACCGTCACCCCCGTCGAGATATGCGCCGCTCTCTGTGAAGCGCGTAATCTTCAAGTCATTATAGTCACCGAGTATTGCTTGCATGTAGTATTTATTTCATTATTCATTATTCATTATTCCGTCCTTGAGGTGGATGGTGCGGTCGGTGATGGCGGCGAGCTGTTCGTCGTGAGTAACAATCACGAAAGTCTGTCCCATCTTGTTGCGAAGGTCAAAGAAGAGTTGGTGCAGCTCGGCCTTGTTGTGGCTGTCGAGGCTGCCCGACGGCTCATCGGCGAGTATCACGGCGGGGTCGTTCACCAATGCTCTGGCAACGGCGACGCGCTGGTTCTCACCGCCACTCAGTTGGCGCGGCTTATGGTCGGCACGGTCGCTGAGTCCCATAAAGCGCAGCAGCTCGTCGGCCTTGTTCCTTGCTTCTTTGCGACTGCGCCCTGCAATCAGAGCCGGAATCATAATATTCTCACGCGCAGTAAACTCAGGCAGCAGCTGATGGAATTGAAACACGAAGCCAATCTGTGTGTTCCTCACTTTGGCCATTTCTTTTGGCTTCAGGTGTGTCACGTTGCGTCCGTCGATAATCACTTCGCCGGAGGTCGGGGCGTCGAGCAAGCCCATAATCTGCAGAAGCGTAGTCTATCCTGCGCCGCTGGGCCCCACGATACTCACTACCTCTCCCTTCTCGATGGAGAGGCTGATGCCCTTGAGCACCTCCAGTTCTCCGAATTTCTTGGTTATGTCAGTTACGGTTATCATATAAAAAGATGTAATATATGAGTGTGTCTTACTCCTTGCTCCTCACGCCCAGCTCAAACGCCACATTGTGGACCTCAATGCCATATTGGTCGGGATAAATTATCATAGTGCTTTGTGCGCTGAATATCGTGCTGACCGTAGCCGCCAGCTTGTGCATCAGCGGGTGGAACGACACCGAGCCGCTGCGTGCTGCAATGATTACCACCATGTGGTCGTCGTTCACATAGTCTTTAAGGTCGTCCATCTGACCATAGTCGCTGAAATGGTGGAATCGGGCCTTCACCTTGATGTAGTGCTTGCGCTGACGTTCGCCGATAAGGCTCCATGCCTCTTCGTTGCAGTAGAACACAATGGAGCAGTCCAGTTGGCGCGCCAGTCGCAGCACATGGTTGAGCCACCTCACAAAGCCCGTCTCCTTCTCAGCCAGCGGTGGCACCACCACATGGATGCGCCTCAGTGTGTTTACCGGCTGTGTAGCGTGCACCACCGTTATCTGTCGCGGAATGGTGGTCAGCAGTTCAGATGTCAATTGTGAGTTGAGAACAGAGAAGCGTGAGTAATCCATCACAATCTCAGAGGTCTCGAAGTCCTTCATCAGGTGGGAGAGTCCCGTTATCGCGTTCACGCTGGAGCGCACCACTTTCTTAAGGCTTATGCCCGCAGAGGCTGCAATCATCGAGGCATCGTTCACCAGTTGGCGTGCCTGCTGCAGCTCGCGCTCGTTGCCCACTGCATCCACCACCAACCTCACTCCCACCAGTGGCGTAGTGCTGCGGTGGGGGCGCATCAGTATGGCAGTATTCACAAGGTTAGGCATCGCCTCCTCGTTGTCCAGCGCCACCAGCATCTTGTCTTCCACTCCCTGCTGCTCCTCCGTGCTCACCTCGCTGAGGCTGATGCGTCGGGCAGCTGCCGAGGTGATAAAAGCGCTGAAGATACAGCTGAACAGTATCAGCATAACCACTGCGTTCATCAGCACATCGCCCACCAGGCTGCTGCCGTCGGGCAGCAGGAGCCGGCGCCCCACCATCACAATGGCCAGCGCACCCGCAGCATGAGCCGTCGTCAGGCCGCACATCATCAGGCGGCAGTTAGAGTCGAGCCTGAAGATGCGGGCAGCAATCACGGCGCTCAGACACTTCGACACAATGGCAGCCACCACCACCACGGCGGTCACTATCAGTGCGTCTGTGCTCTCAAACATCAGTCTGATATCAATCAGCATGCCCACGCCGATTAGGAAATAGGGGATAAACAGGGCATTGCCCATAAAGTCGATATGGCGCATCAGCGGCGCTGACTCAGGGATGTAGCGGTTCATCACCAGTCCGCACAAGAATGCGCCCAGCACTCCCTCCAGCCCCAGCCAGTCGCATACTACTGCGCAGAGCAGCATGGCGCACATCACAAAGATATACTGCAGCACATCATCGCTCAGCCTGTGGAAGGCAAAGCGCGTCAGGCGGGGCAGTCCCCACAGCACAGCGCCAACAAACAAGGCACACTTGCCCAGAATCACCAGCCACAGAGGGATGGACCACTGGATATTGGCCACTGAACATTGGACATTGAGCGTTGACGACTGACCATTGTCCCACGCGCCGCTCAGTCCGGCGAGGATAAACAGCGACAGCAACAGCGATATCAGCGTGGCCACCACCGACAGCGTCACGCCGCGATGACGGGCCAGGCCGTAGCGGCTCGCAATGCTGAAGGCCACCATCGTGTGGCTCGACAATATACACGCCACTATCACCGAGGCCGCCATGCCCATGTGCAGCCCCCAGTAGGCAGCCCCGTAGCCCAAGGCAAATGGCACGCCGAAGCTAAGCAGTCCGAAACTCACCACCTCCGTGCGCCGCTGCTTCAATGCACTCGTATCCATCGACAGGCCCGCCATAAACATAATGTAGTAGAGGCCCACCAGCGAGAATGTCTCGAAGCTGTTGTCCCGCTCCAGAATGCCAAAGCCCCACGGTCCTACCAGCATACCGGCCACCACCATACCCACCAGAGGGGGCACCCTCAGGCGCTCAAACAGCAGTGGCGCACCCAGTATCAGGCAGAGCACGCACAGCATAATCAGTTTAGGGTCTGTCAGTGGTAACACGGACGCCATGGTTTAGCGATTCTTTGTTTCTGTCTAACGGTTATAGTTTTATTTTTGTGCAAAATTAAACCTTTTTCTGCAAACAAGCCCAAAACACATCCGTTATTTCATCTTGCCGCCCTTCGTGGCGTGGGTTTCGCAGGGTATTTCCTGAGATAAGCTCTTGCTAGCTCCAAGTTGTTGCTGTCGCCGTCAACTCTGAAGTAACTGTCGTATCTGCCGTTTTTCAAGGGAGCATAGTCGAGCACGTGGTCTATACTGTGCATCACGGCATACGAGGATGTCTCTATAATCGTGGCGCCGTCATCTTGACGGTGGTACTGCATGTCTCGCGTCATGATGTTTTTTTCTATAGTGGTATGGCATATATGGCCAGTCCCATCGATAATGTTCAGCCCGAAATCGCCGTTTCTATACTCCAGCTGCACTGTCAGCGTGTGGTAGCTGCCGGCCTCCGCATCGTAGCACTCCGTTTCGTTCTGCGTGGTGGTGGTCGCAGACTCATAGGCATACACCGCTCCCCTCTGGAAATGGTTCCTCACAAAGTTCAGTATTACGGTGCACATGACTTGAGCAGTTGTTTTGTAGGCCTCGGTGTCCTCCTCGGGGTCGTAGTCGGGATCGCTTTCCTCCTTGGCCTGTATCTTTTGCTTGGCATTGTCGATAAAGGTTCTGATGTCTTCCCACGTAGGTAGGCCTTTAGCAAATGCCTGCTCCATGGCTTCATAGGTAGGGATATAGACTGTGTAATGGTGGTCGGTGAGGAAGCTTACGTTGTAGTCCGTGGATGAACCGGTGGAGGCGAAGACCATGTAATCGTTCAGAGCCGCATCTTTTTCTTTTCGAGTGGGGTATTGATCCACAAATCCAGCATCCTCCAAAATGGTGGGGTCAACCTGGCAGAGTTTATAGAAACCGCGGAAGTTATGTTTAGTGCAGAGGACGCTATAAATGGAACGTGCGTTTGACTGTAGCGGACGGTCGATGATGTAGGTCATACCGTTGCCGTAGCCATTAGTCTTGCTCGATTGGTCGAATGCAGCCTGTATGTTGCATGACTCGTTATGTTCAATCTGCCAAGCGCCCTGCACCTTGGTGCCAATGGTGTCGGCAGTGATGTCGCTCACCATGATGGGCGCACCGCCCTTGGTGTTGTAGACGCTCTTGCCGCTGAAGATGCCGTTCGGCTCCGACTCGTCATGCACTATGATGTGTGCGTCGAGTATGTCCTTCAGGCGGTTATAGAGCTGAGCTGGCGGTATGGTGACTGCCATGGGCTCGTCATAGTCCGTCTGGTGGGTTAGGGGGTCATATCTGTATGCGCGTGCCGAGATGGGCGACGCCGGGTTCTGGCTGTCATATTCGAAGGACAGCATATAGGGCTGGCTGAAGAGCATCGACACGGGGTCGTAGTATGTCTTCAGCGCGTTGTCCGATGGAATGAAGAGGGAGAAGTTGTTGCCTGTGGCTGACAGATACATAGAGTAGAAGCCGCCCAGCGGAGCACGCTCGGGCTCTGTGTAATACTTCTCGTCGGCAGTGATGGCCCACTTGAAGATGCGCAGGCTGTCGCTGCACTCCTCATCGGCAAACAGGTCTATGACATTCTTTTCGCCGTTTATAATATAATTGTATATGGATACCACATCGGCTGTGTTCACCACATCGTCGCCGTTTACATTCTCATACACTATGCCATCTACGCCTTCGCCGCCCTCAACGATATACGAGTAAACGGATATCACGTCGGTGGTGTTTGTCTTACCGTCCAGGTTGGCATCGCTGTTGGATATCTCGGATATGCAGCGAAACTTGTTCCAGCCCTCCGTCTTGAGGTACTTCTTCTTGCAACCCCTGGGGACATAGAGGATGGCGTGATCGTATATGTGCGTCATATCAGAAAACATCATAGGACAAAAGGCATAAGGGTCTATTGGAGAAGGATCTAGGGAAAAACACTTAATACTCTTTAGCATGGGACAATAGCCAAAGGCACACTCCCCGATGCTTGTGACTGACCCTGGAATATCTACCTCACTGAGATTGGTGGAATAAAAGGCATTCATACCTATTTCCTTTAACGAGTTGGGCAGCTTCACCGACTCCAGGCTTATGCAGTTAGAGAATGCGCTGCGCCCAATAGACGTGACAGAGAAGGGGATGCTCACTGATGTAAGGCTGGAGCAGTACTGGAAAGCATTCCTCTCAATCGTCTTCACCGTGCTGGGGATGGTCACCGATGTCAGCGACGTGCACCAAGAGAAGGCCTCTGCTCCGATGATGGTCACTGTGTAGGTCGTCTCGTCGTCCTTCACCTTGGAGGGAATGACCACCTCCGTAATCGATTTGTCGGCAGGCCCCGTCACCGTTGCCGTTTTCTTGCTAAATGTGTAATTGAGATCACCGATGGTGACATCGGCATAGCTACAGATGCTGCCGGCTGCGAATAGGAGCGCCGTCA
Organism: Bacteroidaceae bacterium; assembly: GCA_017960825.1. GTDB lineage: Bacteria > Bacteroidota > Bacteroidia > Bacteroidales > Bacteroidaceae > UBA6382. Next base: position 2,317 of record JAGCYL010000003.1, on the reverse strand, counting down.
AGAGAGGTATGATTTGTCTCATAAGTTATTGGTTCTGTTAAGGGATTAAAATAACGCTTCTTCGGTTTCGTTTTTTTTCTCTAAGACGCTGCAAAGATAGGAATTTTTTACTACTTTTGCACCAAAATTAGAAACCATATTTATATTATAGACGATGAATGTAGCAATAGTAGGCGCCAGTGGTGCCGTAGGGCAGGAGTTCCTGCGTATTTTGGCAGAGCGTAACTTTCCGATAGACAACCTGAGGCTGTTCGGCTCTAAGCGCAGCGCAGGTCGCACCTATACCTTCAAGGGCAAGGACTACACCGTGGAAGAGCTGGCTCACGGCGACCAGTTCAAGGGCATCGACTATGCCTTCACCTCGGCAGGCGCCGGTGTGTCGAAGGAGTATTGGCAGGACATCACGCGCCATGGTGCCGTGATGATTGACAACTCCAGTGCTTTCCGCATGGACGACGACGTGCCTCTCGTGGTGCCCGAGTGTAACCCAGAGGACGCCCTCTGCCGTCCGCGTGGCATCATAGCCAACCCCAACTGCACCACCATCATCATGGTGGTAGCCCTCAAAGCGATAGAGAATGTCACTCACATACGCCGCATACATGTGGCCACCTACCAGGCAGCTTCCGGTGCCGGCGCAGCAGCCATGGACGAGCTCTACGAGCAGTATCGTCAGGTGCTGAACGGTGAGAAGCCCACAGTAGAGAAGTTTCAGTATCAGCTGGCATTCAATATGATACCGCAGGTGGATGTCTTCCTCGACAACGACTACACCAAGGAAGAGATGAAGATGTATAACGAGACACGCAAGATAATGCACAGCGATGTGCAGACAAGTGCCACCTGTGTGCGTGTTCCTTCGCTCCGCAGCCACTCCGAGGCAGTGTGGATAGAGACAGAGCGCCCCGTCACTGTGGAGGAAGCCCGCGAGCTCTTCTCCCATCAGCCCGGACTCACCCTCTGCGACAGCCCCACCGACAAGCAATACCCCATGCCTCTCTTCCTCGCAGGGGAGGATAATGTCCATGTGGGCCGCATACGCAGCGACCTCGCCAACCCCAACGGTCTCACCTTCTGGCTCGTAGGCGACCAGATACGCAAGGGCGCAGCCCTCAACGCTGTTCAGATAGCGGAGTACCTGATTGGGAGTAAACAGTAAATCTCAATCCTCAATGTTCAATCTTCAATCCTCAATGTTCAATCTTCAATCCTCAATTCCTTAAGTGAAATCCAAGACAGCATACGTGTGCACAGAGTGCGGCTACGACTCAACCAAATGGCTGGGCCGCTGCCCCAACTGCGGCGCCTGGGACAGTTTCAAGGAAGTGAAGTTGGGCGCTAATCCCAAGTCCTCACCCTCAAGGGTGGGAGCTAGAGAAGGGGCTTCCACTCCCCATCTCCTCAGCGAAGTGGAGAGCTCCGCAGAGGTGCGCCTTGACACCCACGATGCCGAGCTCAACCGTGTGCTGGGCGGCGGACTGGTGAAAGGCTCCCTCGTGTTGTTGGGCGGTGAGCCGGGCATCGGCAAATCCACCCTCCTGCTCCAGACTGTTCTGCGCATGACTGACCTCAAGATACTCTATGTCAGCGGTGAGGAGAGTGAGCAGCAACTCAAGATGCGGGCCGAGCGCCTCTCGCAATCCTCAATGTTCAATGTTCAATGTTCAACTCTCGACTCCCTCTACATCCTCTGCGAAACATCCCTTGAGCGCATCTACGAGCAGGCAACCGCCCTTGATCCTGACCTCATCATCATCGACTCTGTGCAGGCCATCTCTACCGAGCAGGGCGAGGCGTTCCCCGGCTCCCTGACACAGGTGAGAGACTGCGCTGTCAGTCTGCTCCGTTATGTCAAGGACACCGGCAAGAGCGTCATCCTCGTGGGCCATATCACTAAGGATGGCTCCTTGGCGGGCCCCAAGGTGCTGGAGCATATCGTCGATACCGTCCTCCACTTTGAAGGCGACCGCCATTATATGTTCCGCGTGCTGCGCGGACTCAAGAACCGCTTCGGCTCTACCTCCGAGCTCGGCATCTACGAGATGCAGAGCGGAGGACTGCGCCCCGTGGGCAATCCGTCGGAGATGCTTCTCAGTCGTGGCAATGAGGGATTGAGCGGAGTGGCCGTGGCAGCTACTATCGAGGGCGCGCGCCCCATACTCATCGAGACACAGGCACTCGTCAGTTCTGCAGCCTATGGCAATGCGCAGCGCTCTGCCACTGGCTTCGACATCCGTCGCCTCAATATGCTGCTAGCAGTGCTGGAGAAGCGTGCAGGCTTCAAGCTGGCGCAGAAAGACGTGTTCCTCAATATCGC
>JAGCYL010000002.1 GCA_017960825.1 Bacteroidaceae bacterium | reverse complement strand
CTCATCAAGCTCATGTCGATGGTCAGCATCGTTATGGCTGGCCTCACCTTAGCTTTCGTAGAGTAAACGGTTCATTCAGTTTATCATAAAAATCTCCGACACCTTTCTGGTTGCCGGAGATTTTGTGTTATTCAAAGAGCGAGGAGATAATATCGTCGGAAACGAAGAGACCTTCGTGAGTGAGTAGGAGATGCTCGTCGGCGATGGCGAGCGTCTTATTCTTAATATAAGGATTCGCGCGCGCGAGGAGAGCGTCGAGGGCGTGTTGGCCGAACTGGTGGCAGAAGTCTGTTAGGTTGAGCCCCGCAGCGGTGCGCAGCCGGGTGAGCAGCATTTCCTCCATCTGCATCTGGGGTGTGAGAGTCTCGGTGGTGACGAGTTCGCTGCCTACGGTGTCGCCGTGAGCTTTGGTGTAGGCGTGCAGGTCGGGTGAGTTCCACTGGCGGGAGGTGCCGTTGAAGGAGTGGGCTGCCGGTCCGAGCCCGAGGTAGTGCATGCCGCTCCAGTAACCGCTGTTGTGGCGGGCCTCACGCCTGGGCAGAGCGAAGTTGGAAATCTCATAATGCAGAAATCCTTTAGCAGCGGCTTTATTCATAAGGCTTTCATACATCTGCAGACTCAGCTCTTCGTCGGTTTCTTGCACCCTGCCTTGCTCGCGCATGCGGCAGAGCGCGGTGCCTTCCTCATAGATAAGGGCATAAGCGGAGGCGTGGCTGACTGGCAGAGCGAAAGCTTTGTCGAGGTCTTCCTGCCAAGCGTCAAGAGTCTGATTGGGCAAGCCGTAGATGAGGTCAATGCTGAGATTGTCGATACCTGCGGACAACAGAGAATCCATCGCCTGATGGACTTGCAGTGCGGTGTGGCGACGATGGAGGAAGCGCAGCATATCGTCATCAAAAGACTGCACGCCCATACTGACGCGATTGATGGGCAGCGCAGCCAGTGCCTTGGCATAGTCTGGAGTTATGTCATCGGGATTTGCTTCGAGTGTTACCTCTGCATCTGGGACTAATTGCCAATATTCTGTAATAGCCGCAAAGATACGGCTGAGTTCCTCTGGCGACAATACCGACGGGGTGCCGCCGCCGATATACACGCTGCTGAGGATGGGCAGACTAAGATATTCTCTACGCAGAGCCATCTCGTTACAGACGGCCCCAATGTATGCTTGGCGCACATCGGAGCCGCATGTCGTGGAGTAGAAGTCGCAATATATACAGCGGCTCTTGCAAAATGGTATGTGAATATATAGTCCGCAGCGATGCATGAAAGGACAATTTTTCTCCAAAATTACTACATTTTTAGCGTTGTTTGCAGTAAAGGGTATGTGAAAAAGCGATTTTGGGTATTAAAAATTTGCCATGACGCAATCTTTGCGTATATTTGTAAGCCAATAAATGTGTCTTTATTGCAGAAAATAATATTTAACAACATAAAAACAATGAAAGCTTACAAGACAAACGAAATCAAGAACATTGCCATCCTTGGTAATGACGGTGCGGGCAAAACGACCCTCACCGAATCCCTCCTTTTCGAGGCAGGCCTCATCAGTCGCCGTGGTAAAATCAGTGCCAAGAACACTGCCAGTGATTATTTCCCCGTAGAGCAGGAGTACGGCTACAGTGTATTCTCCACCGTATTCCACGCCGAGTCCAACGGTAAGAAGCTCAACTTCATTGACTGCCCGGGTTCAGACGACTTTGCCGGTGCTGCTATTACAGCGCTCAATGTTACTGACACAGCCCTTATCCTTATGGGCTATAGTGGCGTGGAAGTAGGCACACAGAATCATTTCCGCTACACAGAAAAGCTGGGCAAGCCGGTGGTATTTCTGCTCAACCAGGCTGACGATGAGCGCTTTGACTATGAATCGCTTGTAGAAAAGACCAAGGCTACTTTCGGTCCGAAGGTTATGCCTATCCAGTTCCCCGTGGCTACGGGTCCTGACTTCAACGCAATCATCGACGTGCTGACCATGAAGAAATATTCATGGGGCCCCGACGGTGGCAAGCCGAAGGTAGAGGATATCCCCGCTGACCAGATGGACAAGGCTACCGAGATGCACATGGCTCTGGTGGAGGCAGCTGCTGAGCACGATGAGGCTCTGATGGAGAAATTCTTTGAGAGTGAGGAGCTCACTGAGGATGAAATCCGTGAGGGTGTGCGCAAGGGTATGGCTGTTCGCGGTATCTTCCCGCTTGTAGTGGCCAGCGCCGGTAAGGATATGGGCATGAACCGCCTGATGGAGTTCCTTGGCAACGTAGTGCCTATGGTTACCGAGATGCCGAAGGTAAAGAATGCTGCCGGCACCGAGGTTACCTTCGATCCCAATGGCAATGTCAGCCTGTTCTTCTTCAAGACCGCTATGGAGCCTCATATCGGTGAGGTGCAGTATTTCAAGGTAATGAGCGGTACTGTAACAGAAGGAATGGACCTCAATAATGCTAACCGCGGTAGCAAGGAGCGCCTCGGTCAGTTGTTTGCCTGCGCAGCAGCACAGCGTATCAAGGTTGACAGCCTGCAGGCTGGCGACATCGGCTGCGCCGTGAAGCTGAAGGATGTGAAGACCGGCGACACCCTCAACGATAAGGGTTCTGACCAGACTTTCAATTACATTAAGTATCCTGATCCCAAGTATATCCGTGCCATCAAGCCTGTCAATGAGAGTGACAACGAAAAGATGATGGCAGCCATCTATCGTATGGCTCAGGAGGATCCTACATGGGTGGTAGAGCAGAACAAGGAGTTGCGCCAGACTCTCATCAAGGGCCAGGGCGAGTTCCATCTGCGCACCCTCAAGTGGCGTCTTGAGAACAATGATAAGATTATGATTGAACTCAACCCGCAGCGTATTCCTTATCGCGAGACCATCACCAAGGCTGCACGCGCCGACTATCGTCACAAGAAGCAGAGTGGTGGTGCCGGTCAGTTTGGCGAGGTTCACATGATTGTGGAGCCTTACACCGAGGGCATGCCCGATCCTACTGTATATCGCTTTGGCAATCAGGAGTATCGTATCACTCCGCGTAGCACCGACGTTACAGAGCTTGAATGGGGCGGCAAACTGGTGTTTATCAACTCCGTAGTTGGTGGCGCTATCGATACCCGCTTCATGCCTGCTATCCTCAAAGGTGTGATGGAGCGTATGGAGCGCGGCCCGCTGACTGAGTCCTATGCTCGCGACGTACGTGTTATCGTTTACGATGGTAAGATGCACCCGGTTGACTCCAACGAAATCAGCTTCATGCTCGCTGCCCGCAACGCCTTCAGCCAGGCATTCCGTGAGGCAGGTCCGAAGATTCTGGAGCCTATCTATGACCTTGAGGTGCTTGTGCCCGGCGATATGATGGGTGATGTGATGAGTGACCTGCAGGGTCGCCGTGGCCTTATCATGGGTATGTCGAGCGAAGGAGGTATGCAGAAGCTGGTGGCTAAGGTGCCTCTGGCTGAGCTTGCCAACTACTCCACGGCTCTCAGTTCTATCACCGGCAGTCGCGCCAGCTTCACCATGAAGTTCGCCAGCTACGAACTCGTGCCGCAGAACGTACAGGACGAGCTCATCGCTGCCAACCAGAAAGAAGAAGATTAATAATAACATTCATAAGGCGCGGGACACAATCTCGCGCCTTATTACTGATAACCCACAGACATGAGAAATTATCTTTTAGGACTAATCTCTCTGCTCCTCTGCACCCTTAGTGTGACGGGCGGTGAGAATATAGATTTCAAGACCGCGGTTAGCGGAGCCTTTTGGGCAGAGCAGCTCTATGGTGTTAAGCCGCTGAATGATGGCGAGAGCTATGCTCGCGTCAGTGGCAAGCGAATTGTGCGCTACTCGTTTAAGTCGGGCGAGGAGGTAGGCACCATCCTTGACCTCTCCACGGTGAAGGGCACTCAGCTGCAGAGCTTCAGCGACTATGTCTTTGCTCCTGATGAGAGCCGCATTCTCCTCCAGACTAATCCCAAGGCCATTTATCGCCATTCTAAGAAAGCGGAGTATTATATCTACACGGTGGCAAACAACACCCTCGAACCTCTCTCTAAGAATGGCCCGCAGCAGGAGCCACTCTTCTCGCCCGATGGCAACCAGGTGGCCTTTGTGCGCGACAACAATCTCTTTCTTGTCAAGTTGCTGTTCAATAATAGTGAGAGCCAGATTACAGAGGATGGTAAGTTTAACTATGTTCTCAACGGTATCCCCGACTGGGTGTATGAGGAGGAGTTCACCTATAGTCGTGCCTTTGACTTCAGCGCTGACAGCAAAATGTTGGCATGGGTGCGCTTCGATGAGAGCCAAGTGCCTCTGTATGAAATGCAGATGTTTAAGGGTCTTAATCCTGAATACAAGGACAATGCCGACTATCCTCATGACTACAGCTATAAGTATCCTATAGCCGGGCAGCAGAACAGCAAGGTAAAGGTGCTCACCTACGACATCAAAAGCCATGTAACCCGCGAGATGGCCTTGCCCCTTGACAGCGACGGATATATTCCGCGAATTAAATTCACAGAGACACCAGACCAACTCGCTATTGTCACTCTTAATCGCCATCAGAGTCAGATGAATATATACATGGGCGATGCTCGCTCCACGGTCTGCAAACTCATCCTCAGTGAGCGCGACGAGCGCTATGTGAAGGAATTAGCCTATGAACACCTCCGGTTCTTTGGGAGCAATTTTATGTTACAGAGCGACCGCACAGGGCAGAGCCAGCTATACTGGTACTCCACCACCGGCCAACTCATCAAGCAGATTACCAATCAGCCTATGGAAGTATGCGACTTTTACGGCGTTGACCCACAGCGCAAGACCTTCTACTACAGTGCCAAGGACGGCACCCCCACTCGCACCGCCATCTTTGCCACCGACCTCAGCGGCAAGACCACAAAGTTATCTTCTGAAACCGGCACCAACTCCGCTACCTTCAGCACCACGATGAAGTACTTCATCAATGTATATAGCAATCTCACAACGCCGCCAGTTACTACGCTGCGCAGCAACACTGGCAAGGTGCTCAAGACCCTTATAGATAATAAGGATCTGCGCGAGCGCGTGGCCCGCTACAATATGCCGCAGAAGGAGATGTTTACATTCAAGACCAGCGAGGGTGTGGAGCTTTACGGCTGGATGATGAAGCCTGCAGATTTCAATCCTGCCAAGAAGTACCCCGTCGTTATGCATCAGTACTCTGGTCCCGGCTCGCAGTCTGTCGCAGACAGCTGGGGCGCAGGTTCCAATGGCGCGGGCGGTTCTTATGAGGCATACCTCTGCAGCGAGGGCTTCATCTGTGTCACCGTCGATGGGCGCGGCACCGGAGGTCGTGGACGCGACTTTGAGAAATGCACCTATCTGCACCTTGGGCAGCTCGAGAGTAAAGACCAAGTGGAGGCGGCTCTATGGCTTGGTCAGCAACCTTACATAGACAAAGACAATATAGCCATTTGGGGTTGGAGCTTTGGTGGCTTCAATACACTGATGAGTATGAGCGAGGGGCGCGGTGTGTTTAAGTGTGGCGTGGCAGTGGCTCCGCCCACCAGCTGGCGCTACTACGATACAGTCTATACGGAGCGCTACATGCGTACTCCGCAGGAAAACAGCGGCTACGATGACGATGCCATCAGCCGTGTACCCAAACTGCACGGCAAACTTCTTGTCTGCCACGGTCTTGCCGACGACAATGTGCATGTGCGCAACACCTATGAATACACTGAGGCCCTCGTACAGGCTGACAAGCAATTTGAGATGCAACTCTACACCAACCGTAACCACAGCATATACGGTGGCAACACACGCATTCATCTCTTCACCCGCATCACTGATTTCTTCTTAAGAAATCTAAAATAACACCTTAGTGACTTAATGAAGCTCACTGCAAAGATAAACATCTGCATAACAGCAGCTTTGGTCATCGCTGCGCTCAGTGCTTCCGCCACTACTCGCAGCAATCTCGCTCTTCATCGCGGCGAGCAGTTATTCAATGCAGTCTGCAAGGCGCAGAGTATACCCGTATCGTTCATCTATGGCGGCAAGAAGTACAAGGGGCTCGGCAGCCTGCGTTCCTACGCTGTAAACAAAGCAGAGACGGCCGACCGTAAGCAGGCCACGATGGTCTATACTTTAGATAATAACACGCGCGTGCGCGTGGAGGCAGTGCTTTGCAAGGAGTATGGTCAGGTGGAGTACACCCTGTGGTTTGAGAATGTAGGCACCCAGCCCAGCGCTGTGCTGGAGCAGGTTGAGTCAGCCGACATAATTTTTACCGGAGTCAATCCGGAGGTGCGTGGATGCCTTGGCGACCATGACAATCAGTATGCCCCCTACAACAAGGACCTGCTCAAAGAGGCTGCATCCTTCCGCTCTGACGGTGGGCGCGCCACACACGGTTGTTTCCCCTACTTCGACCTTGTCCACGGCAATGGCGGCACACTTATAGCTCTCGGATGGGCTGGTACATGGCAGGCCGATTTCAGTGCCAAGGGTAACGCTGTCCACCTTGTGGCTCACAACAACAATGGCTTCCGCTCCGTGCTGATGCCGGGTGAGAAGGTGCGCACTGCGATGGTGGTAATGTTGCCCTACACGGGGCGCAATGCCGACGATGCTACCAACCTGTGGCGCGAGTGGTTTCAGAAATACAACGTGCCACGCGCCGACATCCACGGTAACAATATTAAGCCCTTTGTGACCGCCCCCTTCTCTGCCGACACCGGTTTGCCCAATTCTGACGGCAGCATCTCCGAGCGTTTCTACACTTGGCGGCGCACGCTCGACCGCATAGTGTACGAAAGACTCAATCCCGATTTCCGCTGGTTTGATGCCGGCTGGTATTTCGACCCCGAGGGGCGCACCGTGCCCACCAACTGGTGGGGCACCGTAGGCTCATGGGAGGTGGATTCCGTCAAGTGGCCCGGCCACAGCCTGCGCGAGAGCAACGAGGCCTGCCACGCTGCCGGCATGAAGGTACTCACGTGGTTTGAGCCTGAGCGCGTGACAATGGTCGATGCGCTGGTCAGGAACTACGGCTATAAGCCTGAGTGGGCCATCTCCAACGTACACGGCGTCATCACCAACAATATCGGCAACCCCGAGTGCTTGCAGTGGACCCTCCACCGCATTACCAAGATGATGGAGGAAAATGCCGTTGACTGCTTCCGCGAGGACAACAATAGCGATCCTGGCACCACGTGGCCCATGATGGACGCTCGGGAGAGCGAGCAGATCCATCTGCCACGCACCGGCATCACCGAGAACAAGGCCATACAGGGACACTATGCCCTGTGGGACAGCATCATAGCGTACTGCGCCAGCCGCGACAAGTGTACCTATATCGACAACTGCGCCTCAGGTGGCGGGCGCAACGACATTGAGTCGCTACGCCGCAGCATACCCTTCATGCGCAGCGATGCCGACCGCACCACCACAGCCCTGCGACTGGCCATGAGCTCCACCTTCAATAAGTGGATTCCCTTCCATGGCTCAGCCACCAAGGAGTCGGTGGGTGAACTTGACCCCCTGGTGCGTGGCGGCAACCCCATCTATGTCACCCGCGTTTCGTGGCTGCCCATTCACAACCTCGCCATCAACTTCACTCACGACGAGACACTCGACTACAACCAGGTACGCACTGACCTAGACGAGTGGCGGCGCTACAGCCATCTGCTGACCAAGGACTTCTATGTTCTCACGCCCTACCACGACCAGACCGACACATCCGGATGGACCATCTTTGCCTACCATGACCGCGATACCGACGAGAGCCTGCTACAGGTTTTCCGCCAGGAGAAGAGCGATACTGCCACCTACACCGTGCGCCTGCCCTACGCCAAGACAGGCGTGACCTACAGCCTCTATAACGAGGACACCAAGCAGACAGCATCCATACAGGGCGACACGCTTCTTACCGAGGGTTTGATTTTTACACTAGACGAGCCCAAGTCGTCGGCCATAATACATATTACCAGGAAATAACTAATAATTCGCAATATGAGACCCCTTATCGCCCCGTCGCTGCTCTCGGCTGACTTTGCCAATCTTGAGCGCGACATCCGTATGCTCAACCAGAGCAACTGTGATTGGTATCACCTCGACGTGATGGACGGTGTCTTTGTACCCAACATCTCATTTGGTTTTCCCGTGATGCAGGCTATGGCGCGTATCGCTGAGAAGCCGCTCGATGTCCACCTCATGATAGTAGAGCCGGAGAAATTTGTGCCACAAGTCAAGGCCCTCGGCGCAAAGGTGATGAATGTGCACCAGGAGGCCACCATTCACCTCCATCGTCTGCTCAATCAGATCAGGAAGGAGGGTATGCTCTCAGGCGTCACTCTCAATCCCAGCACCCCCGTATGCATGGTGGAGGATATCCTCGCCGAGGCCGATGTGGTGATGCTAATGAGTGTCAACCCTGGCTTCGCAGGGCAGAAATTCATCGGTGAAACCGTGGAAAAAGTGAAGCGTCTGCGCGAGATGATATATAGGCGCAATCTCTCAACGCTCATCGAGGTGGATGGCGGCGTATGCCGCGACAATGCTGCCTTGCTGGCAGAGGCCGGTGCCGATGTCTTGGTGGCAGGCAGTGCAGTGTTCAAGGCTGCTGACCCCCTCAAGGAGATAGACATTCTCAAAGGGTGTTAGCCAGGCTGCGTTATCCCTTTGGGCGCATAGTGGAGGAGTCACCTCTCTCACTGTTGCTCCTTCCTCTCATGCTCGGCATTGCAATAGCCGAGTTGGAAGAGATACCTTTTAATGTAGTACCTTATCTATTTGCTGCTGCCAGTGTATTTATGCTGGCAGCACTTATTGTGGGATGGCCCAAGGCACGTAAAGGCAGCGAGAGAAAGGGACGAGTGCTGATTGCGCTTACAGCAGCATTGATGGTAATTATAGGTATGTTTTCCGATCTTATTTACTATGCTCATAATCATGCAGAATGGTCGGAAGGTAAGCAAGTGTGGCGTGGTGTTGTGAATGAGGTGTCGCAACCGACTGCCAAGACTTGGCGTGTGAGCGTGGTAGTCAGTAGCAACGGCGTGTCTCATAAGGTTATGCTGTCGGTGCTGCAGAGCACATTACTTATACCGCCACAGGTGGGTGAGGCTATCACTTTTTATGGCGAGATAAAACAGCCTTACAACTATCAGCCTGCAAATGACAGTGGTAGGAATGACGGGTTTGACTATGCCCGATGGCTAAAGCGCCGAGGCTATTCTGGGCAGGCTTTTGTTCCGAAAGGTGTGCAACTGTTGCCGATGTCCGAAGCACAAACAATGAGTGAGAACCTGCCGCTATGGCAGAAATTGCATATTAAAGCGCTGACCCTGCGTTCAAATCTCTTGCGCAGATACGAGCGTCTCAATCTCACAACAGATGATGCCGCTGTGCTGGCAGCAATGACGTTAGGCGACAAATCTGCGGTGACAAAATCCACCCGTGAAAAATACTCATTGTCAGGGGCAAGCCATGTGCTTGCCCTGTCAGGATTGCATTTGAGCATATTGGCATCGCTTATGTTCTTCGTGCTGACACCTCTGCGAATAAGACGCTGGACTCAATGCGTGTCGACAATTATGATGTTTGCGTTGGTGTGGACCTTTGTCTTTATATCGGGTTGCAGTATCTCCATCATCCGTTCTGCGCTGATGCTCAGTTTTATACTCCTGCTTGGTTTGAGAGGAGAGGGAATATCCTCTATCAACAATGTAGTGCTGGCGGCCTTCGTGGTTTTGTTGGTTAGTCCACAAAGTCTGATGGATGTAGGCTTTCAGCTGTCGTTCCTTGCGGTATTCTTCATCATATATTTCTTGCCCTATTTCAAGGAATCACTATTGATGCGCGCGCCACGCTGGAGTTGGCCCTTCCTTAGCTTCCTTTATATTACAATTATTGCCCAGCTGGCCACGGCTCCTGTCGTAGCATGCGTATTTGGTCGCTTGCCCCTGTTGTTCTTGGTTACTAATCTGTTAGTCATCCCATGCGCCTATGTATTGCTGATAGGCGCAGTGTGTTACTTCGCCTTGTCGTGGTGGCCCGCAGTGGCCGTCGCCATAGGGTGGGTGCTCGCCCGCAGCGTGGAGCTGATGAACAACGGCTTGGCGCATATAGCCTCGCTGCCTGGAGCCAGTGTCGAGGTGCATCTCTCGTTCCTAGCCACGCTCTTCATCTATCCGCTCATGTTTACTGTCTTCGCGTGGCTGTATTTCCGCCGTCGCATCTATGCGTGGTGGACTATACTGTTTGCAGGGTGCGTTATCAGTTACCAACTCTGGGCTGCGTAAATATAAGCCCAAATTCAGAAGTTTTTGTAGCCATCTCGCGCAAGCATAGAGCCATCTTGTGGAAACTAAGCGCGACCTCGCTGATTTTTAACGCGACTTTATCTAATCTTAGCGCCCTTTTGGCGATTTTTAAGCGGACTTCATCATATTCTTTCCGCCGAAATGCTAAAGTACTTCGGCCGAAATAAAGTATCACTTCGGCCGAAATGAATTATCACTTCCGCCGAAAGAATTAAGGGAAGTCGCGCTTTTTTCTGGCGAAGTCCGCTTAAGATTCTACGGAGTCTGCTTAAAATTGCGTGAGGTCGCGTTTAAATTAGACGAAGTCGCGTTTAAATTTGATGAGGTCGCAGAAAAATCCCGCGAGTTCAGCGTTTGTTCGCGGGAGAAGGGAGCAAAACAATCAGAGCCCGCGCTCTTTCAGCGCAGGCTCCGGTATAAGGTTTCGTAATTTTTTTAAAAGGTTACTGTTAACTGATGGCCGAGAACGAGGCGGAAGCCTACGTATTTTTGTTTACCTGACTTATCACTCCAATACCCCCTATTGGTAGTAGTGCCGGTTTCAGACTTCATATCATACGATGATCCACGTACTACACAAGTGGTATTTCCATCTTCAAAATAGGGATCTACCTGGGCTTTGCTGGTATAGTCCCTGTAAGTTCCCATACAGTATTCCATTACATTGCCGGCCATGTCGTAGAGACCAAGCTCGTTGGGCAACTTTGTGCCCACATCGTGCGTCTTCTCGCCACTATTATCAGAATGCCACGCATAATCGTTTATGGATTTTCCACTTTCTAAGTCTCCGCAATACTTCCAGTGCTTGCTCTTCTTGCCACCGCGGGCGGCATACTCCCACTCAGCCTCGGTAGGCAGACGGAATGTCATGCCCTCTGGCAGCTGGTCTTTAAGCGCGCTATTAAGCATGATGCAGTAGAAGATAGCCTCGTTGTAAGAAACACTCTCAACGGGGAGGTTGTCGCCCTTGAATTCAAAGGGGTCGTTGCTTGCGACGGCCTTCCACTGAGCCTGCGTAAGCTCGGTACGAGCCATATAGAAGTCGCTCACGGTAACTTGATGGACGGGTAACTCGTCGCTTTGTGGATCATCCTGCTCATTCGTTGCGCCCATCATAAATGTGCCTCCCTCTACAGGCTCAAAAAAGAAATTCGCGCCACCGTAGGAGAACGCCATACGTGTCATCTCCGGCTTCGTGGGCGTTGTGCCGTCGATGATGTTGGTGTAGATGGCCACCACGTCGGCGGTGTTCACTTTGTTGTCGTAATTCACGTCGCAGGGATTCAGCTGCGCCATGGCTGCCGTGGCGAGCAGCGATGATGCGAGAAATGCAAATAAACTTTTTTTCATAATATTAATAAGGTAATGGTTAATATGCTGATGGAAAATAAAGAAAGAGCTTGCGCTCCTTCCTTAATTGTCTGCAAAAGTATGAAATAAAAAGAATATGGCCAAATTTTTTGAAATAGAAAAATGTGGATTGAGAGCTTTAGAGTGGAAAAGCTATAGTAAAAGAAGAATAACATAGAAAACCCTTGCCTGCGCTACATGCTCTTGAGCATTGCTCTATAGTCGCAAATCAAAGACCTGTTTAAATCTACACACCCCCTCCCGGCTTTGCCGTACTCCCCCTAGCTTAGTGGGAGATTTTTTTCTCGGTTTTTGTTAAGCCATTTCAGACTTATATCTCTAACCTATAACCAATAACCTATAACCTTTACTTCGCTTGGTGACAGGCGCGTGGTGAGGGTGACGGTGCGCTGCTGCCCGGGGAGGAGGTCGAAGAAGTTATCGGAGAAATGGTGGGAGTCGTCACCGTCGAGGGAGAGGTAGATGCCGCGAGCGTAGCGGTCGGTTGACACGGTGACGCTGTTGCCGTTCACCGCGATGCTGAGGTGGGCAGGCTGCTGCTCCAGCTCCTTGGGATAGACGAGGATGTAGTTGTTGGAGTATGTCTGGCTGCCAACCTTGTCGGGCAGGAACTCGGCATGGATGATGGCCTGCTCGGGGCTGACGCCTGCCTGAGCGAGTATCTGGGCGGTGGGCAATGTCCACACGTCGACGGAGCTATTGGCGCCGACCTTGACGCGGCGCGTGAGTGCGAGATGGCGTTCGGTAGCGCTATAGACCTCCACGGAGAGCTGTCCGCTAACGGGGGCGAGACGGTCGTTGACGATGAAGAGGTGGAGGATGCTGTCCTCCGTCTGTATGGGCGACACGAGGATGTCGGCCATGGCTGGGCGCACCATGTAGTGGGCTGCCTTCCAGCGGCCGTAGTAGTCGCGTGTGCTCCACGAGGCGACGGGCCAGCAGTCGTTGATCTGCCAGAGCAGGCTGCCCCAGCAGTAGCCTTTGTCGCGGCGGTGCGCCTCAACGGCTGTCTTCATAGCATCTCCCTGCATGAGTTGGCCCACATATAGCAGGGTGTCGAAGCCCTGCGGACGGCCGTACTCGGTGCGTAGGTAGCTCTCGATGAGCTGGTTGGCGTGAGTACCTCCGCGCTGGTGCGCCATCATGACGTCGGAGCTGATGTCCCAGTCGCTGGGGTCGGGGGCGAAGCGCTTTATAGTGGAGAACTCGGGGAAGCTCTGCATGCCGTACTCGCTGAAGAATCGTGCGCGCACCTTATTATATTCACTTATAGGTTTGTGGGCGTGCCACACCTCCCAATAGTGGTAGTCGCCACGTGTAAACTCGCTTTTTCCCTCGTAAGTGGCAAAAGGAGAAGAAGGGTGGTATGCTGTCTGCGGTGCGTAAGTCTTTACTACTTCTGGCAAGGTATGAAAAAACAGTTCTTTATACTCGGCCCATAGGCGCTCGGCGTGGCCATCACGCTCGGACTGTCGTTTCCAGCCCCAGCCAAGCCAAGCATCCTGCACCTCGTTGTTACCGCACCAAAGGGCAATGCACGGATGGTTGCGCAGCCGTTTGACATTGTCGATAGCTTCTTGGCGTATGTTGTCGAGGAATGCGCCTGCGGCAGGGTACATGGCACATGCGAACATAAAGTCTTGCCACACGAGAATGCCGTACTTGTCGCACAATTTGTAGAAACGGTCATCCTCGTAAACACCACCGCCCCATACGCGCAGCATATTCATATTGACGGCCACGGCATCAGCGACGGTGCGCTGGTAGACTGAATCGGTGACACGAGGAAGGAAAACATCACAGGGAATGTAGTTGGCACCCTTCATGAAGAGCCTCTCGCCGTTGAGGGTAAAGAAGAATGCTTCGCCTTTGCCGTCGGCATCTGCCTCGCGGTGGAGCTGGAGGGAGCGGAGCCCGACAGTGGTTGTCTGCGTTGCTATATCTCCTTTCTCCGATTCAATCGTGGTCTGTAGTGTATAGAGATTCGGTTCGCCGAGTCCGTTGGTCCACCATAGGCGAGGGTTCTGAATGGCGTAGGGGAGCGAGATTTCGTTTGTGCCTCGGTGCAAGTTTATTGTCTGCGTGGCAAGACGGCGCTGTGTGGCGGAATCTATGACAATGAGAGTAGCGGAGATTTCGCGCTCAGCCTCTATCGTGACGTGGTGCTGTATGTCAGCTCGTTTGCGAGTGACTTTGGTCTGCTCTACAAAGACATCGCGGATAATGAAATCTTTCCAGGCGGTAAAAACTACGGGACGCCAGATACCGAGGGTGACAATGCGCGGTCCCCAGTCCCAGCCATAATGGTAACCTGCCTTGCGAACGAAGGGTGATAGGCGTCGGTCCAGCAGTCCGCCATTCTCACTTTGGTCGGAGCTGGCGTGATATTGATTAGGGAATTGTTGCCATTTCGGTAGGTCTGTCTTGATGGGGGAGTTGAGGCGCACGCGCAGATGATTGTCGCCCGTACGTGTCAGATGGCTGATGTCTGCGCGCCATGTGCGAAACATATTGTCTGCCTTTAGGATGAGACTGTCGTTAAGCCAGACATCGGCGTATGTGTCAAGACCATAGAAGGTAAGTTCGCGGCGTGAACACTGCTGCTGCTCGGCAGTGACGGTAAAATGATTGTCGTAAAGCCAATCCTCCTTATCTATCCACTGCACGGTGCGTTCGTTCAGACCGTAGAATGGGTCTTCTATGCTTCCGAGAGCAATGAGGTCAGTGTGTACTGTGCCTGGCACCGTGGCATAATGCCAGTTGTGCAGACGCTCCTGGCGGAAAGTCCACCCTGAATTAATGTCAAATGATTTTTGTGCTGCGCCGGTGAGGATTACGGCAAGCTGTACTACGGCAATGCAGTGGATTATACGTTTCATATAGTAGATTCAATGCTCAACGTACTCTCTTCTCGAAGTGCTGGTAGTCGTGGACTGTGCGCCAACTGCCGCCCCATGTGAAACCGTGCTGCACAAACAGTTTATAGCAGAGGTCGTTGCGATTGATATAACGCAGCGGTTGGTCACTACGGTTGGTGCGCTTAGTAGCATGAAGCTTGCCGTTGGCGGGCTGCACGAGTCCCGTGCGGAAGTTAATGCAAGGGTTTATGAGGGGATTGATGTCAATAGCCAGTCCGCGACCATGAAGCGAGGGCTGGTTGCTTCCTGCTATGGTGCGATAGTTGAAGCAAGAAGTGTTGTTGTCGGCCATCGATGTCTCATCGTCAGCATCATAGTTGTCGATGAGCATAATTTTCTCTATGCGATAACCGCAGAGATAGAGCTGCCGGAAGATGTCGAGCAGGTCTTCGGCAATGGCCTTGTTGCATATTAGCTCACCGGTCTGTGGGCGTCCGTTCTTGTTGATATGGAGCAGACGCAGATAGCGTAGGTCGTTGCGTGGGGTGGTGCAGTCACGTTTGAATGACTTGAGCCAAATGCGCTCAAACACACCGTCACTGATGGGCTCGGCATAGAAATAGCGCTCCAAGTGCGAGGCATCGACGCTGCTCACACAGAGTTCTTCGCCAGCTCGCCACTGAGCGGGACATAGGGTCACGAAGATAGAAAAAAGAAGAGTAAGAAGATGTTTTCTCATCTGTTATTTTCGCGTGTTGTTGAACTTGCGTATTTCGGCTATGATGGGCAGTCCCGAGAACTTGGACGGCACGGCAGTAAGGAGGGCTTTGTTTTGAGCGACGGTAAAGCGCTTGTGATATTCGGCAAAAAGATAAATGCCTGCCCAGTTGCTGAGGTTTTTGCGTGCGAAGGTGTAGGTGTATTGCACTATCTGATTGCGGAGCGAGTCGATGCCGAGCTTGTATGCTTCACGATCATCTGCAGAGTTGCTCAGACGCATACTCTCGCGTGTGCATTCGTATATCTGTGTATAGATGGTGTTGATGCTGTCGCGGTAGGGCGCGTAAAAGTTGTTGGTTACAGTGCCCTTTACTTGGTCAATACGTTTGTCGGCAGTGATGTCGGCAACTATGTTACCTTCCTCTATGAATACTTCAACAAGAGTTTTATGTACGCCCTGGCCCACAACGAGGTATTTCATGTAGGGCACATTGAGCGTGCGCCCTCTGAAACTGAATTCCTCACCCTGTAACTGCACGGAGTCTGTGGCAACGAGACCGTTCTTGCCCGGCTCACATAGGCTTATCCATTCGCCTTCTTGAAAGCCGTGAGCCTTGCCGCGCAGGGTGTAGCTGACCTCCTTATATTGAGGGTTGCTCTGTACGGCTTTCACTATGCCGGGATTTTTGGTTGTTGTTACTTTCTTGGCCGGAGCAGTCTTGGCTGTAGCTGCAGGCTTCTTTGCTGTAGTAGCTGCAGGCTTCTTTGCTGTGGTTGTAGCTGGTTTCTTTGCCAACGGGTTGCGTGTTTGGGCTGGTGCTGCAATGCAGACTAGCATTAGTGCAAGGACTATAAATGTGATTTTTGGCATGACGATTATATCTGGGTTTAATGTTTATGGTCAGACGTATCAGAAAAAGCTCCCCACCTCTGTGGGGCGGGGAGCGAACATTATAAAAGTGCTATGAAGTGTCGTCTATGCTTCTTCCTCAGCGGGTGCTTCCTCAGTTGCGGGGGTTTCTTCTTCAGCAGGAGCAACCTCTTCCTCAACAGCGGGAGTGTCTTCCTCTACAGGAGTTTCCTCAACAGCGGGAGCTTCTTCCACTACGGGAGCAGCAGCCTCCACTACGGGAGCCTCTTCCTCAGCGAGTTCTTCGCCACCTTCGCTGATGACATTAAACTCAACGGTAGCGGTAACCTCCTTGTGCAGTTTAACGCTTGCGGTGTAGTTGCCTACAGCTTTCACATCGCTAACAACAATCTTCTTGCGGTCAACCTCAATGCCCTGAGCAGCGAGACCCTCAGCAATCTGCACGTTGGTGACAGAGCCGTAGATGGTACCGGTGCTGCTGACTTTCATAGGAATTGTCAGTGCGGGCACAGCGTTAATCTTAGCGGCCAGAGCCTCAGCCTCTTCCTTAATCTTGGCGAGCTTGTGAGCCTTCTGACGGAGGTCCTCAGCCAATACTTTCTTTGCGCTCTCGGTGGCATAAGCAGCCTTACCTGTGGGTACGAGATAGTTGTTGGCGTAGCCGTTCTTGACGTTCACGATATCGTTCTTGAAACCCAAGCCGATAATGTCTTCTTTAAGTATAATTTCCATAGTGGTCTTGAGTTTACAGGGTTATTTCATCATGTCGGTCACGAAGGGCAGCAGTGCGAGGTGGCGTGCACGCTTAACAGCCTGAGCCACGCGGCGCTGATACTTGAGGGAGGTGCCGGTAATGCGGCGGGGGAGTATGCGGCCCTGCTCGTTGAGGAACTTCTTCAGGAACTCAGGATCGCGATAGTCAATATACTTGATACCACTCTTTTTGAAGCGGCAGTACTTCTTCTTCTTCACCTCAATAGAGGGAGCGTTGAGATAGCGGATTTCGTTCTGTTCGATAGCCATGGTTTAGTCCTCCTCTTTTTTAAGGGCCTGGCGCTTAGCTGCGTAAGCGGCGGCGTTCTTGTCCATCTTTACTGTGAGGAAGCGCAGCACGCGCTCGTCACGGCGGTAGTTAATCTCAAGTCTCTCGATTGCTGACGGGTCGGCCTTGAAGCCAATCTCGTAGTAGAAGCCGGATGACTTCTTGTTGATGTTGTAAGCGAGCTTGCGCATGCCCCAGTTCTCCTCATAGAGGATTTCTGAGCCCTGCGATGTCAGATAGTCTCTGAACTTACCAACCGCTTCCTTCATCTGTTCATCAGACAAAACGGGAGTCAAAATGAAAACGGTTTCATACTGATTCATCGTCTTACAGTTTTTGTTGTTAATAATATATTAAATGTTCGCGCGCGATTGCCTTTTCGGCAAAAGCGGCTGCAAAATTACGACAATCGCTTGGAATGACCAAGTTTTTACGTGATTATTTT
>JAGCYL010000149.1 GCA_017960825.1 Bacteroidaceae bacterium | reverse complement strand
GAGTTGGGGATGGTTAATGAGGTTAAACCTTCACAATATGCGAAAGCCCCTGATCCAATATTTGTCACGGAATTGGGGATGGTTACTGAGGCTAGATCATCACATCCAGAGAAGGCATGGTCTCCAATGCTCGTCACAGAGTTGGGGATGGTTAATGAGGTTAAACCTTCACAATATGCGAAAGCCCCTGATCCAATATTTGTCACGGAATTGGGGATGGTTACTGAGGCTAGATCATCACATCCAGAGAAAGCATGGTCTCCAATGCTCGTCACAGAGTTGGGGATGGTTACTGAGGTTAGATGATAACATCCAGAGAAAGTCCTTTCTTCAATGCTTTTTATAGAGTTTGGGATGTTGACTGATGATATTTGATAACACCCACAGAAAGCATATTTTCCAATACTTGTCACGGAATTGGGAATGGTTAGTGAGGTTAGGTTGTTACAACCAGCGAAAGCACTATCTCCAATGGTTGTAATAGAATTTGGAATAGTAATGGTTGTCAAACGTTTCTTGCAACTAAAAGCTTTTGCACCAATACCTGTGACGCGATAAGTACGGCCGTCGTGAATTACTGCAGATAAAATTCTGGAGAAATTATTCTCGTCAGGTACATCATATACATAGGCCTCAGTGTCGTTTATGTCGCGTATGCCGTATCTACAACCTCCGTTACTATTAAAATATATATCTGCATGGCTGTAACAAACAGCAAAACAACATATCAGGGCAACTAATGTTCTTTTTACAATCTTATCCATCTTGCAATGTTTGTGTTTATGGAACAACTTCATCAAGCATTCTTTGGTTTTTCATCGGTGAAAAACCAATTTTTGTTCTTTTCTTTCACCTCAAAGTAAACATATTTCAGAGCACACAACCTTTTTTCTTTATACAATTTCCTTAAAAGTTTCCTAATAGGATTACCGTCTCTATTGTTGTGATTAAATATGCCCTCATTGATAAATCTGGGCATCAGTTCCTTTGCGCTAATCATGGTGTTGGGATGAAGCACGAAATAGTCTTTAAGAACACTGTTAATAGCTTTTATCCTATCCGATTCTGTCATGTTACATGGCATTTCTGTCCGCAAACTCCCCATGCAGGCTGTTTGTCTTTGGTTTGGCATATATACAAAAAGAGCGTGGGAGTTCTATCTGTTACTCGTCCCACGGATTGAGGCTCTAGCATCGCCCAGTTTGTCGAAACGAGCAACGCCGAAGCCCACGCCGATATGTAAGTATGCCCTATAATTATAAATAAGGTATAATTATTACATACCAACTGGACGTCTTTGTCGCTATGTCTCTTGACAAACTTAGGAATTTGCTAGATTTCAATCCGTCAAGAACAAAGCGCAAGTACGCCTTTTTATATATAGATTCTCTGCCCTTCAGTTCCCACCCAATGGCAGGCTCCGGTCAAAGAACGTTGCAAAGATAGTAATTATTTTTATTACAACAATAATTTCGCCCTATTTTTCGTCTTACCACCCTGTGGCTTTCCAGTTCGCAGCTTTGTACCAGGCGGTGGATTGGAAATCCTTGTTGAATGGGTATTTATTAAACTTATCTCCGTCATATAGCTCGTCGGGCACGAACATGCTCACTCCAACTATGTGGTCGGGGTCGTCGAGGGTGGCGTAGTATGTCTCTCCTCTGTAAATATAGAGTATGTATTTGTCGGTGGCGTTATGGGAGATGATGCACTTGTCGGCTTCTGCACGCCATGCCTGATAGTCCGCGGCACTGAGGATGCGCCCCAGCACACAGCCCATGTCGTAGTGGGCGGGCGAGTAGAAATGCTCGTTGTCGCTATAGCGCTGCACGTCGGTCATGTCAACGGTCTGACGGTTGGTGATGGCCTTGCCGATGTACTGCCCGGTTACTGCGGCAAAATTCTCCAGCTCGCTGGTCTTGATGACAGAGTTTACGTTGCCGAGGTCTTCGTAATAGTCCTGCAGACTGACGTTCTGCGTGGCATCGAAGAAATACTGCCTGGCCATGCGCATGGCGTTTGCATCGTTCATCGGATATGCAAAGAGTGCCTGCGGAATCAGGTCGGTGTAGTATGCGCCGTAGGCGGAGGTGGTGGTGGCGCTGCCGATGACGTAGGATGTGACGTCCTTTAGCTCGTATGCCACCTCGATATTCTGCATGTTGCACGCGTCGAAGAAGATGTAGTCGAGGTGCACGCCGCTGCGGGCTATGGCTGTGGCCATGTCGCTGATGTCCATTTGCACGCCCATGCGCCCTCGGGAGTCGGTGTCGGTTTCCATGTTGCCGCCTCCGCCTACGTCGATGCCGAAGGATTTAGTGAGCTTGAGCGTGTTCTGCACATTGGTGCTGGGCTGCCATCCGCTACCGTGGCTCCATAGGATGAGGCCGTAGCTCTCGGAGGGATAATTGGTGGCCACATAGCTGAGCACCTCGTGGAGTGTGGCGGGGTCGGTGGAGCATACGTCGAGCGACCAGCGCTTCTCGAGGCTGACCATGGTGCGCATCTGTCCGCCACCGCCGTAGCGATAGATGCGACTGAGGCGCGGTCGCTGGCTGTCGTCAATGAAGAGGAAGACATTGTCCTTTGTGCTGTTGAGTTGGGCCATGCCTTTCATTATCTCCAGGGAGTCGAGTCTGCTGGCGCTGGTGTATCCGCTTTCGAGGTAGCCGAGCGAGTTCTGTGCAGCGATGTAGATAATCACCGAGCGGCGGTAGGTCTGCGGCACGTCGGGTTCGTCGGTGCTTTCATCGTCGCTGCCCGAGCAGGATACGAGTGTTAGAGAAAAGAGAATAGTGAATAGGGAAAAGAGAATGTTCTTTTTCATATTGGTTACTGTTTAACGGTTATTGTTTTTAACTCCGAATTGTGGGTCTATCTTTACTATGCGGGCTACAACCACGGTGAGCAGGCAGCATACCATGACAAGGATAAAGAATGCGGTGTAGCCGAGCCACTGCTGCAGGTAGCCTGCCACCATGCCGGGCAGCATCATGCTCAGCGCCATGAAGCCTGTGCAGATGGCGTAGTGGGAAGTCTGATTATTTGCCCCTCGAGCTTTCGACTCTTGACTCTTGGCTCTTGGCTCTTGACTATTATCCGTCTGGCAGAAGTAGAGCATAAAGAGCATGTAGGCTGTGAAGCCGAATCCGTAACCGAACTGCTCTACGAATATCGCGGCTGAGATGACGAATATATTACTTGGCATCAGGATGCTCAGGAATACGTATATTATGTCGGGCAGTGTGATGGCCCACACCATGGGCCAGAGCCACTTCTTCAGGCCGCCCCTTGAGGCTGCTATGCCGCCGAGGATGCCGCCGATGGTCAGGCCTACCACTCCCACGGTGCCTTGGGCTATACCCACTGCGTCGGTGCTTAGTTCGAGGCCTCCGTCCACAGCCTCGTCAATGAGGAAGAGGGGTGCTATCTTGGTGAGCAGTGCTTCGGGGAAGCGATAGAGCAGCATAAACACTATGGCTATCCATACGCCTTGCTTGGTGAAGAATTCCTTGAATACCGAAAGGAATTGTGAGGGGGAGGTTTTGGTTTTTTCCTCTGATGTCGGGAGGGAGTTTTCTTGCTTTTTCTTCTCTACGCGCGGCAGCATTATGGCGTGGTAGAGGAAGATGAGTATAAACACTACGGCCACTGTGGCCATGGTGTATGTCCATGCCAGAGGTTCGTCACCGAGGTTACGTTCCAGTGTGCCGGCGAGGATAAGCGTGAGGCCTTGCCCTGCAATCATGGAGATGCGGTAGAAGGTGCTGCGTATGCCTACAAAGAGCGACTGCTTATTGGTGTCAAGGCCAATCATATAGAAGCCGTCGGCAGCTATGTCGTGGGTGGCGCTGCTGAAGGCCATGAGCCAAAAGAAGGCCATGGTGTACTGCACAAATTGCGGTGCCCTGATGGTGAGGGCTACGCCGGCTATGGTTACGCCAATTACGAACTCCATCACCACTATCCACCAGCGCTTGGTCTTAAACATATCTACGATGGGGCTCCACAGCGGCTTGATGACCCACGGCAGGTAGAGCCAGCTGGTGTAGAGGGCTATCTCGTCGTTGCCTAAGCCGAGTTTCTTATACATTATTGCTGCTATGGCCATTACCATGAGATAGGGTATGCCCTCAGCGAAGTATAGCGACGGCACCCATGCCCACGGGGAAGTGTGTTTCGGTGATTGTGATTTCATTATGATTTTGTGTGTTTTAAGGTCAATGTCTGATTATTGTCGTGTTGGGATAGTAGTGGGCGAGTATCTCACGGTAGTCATAGCCTCGGCTGCCCATCACTGCGGCTCCTATCTGGCAGAGCCCCACGCCGTGACCCCAGCCCTTGCCGTGGAGTGTGAAGGTGTCGCCCACAGTTTCCACCTCAAAAGCGGAGCTGTAGAGGTGGCTCTCGCTCAGTGCGGAGCGAATGGTGAGTTCCTTGCCGATGGTCAGGCTGGCTTTGGTGCCGCGTATCAGCAGTTGGCAGATGCGCCCGCTCTTGCCTCGCTTGAGGGGCCGCAGCTCCAACACCTGGCCGAAGTCGCGCCCCAATTTACGGCGCAGCAGTTCGCTCAGCTCGGCTTGCGTGTATGTCACTGTCCAGCGGTAGAAATCTACGGTCTCTTGATCGTAGTCATTGAGCACCTGTGCAAGGATGCCTTTGTCGTGTGTGTCGCATAGGATGGTGCCGTCCTTCGGGTCGCGGTCCTCAAGGGCTTGCAGGTAGGGCACGTCCTTGTCCTGCCAGCAAGTGGCAAACTCCTCCATCCTGCCGCCGCAACACTTGGAGAAGCGGCAGTCGCATATCTCGCCTTCGTAGGTCAGCACTTCGCCACTTGTCTCTTCCACGGCGCGCCTTACATTGGGATTGCTGGCTTTGGTGATGCCTTGATAGCGCTGGCAGTGGTCGTCGGCGCACACATCGTAGAGGGTGTGGTCCTCGTGGTCTTGCCAGGTGATGATGGTGTCCTTGGTGTCTTTAAAGTCTCTAAGGTTCTTAAGGTCTTTAAGGTCTTTGTTAAGTATCTGCCTTTTCACCCATGAGCGGCTGATGACGGCTGCAGCCTTAAGGAACTCCAGCGATGCTGTGGCCGACATCTCGCTGCTAATCACAGAGATGAGATAGTCCTCTATAGGCAGTATGTTGACGGCGGTGAGTTGTTCGCCCTCCCGTATGACAGCGAGTTTGCCAGTGAATGTCTGGTCTTCTTTGCGCTCCCAATGATAGCTCTTGCCTATGGTCACGCCGTGGAGGGTGAAGGCGCAGTCGGGAC
This sequence comes from Bacteroidaceae bacterium, assembly GCA_017960825.1. GTDB lineage: Bacteria > Bacteroidota > Bacteroidia > Bacteroidales > Bacteroidaceae > UBA6382. The sequence goes on along the minus strand of JAGCYL010000149.1, from coordinate 18,455 downwards.
TGAGCGGCGCAAACTCGTCGGGCTTGCTGACGACAATGCGGCTGTCGTCAATGACGCCATCGTTGCTCCTCCATTTGCCGTGGAGGGTGACAGTGATGGCAGGTGCGCTCATCACACCTACTCTAATAACAGAGATTTGAGTATGAGCCATGGGCTTTAATCTTTTCGCAGATAATGTGTAATTCTTCTTCTCCCAGTGTCACCTCCCGGAGTATGGCGGCAGCTTGTTCGCCAGTCAGACGATGGTAGTCTTCCTCGCGTGGCGTGATGATAAGTCCGGCCATATCCACAGCCCCGGGACTGATGCAGAGATTATGCTCTCCTTCAGCGAAGTAGCAGTCGGGGCGCAGTTTGCGGCGCGGTATGAGGAGGTAGGTCTCCTTGTAAACTATATCGCTGTTGTCGCACCATGCCAGGATATTGAAGCGAGGCTCGGCCTCACCCTCTGCCACGGGCAGCATGCTCACCATCATCTCCAGGTCCTCAATACCATCGCAGCATAGCACGGGGCATACGTAATCCTTGATGAGCTTTATTCCGTCGGCCAAGGTAACTGCGGTCTCCTTATATTTTTGGAGGTCGCGCAGCAGTGGCATCTCGTCCTTGTCACCGCATTGGAAATGGAAGTGGTCGGGTGCTGAGGCTCCGCACTGCGGGCCGTTGTAGAACATGACCTGCCCGGGCAGCCAATGAATGAATTCATGCAGGTCGCCATAGTGCCCTTTCATCAGCTGGGGCTTGTGCCCGATAAGTGGGATTGTACAGTGGCGGTGCAGGATGGGGTAGGGGTTGATGCACAGTTGATACCTGCCGTGATAGTGCTCGTGCAGTTGCTCCTTTGGCTGGTTTTCTATGCATAGGAAGCACTGCCGCTTGCCTATGCTCTCCTTATCGACCTTTGCGGCTGTGGAGCGTATGCGTGCAGGGTTATACTGCACGGTGAGAGTCACTCCTCCTGCCATTTCGAGCTGGCGTTTTTCGACCTTTGTGTCAAGTTCTTCGAAGTGCTGCTTTACTTCGGGCCATTGGTTCATCTGACGCTGGAGCCAGTCGTCGAGCCCCGCGCTCGGTGTGATACTGCTGCCGCCGAGGATGATGCCTGTGCGCTTGTTCATCTCTATGCTGCGCAGGCTGTCCTTGTAGGCATTGTTGCGATTTACCTTCTCTATCGACAGCGCTGCATCGGAGTTGCCGTCCCAGCGGCGGCAGAGGTATAGGCAATCGTAAATGCGTCCAATCTTGTATCTGCGCGAGATGGCCAGCCCTACGGCATAGTCCTCGCCGTAGCTCGTGTTGGGGAAGCCTATATCCCTGATAATGGGTGTGTAGAATGCCCTGGGGGCACCTAAGCCGTTGATGCGCAGAGCGTTGTTCATGCCATTCTCGTCAGTCCACTCGCGGTGGTCTATCAGGCCGGGCGGCAGCGGCTGCAGGTTGAAATCCACCAGGCTGTAGGAGCCTATTACCATTGCGGCCTTGGTCTCATAGAACTTGTCCACAATCCGTTGCAGCGTGTCGGGGCCGCTATAGAGGTCGTCGCTGTCGAGCTGTACGGCAAACTTGCCGCACTTCTCGCTGCGCACTGCCAGATCCCAGCATCCACCTATGCCCAAGTCATCCTGCTCAGGCACTATATGCACCACGCGGCAGTCTTTGCTGGCAATAGCCTCAATGGCTTCGGAGGTGCCGTCGGTGGAGTGATTGTCCACCACGATGACATTATAATTGAAGTCCGCTTCTTGGCTTAACGCCGAGCGTATAGCGTCGCCAATGGTTTTCTCCCTGTTTCTTACGGGGATAATCACGCTGGCTTCTACACATTGAGCATTATTCTTTTCTCCTAAGTTGACATTGCGTATCATCTCGTCGCTCAGCAGGCAGTTCTCTTGTTTGAGCCATTCGGTGAACGCCTTTTCCATCTCTATCTGCACTTCGCGCTGCGCAGGATTCACATAGTCAAACTGCCGCTCGCCACTCTTGCGCAGGTCGCTCTCCTGCTCGGTGTAGAGCATCTCGCTCAGGTGTAGTTTGTTTTTTATGTCGAGCAGCATGCGATAGAGGGCGGCATGGCGGTATTCGTTCACACTTACCTGCCATAAGTTGATGAGCAACACGCTGCCGAAGTCAAAATCGTTGCGCACACTACCTTGCTGGTAGTCAATGAGCGGGTGGGAGAGAGTCTGCCCACCTTTCACTTCGTAGTGGTCGGCATACACCATCTGGTCCATATTCTTGCAGCATACCTGCAGCATGCGCTCAGCGGCACGGTAGCCCATCTTCAACGGAGTAGTCTTGGTGTACAGGAAGAACTGCAGCGCTTTGTAGCTGTATATTTTATTTATCACTTTGCCCGTGAAGAAGCTGTCCTCCACCTCGTCGATGCTTACCTTCTCATTCGCTTGGTCGTCAATACGCTCGCAGTCGGGCATGTTCCGCGGTTGCAGCACCACGATACGGTCCACGCCCCTCTGAGCCTTCAGGCTCTCCAGCGTCTTGAGCGTATCGCTGCGCCGTGCATTGAATAGAAAGAAATAAACGCACATTGTTATCTGTCTGTTTACTAATTATGTTTCTTCAGTCCTTTTGGAAAATTAGGAATGTTCAATTTTTTAATCCTTCAATTTTTCAATTTTTATGTTGAGGGCCTTTATTGCGATTTTCTCGCCCACTATCCATAGCGTGTCGCCTTCCTCTATCACGCGGTCGGCATCCGGCAGGCCTATCTGGCCGTCATCGTTCTCAAAGCCTACCAGCATGCAGTCGTGGTCCTCCCGCAGGCGGCAATGGCGCACTTTCTTGCCGCAAAGGAAAGAGCCGCTTCCCACCACAATGCTCCTAAGCACAAGGTCATGCTCATCGGCGTATGCTTTTTCAGGGAACACCTCCGCAAGTATCAGTTGGGAGAAGGCCTTGATATCCTCATCGCTGCCGATAATCTGCAGCCTGTCGCCGGGGAAGAGCTGTGTCATGGCCCCCGGTATATGGATGCGCCGTCCGCCCCTGACTATCGATGCCACCATCACTCCCGCCTTGTTGGCGAGGTCGAGGTCGAGCAGCGAGCGGCCCGCCAGTTTGCTGTTCATAGGCAGCTGCACTATGGTCAGATGCACATCGCGCCGCAGCAACTGGGGGGCATACATAGGTGCAGCCTTGCCCGACCGCTGCGCATGCAACTCACGGCTTTTAAGATTCTTAAGGAACAGGTCCTCCAGCCCCTTGCTGCTCACCTTGATGCTGCGCGAGAAGAGCGTAGCGCCTACGAGCACGAAGGCCAATGCCCATTCTGCCAGTGCGGGCAGCTGGGTCAGGTAGTTAATCAGATAAAACACAAATGCCGTGGCAATCACGTAGCGCACCAGAATAGTGAACACCAGCGGGAAACGGTTGTAGAAGCTCTCCGCCCATAGGGCGCGGAAGTCGTCGCTGTGATTCTTGCGCATCACTATTGCACGCAGAAACAGCGACATGGCCAGGAATGTCACCACCCCTGTTACCGCCTTGCCCCACCAGTTGCCCAGCAGGCCGGTCATCATCGGCAGCAGCGACGACAGGCACACCGTCAGAATGGCGATGCACAGCACCCCGTAGGCCAAAGTCTGCTTCAGCAGAGCTCCTGTCAGTCGGCGCCATGCACTCTCACTCTCTGCTGAGGTGATGTCATGGTTGCTCTCCATAGCCTGCTGCAACTTTACAGGCAGATGCTTCTCCACCTTCGCGTATGCGCGCGGCGCGAGTTTTATCATATAAGGAGTGATAAACGTAGTTATCACACTCACTGCCACCACCACGGGGTAAAGAAATCCCTCCGTTACCCCGAGGCTCACTCCTAAGGAGGCAATGATAAAGGCAAACTCGCCAATCTGAGTCATGGAGAAGCCGCATTGCATAGCCACCCTCAGCGGCTGGCCGCTAAGCAGAAAACCCACTGAGCCGAACACCGTCTGACCCACTATAATCACCAGCACCAGCACCACAATCGGCAGCCAATACTGCGCAATCACAGCGGGGTCAACCAGCATACCCACCGACACGAAGAAGATGGCGCCGAACAGGTCTTTCACCGGAGCCACCACCTCGTTAATCTTGTCAGCCTCTATAGTCTCGGCAAGGATGCTGCCCATCATGAAAGCTCCGAACGCCGCGCTGTAGCCGTTCATCACTGCCAGCACCACCATCAGGAAGCACAACCCCACAGCCACTATCAGCAGCGTCTCTCTGCTCATCAGAGGGCGCGCTTTGCGAAGCAGAGTAGGGATGAGGAAGATGCCCACTATGAACCATACCACCAGCACCAACCCAAGCCTGAGCAAGCTGTGCGCCAGTTCGGCACCCTCCAGACGGTTGCTCACAGCCATGGTGGAGAGCAACACCATAAGCAGAATGCCCAGAATGTCCTCCACCACCAGAGCCCCCAGCACCGCCGAGGCAAACTTCTGCTGGCGCAGCCCCATGTCGTCCAAAGCCTTGAAGATGACCGTGGTCGATGACATCGCCAGCATGCCGCCAAGGAACAGGCTGTTCATCTTGCTCCACCCGAAGCAGTGGCCAGCCACGGAGCCCAGCCCTATCATGCAGAAGATAATCGTGCATGCAGCCACCACGGGCGAAGGCCCCATCTTTACTAACTTGCGGAAACTGAACTCCAGTCCAAGGGTGAACATCAGGAAGATAACGCCGATGTCAGCCCACACACTGACCCTTTCAGAGTCGGTGACAGAAGGGAAGATGTCGAGGTGCGGACCGCAGAGGAAGCCCGCCACGATATATCCCAGAATCAAAGGCTGGCGCAGCCGCTTCATCAACAGCGTAGCCACGCCGGCAATCACCAGGATGAGAGCCAAATCCTTAATAATTATAGGGAGTTCATTCATCTTGACTGCAAAGATAATAAAAAAATACTAATTCCTAATTCCTAATTTCTAATTTATTTATATCTTTGCAGCGACAAAGTTCTTTTGCTGTCGGCGAACCCGGTGCAAAACTTGTCAGAAATTTCGAGAGCGAAGCGTCAATGTTTAATGTTCAATATAAATAAACAATGAAACAGAATATACTTGCTATCAGCGGAAAGCCCGGCCTTTACCTGATGGTGGCCCGTGGCACCAGTACACTAATCGTGGAGACCCTTGATGACCAGAAGCATCGCTTTAATGTCAGCGCACGCGACCGAATAACATCGCTCAACGATGTGTCGATATACACCACCGACGAAGACGTGAAGCTGATGAGCGTGTTTGAGGCCATGAAGGCTCACGAGGGCGGCAAGCCCGTGGACATGGATGTCAAGAAAGCAACCAAGGAGCAGTTGGCAGACTATGTGGGAACAGTACTGCCCAACTTTGACCGCGAGCGCGTCTATCCCAACGATATGCGCAAGCTCATCTCGTGGTACAATATACTGGTGAGCAACGGCTTCACCGAATTCATCGACCCCGAAGAAGAAAAAGAGGAGTGACTCATGACTCACGACTGTCTGTGTAGTGGACTTATAAATCATTATAGCTATGAAACGTATTTTACTGCTTATTATTTGTTGCGTGCTATGTGCGTTGGCAATCTCAGTGCACGCAGAGCAAGTTTGGAAAGCGGGCGATGCCCTGCTGACCGAAGGTTCGCAGATTACGTCCAATAATTCACAGGACGGATTTCCCCCCAGCAATCTGTTGCGCCCCGAGAGCGAAGGCTACGGCACCAACCAGATTATCTGGCATACCTCATGGGGCACCCCTGCCGTTCCCCCTGCAGGTACCGACACCTATCTGCAGGTAGCGTTTGCCAATCCTCAGCAGCACATCATCTTCACCATGATAGGCTCCATGTGGCAGCAGACCTACGACACTCCCACCGAGATGATTATTATGGCCAGCAATGATGCGCTGGGCGAGTGGACCGAGATAACCCATCTCACCCACATGGAAAATGACTACACCTCCTTCCGCCCCGACAGATACACGTCGCCTCATATCGACCTCGGCGCAGAGTACACCTTTGTCCGCTTTGTGGTGAAGAAGACTATGAACGACGGTGCCTCCTACCGCTACGACAGCAACGGCAACCCCTACGTCTCTCTCGGCCGCTTCCAGGTGTACGAAGCCTATCTCGGTGAGACCGACCCCGTTACCCCGACATGGAAGAAGAAAGAGGCTCTGTTGACAGACGACTCGCAGATTACGTCCAACAACTCGCAGAGCGGGTTTCCGCCAAGCAATCTGTTGCGCCCCGAGAGCGATGGCTACGGCACCAACCAGATTATATGGCATACCTCATGGGATGCCCCCCTTGCCCACGGCACCGACACATACCTGCAGGCGCACTTCAATACGCCGCAGCAGCATATCATTTTCACCATGATAGGGTCCATGTGGGTCAGCACCTACGACACCCCGACCGACGTAATTATCCAGGCCTGCAACAATCCCCTCGGCGAATGGACAGAGATTACCCGGCTCGAGAATATGTCCACCGACTTCACCTCCTTCTCGCCCGACAGGTACGAGTCGCCCCACATCGACCTCGGTGCTGAGTACAGCTACGTGCGCTTCGTGGTAAAAAACACCATGACCTTGGCCAGCGGCCGCAAGGACAGCAACGGCAACCCCTATGTCTCTCTCGGCCGCTTCCAGATATATAGCGCCGTAGAGGCAGGCGATGACCCCATCGACCCGAAGGACAATATCAACCTCCTATTTATTGGCAACAGTATCACCTATGGAGCCACCCTCGGTTCCCCTGCCAGCCAGGCGCCCCCTATCATCTGCGGCAACTTGGTGCAAGAGGCAACCGGTGTCAATACCAATGTTTATAACGGCGGTCACTCCGGCATCACCACTGTGGGATTCCTGCCGGGACGCTCCGACTTCACTATGGTGGCCAACGCTGCCCGCACCTATTTCAAGCAAAACGGAGGCCTCACCTACTTCTCCATCATGCTCGGCACCAACGACAGTGCGTGCAACGGCCCCGAAGGCTCGCCCGTGTCGCCCGATACCTACGGCAAGAACATACGCAAGATAATCGATGCCCTCATAGAGGCTGTACCGTCCTGCAAGATAATCCTCAACTATCCCATTTGGTATAGCCCCAACACCCACAATGGTGCCACCTACCTGCAGGAAGGTCTCGACCGTCTCCACAGCTACTACCCCGTGCTCGACGTCATCGTGGGCGAGTACGACCAGGTGTATGCCGGCGAACGCGGAGTGTGGGAGTACTTTGAGGACAACAAGACCCTCTTTACCGACGAGCCCGGCAATTCAGGCAACTTCTGCCTCCATCCCAACGTATATGGTGCCAAGCGCCTTGCCGAGATATGGGCCAGGAGCCTGCTTGAGCTCATCGAGGCTGACGGAGTGGAGATTAAGAAGCCTCTGGCCGACTGGCCCGAGTTCGTGCCTGCCACCGACAAGAAGTACACTATCTCTACCCCGCGCGGTAAGTACGGCACCAACGACGGCCTCCTCACCAACACCGTGCGCTCCGGCATCGGAGCTACAGAGGGCGAGTTTGCCTTCATCACCTACGAGGGCCAGACCTATCTCTACAGCGTGGCAGACAAGGCGTTCCTCTATCGCGACCCTGTTCCTTATCAGGACAATTGGAGCAATGTCATTGTCTCCAACGATGTATTCGTGCCTATCAAGGTAAATTACACTGGCATCAGTGCCAGCTATCCCTACACACTCTCTTCTGAGGGATACATTGCCAATACGGGTAGCAACACCCAGACAGGTGTGTGCTTCAACACCTATATCAATCCAACCGATGGCGGCAACCAGACGGCTATCACCGAGGCAGGCGACTTCGACACCTCTGAGGCACGGGCAATGCTTGAGAACTTCTTCACCAATCAGGTGGAAGTGCTCTACTGCATCGTTGACTCCGAGGGCAACGCCCTTGACTCTGTTTACCTCATCGGAGCTGCTGGCAATGTGGTGACTCAGGCTCCTGCCAACCTGCCCCGCAAGGCCTACACCACCTACACCGTCAGTGAGCCCGTCACCCTCACCAAGGAAGGCGACAACGAAGTCACTATAACCGCGACATGGAACCTGCCCTTCGAGCTGTCGCCCGACCGTAACAATGCCCATTGGTACAACCTCGCGCTGCGCGAGGGCTGCGACTACGCAACCACCAAGAATGCCTACAAGTGCAACCCCAATGCCACCATCGACGACCTGCTGAGCGACGCCTACCAATGGGCATTCGACGGCAACCCCTACGAGGGCATTGTGGTCTATAGCCGCCAGAACCCCGCCCTGTCCCTCACACGAGTGGGCAACAGAGCCTATCTGCGCACCGGTGCCTTCAAGTGGGAGATAATCGAGAGTCCCAAGGGCTTCCTCCTCGCCACCGACGACAAGACCTATCCTTATATCAATGAGTATGGCGGCGAGGGCGGCTACCTCGGCTTCTGGAATAATATTGACGACGTGGGCAGCATCTTCACCATCTGCGAGGTAGGCCAGCCCACCATCACCAATATCAAGTTGTCCACAGGTGGCTCCGTCAGGATATTCAAGTCTGCAGCCGACAAGGCCAACGGTCGCGCCATCCTCGTCATCCCCGGTGGCGGCTACGGCTTCATAGCCGGCCCCAATGAGGGCAGCGACTGGGCGCCCATGTTCAACGATCTGGGCTACACCGTGGGCGTGCTCAACTACACCGTGCCGCCCTCGAGGCCTGACCAGCCGCTCAGCCAGGCGCGAGCAGCCATGTCCTACCTGCGCAGCCATAGCGAGGAGTGCAACGTACAGACAGGCATCATCGGAGTGATAGGCTTCAGCGCCGGCGGCCATCTGGCCTCTACTATAGCCACCCACACCAGTGGCGGCGAGGCGCCCGCATTCCAGATACTCTTCTATCCCGTCATCACTATGGAGGCCGGCTACACCCACAGCGGCTCACGCCAGAACCTCATAGGCGAGAACCCCGCCCTGGAGCTCATCGACCTCTACAGCAACGAGAAGCAGGTGACGCCCACCACGCCGCCCGCATACATCTGCTGGGCAGACAATGACGGCACCGTGCCCCCCGCCAATAGCATCAACTACGCCGATGCCCTCACGGCAAAGGGAGTGCCCGTGCGCACACGCAACTATCCCAGCGGCGGCCACGGCTACGGCTACGGCGTAGCCTCCAACTGGGAGTACCACGCCGACATGGTGGCCGACCTCACCCAGTGGCTCCTCGGTCTGGAGGATGACCTCACGGGCATACAAGAGGTTAGAGGTTATGGGTTAGAGGTTAGAGAAAATAATGCTCTACCTATCTACGACCTTCAAGGCCGCAAGGTCAATGGTCAACTGCCTGAGGGTATATATATCGTAGATGGAAAAAAGATAATAAGATAGAAGCCCCACAGACCCCTTCGGTTCTACGAGGCACTCCCCATGGAGAGTTAAGATTGCATATAGATAGAAAATCGCGCGTATATAAATAATGTACGCGCGATTTGTAATACTTACATAAGGCTGTCAGCTTTGACGGGAATGCTTTTTCTTTTTATTGTAGCGCCAAGCCAGCCAGCCGAGTAGGCCGAGGCCGATGACTACCAGCAGTATTACTACGACAGGTGTACCTCTTTTGCGATAGAGGTAGCTGTTATCAATTCCGGGTGTGTCACCGGAGTTGTTATATGCGCCGTATGTGTTCTGGCTCTCGCTCTGAGGTGGCTGGCCATGATATAGAATTTCCTTAGCTCTCTGTATCAGCTGTTCCTTATTGGGGTTGTCCTGATAGCCTATTGTCATTCTTCCGGCTCCGCCGCAAGATATGCATACGCCCGAGCCTCCGCATACGCGACAGAGGTCATCATCGAGCGAGACGTTCATGTAGCCGCCGCACATGCTGCAGTCGCCTGTGCCGTTGCACGCAGAGCAGGTCTGATAGACGGGCACTTGCTCCATGGCTTGCTTGATGAGTTCCTCATAGGCGAAATACTCCTCGGGAGTGAGGTTGTAAGACTCTATCATGTCGTTGGCACTATTGGCGTAGTTCTCGCGGTCGCGAGCTTCTCTCATCTGCTCTGATGCTGAGACGGGAGCTACGCCGCTGCCGCCACATGCCGAGCACACTATCTCGTTGTGTCCAAAAGGATGCCCCAGTCCGCCGCACACTCTGCAGGTCTTGCCTATACAGAATATAGGTAAGAGGGAAAAGAGAATGGTTATTGTTGTCTTTTTCATGGTTGTTTACATAAGGCCGTCTGCCTCGAAGGGGAGACGCTTACGGTAGGCGCGGCCTGTGGCGGTGGCGATGAGGGTGCCGTCCTGATTGGTGACGCGCATGACGCACTGGGGCATCTTGGGGTGGTTAACTGTCTCGGTGGCTTCGGCGATGAGGTGGTCGCCGAGGCGGGCTGAGGCGAGGTAGTCGATGGTGTTGCTGATGCCAAGGGTGAGCACTCCATGGCTGTTGCACACGGCGGCAAAAGCCAAGTCTGCCAGGGTGAAGATGGCTCCCCCCTGGCAGACGTTGGCTCCGTTGATGTGGCGCGGACCGACGGTCATCTCGGCCTTGGCATAGCCTTCGCGCACCTCGGTGAGCTGGATGCCGTTGTCACGTGCAAATATATCAGTATTGTTTATCCTTTCGAGTAAGGTCATTTATTTGACGATTTCACGATTTGACTCATGATTTTTGCCTCTCAACTCTATTAGAAGCATATCTGGGTTTGGAGCTGCAGCATGTTATAGTTCTTCTTCCAGTTGGAGTTGGGGTCGCAGAAGGTCCATTGGGCCTGTATGCGGCATTTATTGAAGAACCAGTACTGGAGGCCGAGGGTGTAGTTGGTCTGATTGAAATCGCCGTGTGTGTTGCGGTCAAACCAGTCGTAGGACGCTACGGCGTCGAGCTGGGGTATAATGTTGACAGTGGTGGTGGCATAGAAGCCCTGGCTCTGCACGGGGCCGTCCCATCCCTTCAGGTACTCTCCGCGCAGACTGAAGGGGGCTGTGGTATAGTTGGCTCCTACAGAGTAGCGGTGGCGGCGGTAGTTGTCACCCTCGCTGATGTAGGGGTTGAACTCTGAGTCGGCGATGGCATGGCCGTGGCCTATCTGACCTGAGGCTACTATGGCGAGGGCTTCGCAGGGCTTGTAGGCGAGCTTGGCGATGAGGTCTTTCGACTTGTTGAGGTCACGGTTGTTGATGCCTTGGCCGTTCATGATGCCGAGTTCGTAGATGAAGCCCTTGAACGGCTCTCCGTAGATGAGGAAGCCGATGTCGCGACCGGTGTGTTTGCCGAAGAGGGGGTCAGTGCCTCCGCCGGATAGATATGTGACGCCTTGTGCGCAGATGTCAATGAGCTCTACCTTGGAGGGGGAGAGGGGGTTCTCAAGGGTGTAGGAGTTCTTGAACTGGCCGAGGCGGAAGCCGATGGCTTTGTGGGGACGGAAGTCGGTGTAGTACTCCAGCGGCTTTGAGTTGAAATCGTGCATGAAGAGGAAGGACCACTTGTCGGTTATCTTGGCTTTCGCCCATACCACGGTGCGCTTGAAGTTGAAGGAGTTTTCGTTGGTGGTGGTGTTGTAGTCATAGCCGCCCTGCGCATAGCCGTGTATCTCTATGCGGTCGGTGAAGGTCTGCAGTGCATCGGCAATGGCGTTTTGCTGTGTTGATTGAGCATTGAGCATTGAGCATTGAACATTGACCGTTATGATGGATAACAGGAGGATGATTTTCTTTTTCATTTGAAATTTGAGATTTGAAATTTATTGTTTCTTAAAACATTTGAACATATTGTTTACGATATTGCGGTCCATCTTGGGTGAGAGGAGGCTGACTATCCACACTACGGGGAAGCCGCCTACCATGGCTATGGCGCCGCAGTTGATGGGATTGGCTATGGCGTTGTCGGTAAGCATATTGATTACGGTGAGGCCTACGCCCCAGATGAAGCATGCCCATACGGCTGCAGGGGTAACGCCCTTCCAGTAGAGACCGAGCATGAAGGGGGCGAGGAAGGCTCCTGCCAGTGCGCCCCACGAGATGCCCATGAGCTGGGCGATGAAGGTGGGGGGATTGAGCGCGATGAGCAGGGAGATGGCGATGAAGAAGACTATAAGCACGCGCATCACGATGACTTTGCGGCGCTCGATGTTGCCCTCCACGGTGTCGTCAATGGTGCCCTCCGGAGCTTCCTGCGAGCTGGCTTTCTTGTCGCGGTAGATGAGGTCGAGGGTCATGGTGGAGCTGGAGGTGAGCACGAGCGAGGCAAGGGTGCTCATGGATGCCGACAGCACAAGTAGCACTACAAGGGCTATGAGGGCTGGCGACAGGGTCTCGAGCATGGAGGGCACGATGGAGTCGAAGGCTATCTTGCCATCGGCTGTGTGGATGGCGGGGCTGTCGAAGAGACGGCCGAAGCCGCCGAGGAAATAACATCCACCGGCTATGACGAAGGCAAAGAGGGTGGAGATGATGGTGCCGCGGCGTATGGCGCGGTTGTCGGTGATGGAGTAGAACTTGCCGACCATCTGGGGCAGTCCCCATGTGCCGAGCGAGGTGAGCACCACTACGCCGAGCAGATTCCACGGGTCGGGACCGAAGAGGGATGCAAACCCTCCTGCATCGGAGGCTCCGTCAGCAGGCAGCTCGGCCATCTTATTTAAGGCTGCGGTGAAGCCGCCCTGTGATGCGAGCACTGCCGCTATCACGACTACGATACCGAATATCATGACGATGCCTTGTATGAAGTCGTTGATGGCTGTGGCCTTGTAGCCGCCAAGGATTACATAGAAAGCGGTAAGCAGAGCCATGGAGATGACGCAGTATTCGTAAGGAATGTTGAAGCCCATCTCGAAGAGGGTGGAGATGCCCTTATATACTCCGGCGGTATAGGGAATGAGGAATACGAACACGATGACGGAGGCTACGATGCGCAGATTCTCGCTGTTGAAGCGTATGCCAAAGAAGTCGGGCATGGTGCGTGAGTCGATATGCTGTGTGAGCTGCTTGGTGCGCTTGCCGAGGACGAGCCATGCCAAGAGACTGCCGATGACGGCGTTGCCGATACCTATCCATGTGCTGGAGAGGCCGTATTTCCAACCGAACTGTCCGGCATAGCCAATGAATACAACGGCGCTGAAATAGCTGGTGCCATAGGCGAAAGCGGTGAGCCATGGGCCAACCTTGCGGCCGCCGAGCACAAAGCCGTCAACGCTGCTGGCCTGCTTGCGTGAGTAGAGTCCTACGCCAATCATGATGGCGAAGAACAGGATTACGAGTAGGATTTTGATTGCCATAAGGGTATGTAGTTAGGAGTTATGTTATACTACTTCACTGAGGTTTTCCTCGCTGATGAAGTGGAATTTGTTGAGGCTGATTACTTCGCGGGCCTTGTCGGTGTCGCCGGTGCGGAATACGATAATTCCCTTGCCTTTGAGCATGAAGGAATACATGTAGCTGATGTTGATATCAGCCTTGCTGAAGGTCTCAAACAGCTGTGCTGCCTGGCCGGGAGTGTTGTCTATCTGCAAGGCAAACACATCGTTCATTGTCACGCTGATGCTGTTGTCGCGAAGTAGGCGATAAGCCTGCGAGGGTTTGTCGCAGATAACGCGATAGAGACCGTACTCCACGGTGTCGGACACTGTGGAGGCAATAATCTGTATGCCGCCCTCTTTGAGGATGTTGAGTATCTTGACGAGGCGGCCGGCCTTATTCTCTATAAATACGGAGAGTTGATGGATAGTCATGGGAAGATAAAATTGAACATTGAAGATTGAACATTTAACATCAAGAATACACTTTACGCTTGTCAACCACGCGGACAGCCTTGCCTTCGCTGACGGGGAGTGTGCCGCGAGGCACCAGTTTGACGTGTGGCGTGAGCAGTATCTCGTCCTTCAGGGCACGAGTGATGTCCTTGTTGAGCTGCTGCAGGCGTGCATAGTCGTCAGTGAACATCTCTGCAAGTTCCACCTCTACAGTCATGTTGTCGTTGTCATCATCAGTGGTAAGCGTGATGAGATAGTTGCTGGCCAGTTCCGGGAACTGCATAAGTATCTTCTCAATCTGTATGGGGAAGATATTGACACCGCGCAGCACCATCATATCATCGCTGCGACCACGCATACGGTCGAGGCGCACGTGGTTGCGTCCGCATGGACAACTGCGACCGAGAACTCGTGTGAGGTCACGGGTGCGGTAGCGCAGTAGGGGCATGGCTTCGCGGCAGAGGGTGGTGAGTACCAATTCGCCTATCTCGCCGTCGGGCACCGGCTCAAGGGTTTCGGGGTCAACTATCTCTACGATATAGTAGTCTTCCCAGAAATGGAGGCCGTTCTGCTCCTGACACTCAAAACCGACGCCGGGACCGCACATCTCGCTCATACCGAACGAGTTGTAGGCCTTGACGCCCATCATCTTCTCTATGCGCTGACGCTGCTCCTCGCTGTGAGGCTCTGCACCTATAGCCAGTACGCGGAGTTTGGTGTCGCGGCGCGGGTCAACGCCCTGCTCTTGCATCACTTCGTAGAGGCGCGTTACGTAACTGGGCACTGCGTGTACGGCAGTAGTGCCGAAGTCTTTCATAAACTTTATCTGGCGCAGCGAGTTGCCGGCCGCAGCAGGCACGGTGAGCATACCGAGTTTCTCTGCACCATACTGGAAACCGAGGCCACCGGTGAACATGCCGTAGCCGCTGGAGTTCTGAAACACGTCATCAGGTCTGAGGCCTACCATCCACAGGTTGCGGGCTACCTGGTTGGCCCATTCGTCAAGGTCCTTCTTTGTGTGGAGGATGACGGTGGGATTGCCTGTGGTGCCGCTGGATGAGTGGAGGCGTACACAGTCGCGCATTGGCACGGCGACCATGCCGAAGGGGTAGGTGTCGCGCAGGTCTTGCTTGGTAGTGAAAGGCAGTTTGCGCACATCATCGACGGTCTTGATGTCATCGGGTGTGATGCCCATTTCCTTGAATTTCTGCTGGTAGAATGGCACATTCATGCAGTGCCTGACGGTGGCCTGCAGACGCTCGGCCTGCAGACAGCTTATCTCCTCGCGAGACAGGGTCTCGTATTGGGGATGGAGATAGGGAGAATTATTGTCCATTGTCTTTATGAAATTGTTGTATGCGTTGTTTGAATAGCGGTTCCTGTGCGCGGGAGAAGAAGGAGGTGCAGATGCGCACTCCCTGTTGCTCGCTGCCCATGGTGTCGAGCGGATAGACGGCTATGCCATAGAACATCAGCTGGCGCGTGAGCTGCAGGTCATTCATGCCTGGATACTGCACGGTAAAGTAGAAACCGTCAGCCAGCGGGGCTCCCATGTCGTTGTCATAGACGAGGTAGAAGCCGTTGGCGAGTAGCACATCTTTCATGAACTTGGCTCTGCGGCCATACTCCTTCACGTCATCGAGGAAATTGTAGCGACCCTCTACGGCGGCCTCCATCAGTGCGGCCATGGCATGCTGCACACTGTGGGTGGTGCCGCTGGAGAATGTGTACATCAGGCGGTTGGAGAAGAAGTTGCCGAACTCGCCCACGCCAAACTTGGTCTGCATGTTGGGATAGACGCGATGGTATAGGCGGTCGCTGATGCACATCACCCCGATGCGCTGACCGGCATAGCTGAAAGCTTTGCTGCCAGAGACGGCGAGCATGTAGTTGTCGGTATATCGGGCCACGGTTGCCTGGAATGGAGCCTCGTAGGGATGGGAGAGGTCGCGACGGAAGTCCATGGCGAAATAGGCGAGGTCTTCAAGCACTATGATATCGTGTTTGCTGGCAAGACGGCCTATGCCTTCCAGTTCCTGCTCATTGAAGCACACCCACGAAGGATTGTTGGGATTGCTATATACTATGCCGCAGATATTGCCTGCAGAGAGCAGCGCGTCGAGTTTATCTATAAGCTTGGGGCCACGATAGTTGTAGATGTCAAGACCGATATGCTTTAGCCCAATGACGTCGCACTGGGTGGTCTGCACAGGAAATCCAGGCTGTATCAGGAGCACGGTGTCGCGCTCAGGCATGGCATGGTGCCAAGCCGTGAATGCGGCAAAGGTGCCCTGCATGCTGCCCGTTGTGGGTATGCAACTTTCCGGGGCGACGTCAATATCTATGAATGCCTTGACAAACTTGGCAGCAGCCTCCTTGATGCGCGGGATGCCGCCATTAGGAGGATAGATGGTGGCGCAGCCGTTGGCCAGCGCCTCCTGCTCTGCCTTGAGTGCTATCTGCGAGGGCTGCAGACCAGGCACTCCCATCTCCAGATGGATGACGGGCTCGCCAGTCTTTTCCTCCAGTTGGCGTGATAATGCCTGAATGTCGCGGATGGTGGCCTGCGAGAAGTCGCCGAGCCCCATCTGGTCGATTATCCTGGTTACAATTTCTTTATCAAACACCTTATAATCTTTTTAGTTCTTAGGTTATAAACTCAAAAACTCTTTTTTACTTTCCCTCCATCCAGTTTCTGAAGTCGCGCTTGTCGTTTACATGCTTGGCCTTTCCGGTGGAACGTTGTATGGTGCCGGGTGGCTGGATATGGATGTTGGGCTTTATGCCGGTGAGCGATACGAGGCGGTCGTAGAGTGGCTTGATAAACGGCATCTGTTTGCCTGGATTGGGCGAGAAGAACTCTTCGCGGAGTTCTACGTCGAGGTCGAACGTATCCTCGTTGCCCTTGCGGTCCACGGTGATGAAATACTGCGGCGTAAAGGCGGGGAACTCAGTAAGCACTGTTTCAATCTGGCTGGGGAAGACATTGACACCGCGGATGATGAGCATATCGTCGCTGCGGCCCAGCACCTTACCCATCCTCACTGCGGTACGCCCGCATTTGCAAGGCTCGTAGATGAGGCTTGTGAGGTCGCGGGTGCGGTAACGCAGTATGGGCATGGCCTCTTTGCAAAGCGAGGTTATTACCAACTCGCCCACTTCACCCGGGGCCACGGGTTGCAGTGTCTCTGGGTCAACAATCTCCGGCAAGAACATATCTTCCCATACATGAGTGCCGTCCTGATACAGACACTCGCCACCGACGCCGGGGCCGCACATTTCGGTGAGACCGTAGATGTCGATAGCCTTGATGTGCAGCTTGGCTTCCAGTTCGCGGCGGATGCCCCATGTCCATGGCTCTGCACCGAAGAAGCCTACGCGCAGTTTGAGTTTGGATGTGTCAACCTTATTCTTTTCTAATACCTCTGCAAGATGGAGTCCATACGATGGGGTACAGCAAATGGCTGAGGTGCCAAGATCTTGCATGAGCATTATCTGTTTCTCGGAGTTACCTGCCGAGGTGGGCAATTGCACGGCTCCCAACTTGGCTGCGCCATCGTGTGCACCAAGTCCACCGGTGAAGAGTCCGTAGCCGTAGCTTACCTGTACCACGTCGCCAGGGCCGATGTCACCCACAGCCAGCACACGGGCTACACATTCTGCCCACATGTCTAGGTCGTTCTGAGTATAAGTGCCAACGACAGGCTTGCCGGTGGTGCCGCTGGAAGCGTGGATGCGCCTTATCTCACTCATAGGCACAGCCTGCAGACCATAGGGATACTCGTCGCGGAGGTCATATTTTGTGGTGAAAGGCAACTTGGTTATATCGTCAACGCTTTTAATGTCGTCAGGCGTTATACCGAGCTCGTCAAATTTCTTGCGATAGAAGGGAACTTTCTCATAGCATGTCTTGACTGTCTTGCGCAGCCTCTCGCTTTGCAGAGCACGCATATCTTCGCGGCTCATGCACTCCATCTTGGGATTGTAAATCATTGTTTTTTTTGTGTTTGGTAGTTATCTTTTTCTTTTCAGATGCTGTCTTGCTTATGCTTGGCTTGCTGCCACTCCGCAGTCGAAAGCCTTGAGATTGGCCTCCACCACGGCCTCACCCTTGCGGGCAAAGATGACGCTGATAGCCTTGCGCAGTTGCTCTACGCTCAGTATCTCGATGTAGGGGGCTGCCATGCCCAGTAGCACCATGTTAGCACCACGGGCATTGCCGGCGTCCTTGGCTACCGACTCAATGTCAAGCTTCACCACGCTGGGCATACTGTCCAGCTCAGCCATCAGTGCAGCCTCATCGGGATAGTTGGGTATGTTGACAAACGGCTTGCTGCTTGTCACGATGGTGCCCTGCTTGCTGAGGTAGGGCAGATAGCGCAGTGCCTCCATTGGCTCCATAGAGATGATGACGTCGGTCTCGCCCAGAGGGATAAGGTCGCTCCAGATGGGGTCGGTGGACAGGCGCAGGTTGCTCTGCACATCACCGCCGCGCTGGCTCATGCCGTGCACTTCGGCTTGTTTGAGGTAGAGACCGGCCTCAGTGCTGGCCTCGCCTATGATGGTAGCGATGGAGAGGATGCCTTGTCCGCCCACACCGCAAAGGATGATATCTTTCTTCATTTGAGATTTGATATTTGAAAGTTGAGATTTATTTGGCAGCTGACTTGCGCTCTCTTGCATGGCGGGCGGCAGTCTGAATGCATTCGCGGCGCGGGATGATTACACTCACACCCTC
>JAGCYL010000148.1 GCA_017960825.1 Bacteroidaceae bacterium | reverse complement strand
TGGCCAGAAGCTCGTAGCTGTGGCGCCCAAGTCGCAGCCTGCTCCTAATCCCGCTGCAAAGCCAGTGATGGAGTGTCCTGTTTGTCAGACCCAGTATGATGAGAGCAAGAAGTTCTGCTTGAAGGACGGTCAGAAGCTAGTAGCTGTAATGCCCAAGCCTCAGCCTGCTCCGCAACCCGCAGCAAAGCCAGTGATGGAGTGCCCTGTTTGTCATACGCAGTATGATGAGAGCAAGAAGTTCTGCCTGAAGGATGGCCAGAAGCTCGTAGCTGTGGCGCCCAAGTCGCAGCCTGCTCCTAAGCCCGCTGCAAAGCCAGTGATGGAGTGTCCTGTTTGTCATACCCAGTATGATGAGAGCAAGAAGTTCTGCCTGAAGGACGGTCAGAAGCTCGTAGCCGTGGCGTCTAAGCCTCAGCCTGCTCCTCAGCCTCAGCCTGCTCCTCAGCCTCAGCCAGCTCCTCAGCCGCAGCCAGCCCCTCAGCCGGCTCCTGCCCCCAAGCCTCAGCCCGCTCCTCAGCCAGCGCCAGCTCCCAAGCCTCAGCCGGCTCCAGCTCCCAAGCCTGCGCCGACTCCTAAGCCTAAGACTACTAAGAAAAAGCGCATTTGGCCAATCCTGATTATTGCGCTTATCGGGCTTATAGCAGCAGGAGGAGCTGCATACTATTTCCTGGTCTTTAACTCCACCAGTTATCTGAAGCTCAATCCTGCAGAGATAGCCGCAGGCAAGGCTGGCGGCACATATAGTATAGCTATAGATTATGATGGCAGATCGTGGTCATACGACAATCCTCCTGCATGGATCAGCATAGCAGAGAAAGACAATGTGATGCAAGTCACAGTCAGTCCCAACGAGACGGGCTCCAATCGCGAAGCGGTCTTAACTGTGCGCAGTGGAGATAAGGAAGCGCAAGTCACTGTTGTGCAGAAGAAACCTGCTACCTTCATCAGGCCCTCCTTAGAGTCGATAAGCCTTGACCGCTTCGGAGCCAAGCAGACTTTCACAGTGGAGACCGACGGAGCCGAGCTTGCTTTTGAATGCCCCGATTACATCAAATGTGAACAAAATGGAAACACCGTCAGCATCAGTTCGTCATACAATGCAGAGGAACACCGCTCCGGTACAATAAATATATCATCTGATGGTGTTAAGGCCAGCGTTTTAGTAGATCAGGTGGGAGAATGTCCTGTATGCCACGGAGCCAGCACCACGGTTGTATGTTCCCGTTGCGGCGGTTCTGGCCTGATATCCAGCGGAATTAGCTCCAGAGTGTGCGGTCAGTGCCACGGTAAGGGAATCATTACTTGCAGTAACTGCAACGGCACAGGAGAAAAGTAAGTTTTGGTTTATAATCTAATGGGTGGGAGTTCAACATTTGGAACTCCCACCCATTATTCATTTTTTCAGCCTTTCAATCACAGTTCGGTCTGCCGGCAGCCACTGTACACTCTCCAACTCGTTCTTCGCCAGCCATCGCGCCGCTTCGTGCTCATTCAGGTGGAGCGCCTCTGTCAGCAGTGAGCAGAGATAGCAGTGCAGGGTGAGGTGAAACTGTGGGTAATCATACTCTACGGTGCAAAGCAGCTCGTCCACTCTAATATCTGTCGACAGTTCCTCGAGTATCTCACGCTTCAGGGCCTCCTCCGGAGTCTCTCCAGGCTCCATCTTTCCGCCGGGAAACTCCCACCAGTCTTTCCATTCGCCGTATCCTCGCTGAGTTGCGAAGATTCGGCCTTCCTTCTGTATAATTGCTGCTACTACCTCAATTCTCTTCATGTGTCTGTACATAGAATGTCGGCCTAACTCCTAATTCTTGCAAGCTCCTCAATCACTTCCTCCACCGAGCAGCACACTCCGTCAAACAGTTTGTACATCAGTTCCGGCTCCTGACGCTCGGGAATAAGGACGAAGACTTTCTTACCCCTGCCTGCAAACCAGCCCGCCTCAGTGTGTGCACTCCTACCGCACGGTAGCAGCAACACACACACGTCGCAACTCTGCATGGCCGCTTCATCGTTGGCAAATTGCTTTACAGCCTTGGGATGCATCAGGTGTTCGCGGTACTGCTGAGGACTCCATTGCATATAGTCCTCCGACAGTTCGCTCCATTTGAAGCCGTGCCCACCATCAGGCGGGTTGCGGAAGTCATACACCTCGTGCCCTGCTTCCTTCAGATGCTTCACCACATCGGGGAAGTGACTGTTGCGCCAACTGCTGGCGACATAAATCTTACTCATAGATATAGTGTTTTGTTTTGTATGCAAATTTAGTAAGAAATAGTTGAAAAGATACTTGCGAGAAGTTGTTTTTTTGCATTCACAAGAGAAAAGCCCTGCTCCTCATTCACAAAAAGGCAGGGCTCGTCATATATAAATGCGAAATCACGATGACTTAGTACGACCTTGTTTGAGCAAACGGCGTGCTTGAGAAATTTAGACCGCATCTCCGATGCGCGAGAGTGCGCTAAGATTACGCGAGAGTGCGCTAAGATTTCGTGAGCAGGCTCTAAAAAAATACCACTGTGGTGTAATGCTTATTGTATGCGGAAGACGTAGTCGTAGCTGTAGGTTCGGACGTATGCTCTGTCGCCCTTGGGCACCACATAGTCAACCATTTTCTTTACAGGTATTTTCTGGATACGCTGTCCACTGTATTTGTCGAGCACGAACAGGTAGTCGGGCTCACTGGTGAAGCCGTAGCCGCAGATGATGGAGTTGCCCACGATGTCAAAACCGGAGTTGCAGCTCATGGGTTGTGTGGTCCAGATAATCTCGTTGTTTTCCATATCAAAGGCTGTGATGTAGCCTGTCTGGTATCCGGCTCCGTCGGAGTAGCCGTTGGTGCCGTGGGCGATATACAGGATATTGCCTTCGATGATGAAGTCGTGGACTGTTTGAGTGTTGCCCATAAGGACTGTCTTGGGGGAGAACTTCCAGTTCTCGAAGTCGTAGGCAGCGTACAGTGTCTTTTGTGCCTCGTCGGTGATGACAATATGACGGGCGTTGCCCCAGTTCTCGCCGTAGGTGGTGATGAGATATCCGCCGGTGGCATAGCTGAAGCGCGGCTTGTACTGACCCATGGGGTACTCTATGCGAGTTTCGCGCAGCGTCAGTCCGTTGCGCTCCAGCCAATCTTCTTCATCGGTAATCTGGTTCTCACGGCACGACAGGAGGGTAAGGCGCACCTGCTTGTGGCTGACATTGCGCTTGAGCACATGGCCCTTGAAATCGAGCGCTGGCATAGGGCTGAAGGTCAGGCTCTCCACATTGTCGGGATTGAAGGCTCCTATCGCAGTCAATTTATAGTCGGCCTTGAAGGCGGCGTCGCGCTGTGGATAGGTAGCAATGGCAGTGGTGGCTGTGCGCTTCTTGGCCACAGGTTTCTTCTGCGCACTCAAGGGTGCGGTCACAAGTAGGCATAATGATGCCACGATCAGGGTGTGGGATAGCTTTTTCATAGGTAGCAATTTGAAAATGGTTATGAATCTCCGTGGCAAAGATACCAATTTCCATAAGAATAGCAAGAAAAATGCAGCTATTTTCTACCTATAATCATATTTTCTATTCTATCCTGAATTGCAGTGTGTCACCGTAGGTCTTGCCAACGCCATTGCGGGCGAAGGACACTGCGTAGTAGGTGCCGGCGGGCAGTGAGTCGGTCTGGGCGAAGAAATGGCTCTGTACCTCGGCCTCGGCGGTGTATGCAATGGTGTCATTGCCATAGTGGAAGCCACATCCGAGGAGAGTGCTGTTGTGAGAGGCGGTCACATGGCCTTCCATCGTGGCTACGGAGCCGTCCACTGTTACGGCTACGCTCTGCACCACTGGCGCAAGAGGCCGCTCTCCGCTCCGGTCTTCACCGGTGCAGGCTGTGAGGGCAAGGCCCAGAATCATGAATGGGATATTTCTTTTCAGTTTCACGATGTCACTCTTTGACTGTTTTTATTTGTTTTTGAGGCGATAGATGGCGAGGCAGCGCTGGTAGTCGGCACGTGCATTGTTGAGGGAGTTCTGCGCCTGACGGTTGAGAGTCTCGGCATCGAGAAGGTCAGTAAGCTGGGCAGTGCCGGAGCTATACTGCAGGTTGGTGATGCGCAGGTTTTCGGTGGCCTGTTCTACAGAGGCCAGGGCAATGTCAATCTGCTTGGCAGCCTGGTTGAGGTCGGCGCGTGCAGACTCAATATCTATATATATCTGCTCCTGAATGTCGCGCAGGTTGTTCTGAGCCTGGCGCACGGCCAGCTGGCGGCGCTTGATGGCTTTGCTGCCTCCCCACCAATCGCTGATGGGTACACTGACGGTGGCTGCAACCATAGCGTTAGTCATATTGTCGTCAACGATGCTGCGAGCGCGTGAGGAGAGGCCGCCGAGCCCCGTGTTGTAGGCCATCAGCCCTATGGCGACGGTGGGCATAAGCTTGGCCCTCTCCATCTTTACCTGCAACTGCGCTGCCTCAATGGCTTTGGTGGCGAGGGAGATTTCTTCGCGGAGCTCCCCTCCTGTACCCATTGCTGGGGAGGACTCTTTAGACTGCTCTATCTCTGTGTCTATGTCTATCTCTTTGTCGGCGAGCCCTATCTGCTGCGCAAGGAGTAGCAGCAGGACATGCTTGGCATTGTCAAGGCGCAAGCGCTGACTGGCCAGCTCCTGCTGGCGCAGGTTGACGCGCAGCAGGTCGTTGTCGGTGCACATGCCGGCATGGAGGAACTGCTCCACCTGGCGGTGCACCTCGGCTACCTGGCGGTCGGCGGCATCAAGAGTGGAGAGATTATATTTAATGGCAGCTATATGCCAGTAGTTCTCAGTGATTTTCTGCTCAAGTTCGCGCTCCTGCAGGTGGAGTTTAAGTTCCTCAACATCGCGCTGCACACCGGCGAGACGGTTGGCAGTGCGTATCTGACCACCGGTGTAGATAGGCTGCATGGCAGTGAGGGTAACTGAGTAGGCACTGCTGAGCTCACTGACAGCGTAAGGCTGACCTGCATAGCCGGCAAGAGCAGGGCTGATGGCTGCTATCTCGAGGGGGATGGTGCCACTGCCCTTGACCATCTTGTCGAAAGCATGGAAGGCCATCACGTTGGCACTGATCTGTGGATAGTACTTGGTGCGGGCTTCGCTTACCTGCAGGTCGGCGCCTTCTATGGCGAGGGCGGCATTCCGGAGAGTGCGATTATGTGCCCGTGCGCTGTCAAGGCATTGCGACAGCGTCAGCGTCTGGCCATAGATATTGGCTGTTAAGCAAAATCCAATAACTGTTATTAGGAGAATCTTTTTCATTTTATTTGTCGTTATCGTTTTTGTTGCCCTAACTTCTTACTTCCTTTCCTCTCAAACAGTTTCCAGTACACCACGGGCAGCACTGTTACGACGAGAATGAGAGAACCTATGCCGCCCGCAAAGATGGTAACGCCTACCGGCATCCAGAAGTTGGTGGCAGCAATTATCATCGGCACCACACCTACGGCGGTGGTAGCTGTGGTAAGGAAAATGGGCACCATGCGCCTGCGGCCTGCGTCATAAGCAGCATCGCGGATGCTGAGCCCGTGGCGATGCATATCGTTGGCATGCTCAAAGATGAGTATCTCATTGCGCATAATCATGCCGACAAGGGTGATAAATCCGAATATAGAGGTCAGGCCCACGGCGCGGTTCATGAGCCACAGGCCGAGGAGGGCACCGGGCAGCATGAGGAGTATGGCGAGCATACATGTGACGGTGAGCTTGTACTTGCGGAAGTTGAAGAGGATGAAGAAGAACACGATGATGAGGGCGATGACAAAGCCTGTGAGAATGTGGCCTCCCGTCTCGCGGTCATTCTCTGGCTCGCCGCCCACCTCAAAGCGCACCCCTTCGGGCAGTTGTATCTCCTGCGTGGCAATATGTTGGAGCTGGGCGTGGATAGGCTTGGGCAGCACGTTGCGCTTCAGGTCACAGGTCACGGTGATGCAGCGTTCTCCTCCGCGATGTATGATGTTGGCAGCGCTCCAGGCTGGAGCCACGTCGGCCACTTGGCGCAGGGCAACGCCTTTGGTGGCGTGATAGCCTACGTAGAGGTTGCTGATGTCGTTGCAGTCGAGCGTGCTGCCGTTGATGTCCTTAAGCACGAGGGGCACGTCGTAGTCGCCTTCCCACAGCTGACCCATCTTGGTGTTGCCGGTGGCAATGGCAAGTTGCAGCTCAGTAATGGTGCGGTTGATGCCGAGCTGCGAGGAACTGACAGGGTCGAGTTCCACCTCTACAAGCGGGCGCGGCTCTTCCCAGTCGATGTGAATGTTCATGAGCTGCGGCATCTGGCGCATGTACACCATCATCCGCTCGGCAGCAAGGCGCAGCGAGTCGGCATTGTCGCTGTAGAAGCGATACTCGAAAGGATTGAAGTTCTGGAAGTCGAGTTGCTTGAATTTTACAAAAGCATTGGGGTATCGCTCGCTATACATTGGCTCAAGACGGTCAAGTAGCCGCAGCGTGGCATACTGGGAGGAAGTGTTGACAATCATCTGGGCATAGTTGCGCCCCGCCACCTTGGGGGCGTAGGCTTGATGGAAGCGCGGCGATGAGCAGCCCACGAAGGTGGTGATGCTGACCACATCCTCCTCGGCCTGCAGGGCAGTGCTGATGGAGTCCACGATGGCGCGGGTGTCGCGCAGTCCGCTGCCTTCGGGCAGGAATATCTCTACGGCAAACTGGTCACGGTCGGCGGTGGGCATCATCCTGACCTTGAGGTTAGGAGCAATGAGGACCACGGAGCCCACCACGAGACCTATGGCGCCGAAGATGGTGAGCCAGGGATGGCGGAAAGTGAGATTGAGAACCTTGTTGTAGAAGTCCTGCACATGGTCAGTGAAGGAGCGCTTGCTGCTCTCCGGATTCTTGGGCTTCTTATTCTTTATGAGCATGACCTCAAGGTTGGGCAGCAGCACCACGGCCAGCACAAGCGACACCATTAGGTTGATGAATATAGTCCACGGCAGCCAGAAGATGAAGTCCTTCATCACGCCGGTGAGGGTAAAGAGGAACGGGAAGAATATCACGCAGATACACAGTGTGGCGAGCATCATAGGCATGAAATACTTCTGGGCAGAGTGGGCGGCGGCATGCCAGCGCGACATGCCCTTGTGGATGAACTCGAGGTAGCCGTCCAGCACCACGATGGCATTGTCCACCACCATTCCGAGCACTATGATGAGACCGGCGAGGGTACATGTGTTGAGCGGAGCGCCGAGCAGATACATGATGCCGATACTGATGAAGGTTGACAGGGGCACCATCACACCTGCCACCACGGCGGTGCGCCACGGGAAGAGGATGAGCATCACTATTACTATCACGAGCATCGACTCAATGAGGTTGATCATAAAGTCGGCAACGCTGTTCTCCACCACCTTGCATTGGTCGGCTATGCGGCTCACCGTGACATCGGTGGGCAGTTTGTTCTGCTGGAAATCATCGAGCACCTGTTGCACGTCGCGGCCGTACTGAACAATGTTGTTGCCCTCCATCATCTCGAGGCTCAGTAACACGCATGGGTGACTGTTATACTGGATGTAGCTCTCATCGGTATCATACTCGCGTTTCACCTGAGCCACGTCTTTCACCCTGACCACATGGTTCTGCGGGTCGGAGAAGATGATGATGTTCTCTATTTCGGCCTCACTGCTTGCCGCAGGCTTGATATGAATAGGTATGTCTTTCTCCTGCCCGCTGACGGAGCCTGCTGCGGTGGTGTTGCCGGCCGCATGAAGAGCCTGCATCACGGCAGCCTTGCCTATGCCGTAGGCACTGAGGCGCTGTTGGTCCACGTAGATAGTAATCTGCTCCTTGGTGTTGCCGTAGAGCACCACGTTGCTCACAGAGGGAATGCGTCGCAGGGCATCAGCCAGGTCGTCGCTGTATCGTTTTAGGTCGCGGTATGAGCGATTGTCGCTCTCAATGGCAATGAGCAGGGCAGACGCTGAGCCGAAGTCATCGTTTACCGCAAGGGCCACCACGCCAGGGGGTAGGTTCTGCAGTTTGAATGCGTTGAGGCCATGGCGTATCTTCGACCACACTTCATCCTTGTTCTGTACATGGTCCTGCAGCTCCACCATGACGATACACATACCATTCTTGGAGGTTGTGGTAGTCTTGTGGCGCTTTACCTCATCGAAGGTAAACAGATAGCGCTCCAAGGGGCGGGCCACCTGCTCCTCCACCTCTTCAGCAGTGGCACCGGGATATACGGCGGCCACTACACCCTGGCGTATAACCATGTCAGGAAACTCAGCTTTCGCCATGCGGCGGAATCCGAAGAAGCCAAGCACCAACAGCAGGATTATCAGCAGGAATGTGATGCGATAGCTACGCATAAGCCATGCCACCCAGTCTTTATTTTTCATTTTCGTTATCGTTTTTGTTACTCTCCCCCTTTCTCCCTTCCTTTTGGGAGGGGTTGGGGGTAGGCTTTCCAAAGAAATGGATATGGTTGAACTAACAGAGTTAGTCCTGCGAGCGGGGAGGGGGTCTATTTATCCCTCACTTCCGTTGCCTCACTAAGCCGGTGGAAGCCTTCCACGATGACCACATCGCCGGGCTTGAGGCCGCTGCTTACAGCTATGCGGTCGCCCTTGCTGGGACCGAGCTGCACCTGCTGGCGGTGAGCCTTGCCGCTTACCTTGAGCCAGACGAACTTATTGCCGTCGGCACCCTGCTGCACGGAGGTGATGGGCACCGTCACGCCACCGTCATCATGAGTGGCGAGGCCGCTGCCCTTAATCTCCACGTTGCACACCATGCCCGGCAGGAGCTGCTGGCCCCTGTTAACCACATGTATGCGAATGTCGTATGTGTGGGTGAGAGGGTCGGCTTGTACACCTTTCTCTATGCGCCCACCCTCAAAGGAGGCTTGCAGGGCCTCCACAGTGATGCGCGTGGGAGTGGAGGGCAGTATGGAGGCCATCTCTTTCTCCGGCACACTGGCCTTAATCTTCACACTGTTTATATTTAATATGGTAGCCACGGGCATGGCAGGCAGCACCGTCTCGCCGGCCGACATCACACCGCTGCCTATCACACCGCTGGCGGGAGCGTGTACCGAGCAGTCGGCCAGATTCTTGCGGGCGAGGTCCAGCTGCGCCTTGGCCTGGTCCACCTTGCTCTGTGTCTCCACCCATTTTATCTCGGGCAGCGCATTGTTGTCATAGAGCTGCTTCATACGGTTGTACGCATCATTGGCCTGAGCCATCTGAGCCTCTGCGGCGCGCAGCATGTTGCGTGCCTGGGTCGGGTCGATGGTGGCGATGAGTTGACCGCGTCCTACGTGCTGCCCCTCACTGACATATACCTTGGTCAGCATACCGCTGCCCGTGAAACTGACAGCAGTGCTCGACTCCTCTTCCACCACGCCGACGTATGTGCGGCTGCCGAAGCCAATCTGCTCGTTGGCTACCTCCGTCTTGACAACCACGGGTGCAGGCTTGGCCTCCTCTTTGTTGTTACCGCAGGAACAGAGCATACACACCACTGCAACTGCGACCACGTTGAGAAAATGTCTTTTCATATATCATTTTTATTTTCAGGAGTCGACCCGCGACTCTCCCCTGGGGGAGTGGCCTGTAAGGCCGAAGGGGTCTGTCTCTCTAACCTCTAACCATTCATTTTTTAGGCTGCAAAATTATATTACGCAGTGCAAAGAAAAATGTCCTAAAAAACGCAGCAAATGTTCTTTTTGTCAGTAAATGCGCAAAATATTACTCAAAGAACACTTTTTGCCCCAATCGGGACATAGCGTATGTCCAAAAGTTCGTACCTTCGCCGCATGAAACCGATAGTAAAAACATCAGACGTGCTGAATGTGGAGCACTCTGAGATGCTGAAAGACGAAGAATTGGGCGAGCTGCGCTATGCCAACGATGACGTGATAATCATCGACAATATCCAGCGCGTCAGCGAAGACTGGCCGGCCATCCGCCTCAACATGTTGCTCGTGGCCTATTGCCGCGAGGGGAGAGTGCAGCTGAGCATCAACGGCCGCACCCACATGGCCTATAAAGGAAACCTCATATTGTGCAATGGCATGCAGGTGCTCAGCAACGCGATGTTCAGTTACGACTTCGTATGCGACATAATGTGCATCTCCAATCGGCGTGTCGATGAGATAATCCATACCGACAACAAGGCGATGGACACCTTCCTCTACGTCACCGATAACCCCGTGCTGCAGCTGTCCGACGAGGAGTATGAGGTCTACGCCACCTACAAAGAGTTCTTTGAGCGTAAGCTCCACATGCAGCGTCATGAGTATTTCAGCCGTTCGTTCGACGGCATGCTCGCGGCAGCCATCTACGACTTCCTGGCCATCATCCAGCGCCAGCGTCAGGGCCGTGCAGCCACGATGCCGGAGGTGGCAGCAACCTCCGACCACGCCAAGGCCATAGTGCGTAAGTTCCTTCTCCTGCTGGTGGAGGACGAGTCGCGCCACCACGGAGTGAAATACTTCTCCGACATCCTCTGCATCACTCCCAAGTACCTGGCCTCCATCTGCAAGCAACAGACCGGCAAGACACCGTCGCGCTGGATACGCGAGCAGCTCGTGGAGAAGATACGCTCCATGCTCCTCAATACCACACTCTCCAGCAAGGAGATATCGCAGCGTCTTGAGTTCCCCAATCCCTCTTTCTTCGGGCGCTTCGTGCGTCAGCATCTCGGCTGCACCCCCATTGAGTTCAGGAAAAAGAACAAGTGAGCAGCCTTGACTCCAATACCATCAAGCGCCTGCGCCTGCCACTGGCCCTGTGCATTATCTTAATACACCTCCACATGCAGGTCAGCGGCACCCAGATAGAGTGGGGCGCCCTCACCTCCCTCGACGTGTGGCGCATCTTCGCCTGCGTCAGCATCAATGAGTTGGCAGCCATCGCTGTGCCCCTCTTCTTTATGATATCCGGCTTCCTCTTCTTCAATTCTCAACGGTCAGGAGCCGAGAGTTCAGGTGATGTTCCGTCTCCCCTCCCCTTGGGAGAAGTTGGGGATAGGCTGTCCATCTTTTCCAAACTGCGCCGGCGCGTGCGCACTCTGTTGGTGCCGTATGTCCTGTTTTGCCTCTTGGCGGTGATAGGATTGGTAGTAAATCATTCCATGCAGGGCCACACCCTTGCTGACAGCCTCCACACATACCTCGGCAACGGCAAGTGGCTCCACAACTTCTGGGACGTACACACCACCGGCACCAACACCAACATCCTCGGCATCACCAAGCCCATCAGCTACCCCGTCTGTATCCCCCTTTGGTTCATACGCGACCTCATGGTCATCGTCCTCATGACACCGCTCATCCGCTGGGCGCTACTCAGGCTCCGTCTGTGGTGGATAGCCATCATGATAGTATTCTCCGTCACCGGCATCTGGATTCCACTGGTGGGCTTCAGTGCCACCAGCTGTCTCTGGTTCAGCATAGGCGGATGGTTCAGTCTGCGCGGAGAGAGCATGGCAGACAGCTTCGTGAGCGTGCGCACTCCGTTGTTATGCGCAGCTATATCCCTCCTCTTCCTTGACATCCTCACCGATGGTACGCCCGCCGACCGCTATGTCCATTTTGCCTTCCTCCTGGTCGCTGTACCTGCGGTGTATACTCTGTTTTCAACTTTTCAATCCTTCAATCCTTCAATTCTTCAATCCTTCAATGTTCAGTCTCTTTCCTTCTTCATCTTCGCCTTTCACACCTTGCCCATCCCCTTCCTGGGCTGTCGTCCCGTGGAGTGGGCCAAGCAACTGCTCTGGACGGACAGCGCCAACGGGTGGCTCTGCATCCTCCAGTTCGTAGGGGCGGCGCTGCTCACCGCCCTCATCTGCCTGCTCACCTACAGCGTGCTGCAGACCCTCTGTCCGAAATTCCTCTATTTACTCACCGGCCGGAAGAAATAAAAGAAAACTCGCCACAGAGGAGTGACCTTTGACTTGAAACCTGAAATAAATTTCAAATCTCAAATCTCAAATTTCAAATACGTTTACCGGTTCTCGTTCTCTATTTTCCACTCCATATATTTGCGCATCTTCCTGATGTCATTGCACATCATGCACATCTTGATGAGGAAAACGATGAAGAGAACAATAAAAGCGAGATAAACTAAGAAAAAGAAGACAACAACGCCTACGCCAGCTCCCAGAAGACCGTCTGAGATATCGTCATAGTGGCGTGCAAAAGCCAGTGAAGGCAGCAAAACAGCAGCGAAAAGAGCAATAAGTTTTTTCATTTTCTATACGTTTTAAGGGGTTAATACATTTCGTTTTGCAAAAATAGTGATTTTTGCGGACTGCAGCCTCCTCTGCGTAAATAATAATGCAAAACACTACCCAGAAACGCAAGCTCCCCTCCCCAATGACCTTAATTTTCTAAGCCATTAAGTGTTCTGAAAGGAAGGAAATCCCATGGCGTGTCGAAAATGCCCCCTCGCGCATCGAAAAAAGCCGTGGAGAGCTGAAAAAAGACCGAGTTTAGAAATAAAAAAAGCGCTCTCGCGTATTTGCGTTCCCGATTCAACGAATTTTAAATGGGCATTCAACGAATTTTAAATCGGGAACAGAAATTCGTCCGCTCGCTTTTTTTTCTTCGGAGGTCGGCTTTTTGGGAACTCTGCTCGGACTTTATGATTCGCTGTTCGGACTTTGTAGCTCGCTGCTCTGTTTTTGTAATTTGCTGCTAGGACTTTATGATTCGCTGCTCTGTTCTTGTAATTTTCTGCTCGGCCTTTTTGATTTTCTGCTCCGCTCATCCGAGCGTAAGGGCGGCATTAGTAATGGCGAGGTGACTATGGCGCTTTGCGTAAGAGCCGAATGGCTCTTTTTTTTAATTATATTAGGAAGCTACCAGATATTTTCGTAATTTTGCATGATGAATATAAATCCCCAAAATATAAATCCGATGGAAAAGATTAGAATTGCGATTATCGGTTACGGCAACATTGGCCGTTATACCCTGCAGGCTATAGAGGCCAGCGAAGACTGTGTGTGCGTGGGCGTGGTACGCCGTAACGGCGATGCCGACAAGCCCGCCGAGCTGGCTGCATACCCCGTAGTGAAAAACATCAGTGAGCTGCACGACGTGCAGGTGGCTGTGCTGGCCACTCCTACCCGCAAGGTGGAGGAATACGCGCTGCAGTGCCTCGCGCTGGGTATCAATACGGTTGACTCTTTTGATATTCATACCAAGATTGTGGACCTGCGCCGCTCCCTCGATGCTGAGGCTAAGAAGCATGGTGCGGTCAGCATCATCTCCGCGGGCTGGGACCCTGGCTCGGACTCCATCGTTCGCACCCTGGTTGAGAGCCTTGCACCCAAAGGCGTCAGCTATACTAACTTCGGCCCCGGCCGCTCTATGGGCCATTCGGTGGCAGTGAAGGCTATCAAGGGCGTGAAGGATGCTCTGTCGGTGACTATCCCCATCGGCACAG
>JAGCYL010000147.1 GCA_017960825.1 Bacteroidaceae bacterium | reverse complement strand
CTTGGTCGCCACTCTCGCATACCGACTGCACGAGTGGGATTTGCCCCAGCAGGCGGAGGCCGAGACTCTCGGCGAGTTGCTTCACTCCGTCGCGGCCGAAGATATAGTATTTGTTGTCGGGCAGCTCGGCAGGCGTGAACCACGCCATGTTTTCCACAAGGCCGAGGATGGGAATGTTTATCTTATCGTTCTGATACATGTCCACTCCCTTGCGCGCATCAGCAAGGGCCACCTTCTGCGGTGTGCTGACGATGACGGCGCCAGTGATGGAGAGCGTCTGCATCAGTGTGAGGTGGATGTCGCTGGTGCCGGGCGGTGTGTCGATAATGAAATAGTCGAGCTCGCCCCAGTTGGCCTCGGTGATGAGTTGCTTGAGGGCGTTGCTGGCCATGGGGCCGCGCCATACGGTGGCCTGCTCGGGCTTGACAAAGAATCCGATGGACAGAATCTTGACGCCCCACTTCTCGGCGGGCACAATCAGCTGGCGGTCGCCCACCATCTCGCCCATGGGCTGGTATTCCTCAAGGTCAAACATCGTAGGGATGGACGGACCGAAAATGTCGGCATCAAGCAGTCCCACGCGGTAGCCAAGCTTGGCCAATGCCACGGCGAGGTTGGCAGCCACGGTGCTCTTGCCCACGCCGCCCTTGCCAGAGGAAACGGCGATGACCTTGCCGAGGTGGGAGTTGAGGGTTGAGGATTGGGAATTTTTGTCAGCTACTTTCATGTAGTCAACAGAGATGCTTACTTCGGCTTCTTTGGCAGCGAAAGCGTGGATAGCAGCTTCTGCGGCCTTGACCACAGACTTCTGGAATGGGTCTGGATTCCTGGGAAAGATAATGCTGAACGACACTTTCATGCCGTCGATGCGCAGGTTGTCGTCAACCATCCCGGCTTCTACAATGTCTTTGCCTGTGCCGGGGTATTTCACTTGCTTGAGGGCATCAATTATAAGTTGCGGATAAAGAGACATTTTTGTAATGTTAAATGTAAAATGTAATATGTGAAATGTAAAGGTTGAAGTTTAAAGGACAGACCCCCTCTCCGTTACGTGGGACTAACTCTGTTAGTCCAACCATATCCATTTCTTTGGTTAACTTAGAGGGAGAGTTTTTTGACTCACGACTATCTGTCTTCCCCCTTCAGGGGGATAAGAGGGGGTCTGTTTTTCAATTTTTCAATCCTTATTACTTCGCTTTTTCCAGCGCTGACCGCTTGCTGCGGGCATAGCTGCGGTAGGAGTCGAGTTCTATCTCTACGTCGGGCTCGGCGAGCTCGCCCTCGTGAGGCAGCTTGAAGCACACATATTTAATAGGTATGCCGCGGTTGAGCCACTGCTGCTCATAGTAGGTCTGTATCTGAAGCAGGGGAGAGAACTGCTCGTCTGCGGCAAATTCAGGGGAATTGTACAGATCGCGCGTCGTCATCAGGGGCTCCAGACTGTTGTGCTGCAGCATCAGCTCGGTGTAGGTAAAGAGGAAGTTGCTGTCGGTCTTTACGTGGATGAGGCCGTGGTTGACCAAGAATCTGCGGTAGCGCTCGAGGAAGTAGGTGGAGGTAAGGCGCTTGGTGGGCTTCTTCATCTGCGGGTCGCTGAAGGTAAGCCATATCTCGCTGACCTCATTGGGCGCAAAGAAATTCTCTATAAACTCAATGCGTGTGCGCAGGAAGGCCACGTTCTTCAGCCCCATCTGCAGCGACTCGGTGGCGCCGGTCCACATACGGGCTCCCTTTATATCTACGCCGATAAAGTTCTTGTCGGGCCAACGCTTGGCCAACCCTACGGTGTACTCGCCGCGCCCACAGCCCAGCTCCAGCACTATGGGGTTGCTGTTGTGGAAGAACTCTGCAGCCCAGCGACCTTTCAGCTTAAACGTCCTCGCAGGGGTGGGGGAGCAGTCCTCCGGTTGGAATACATGGGGGTATGTCGCCATGTCGGCGAACTTAGATAGTTTGTTTTTTGACATCTTTTTGTACTTTCAAATGCAAAATTAAGTTGATTTTTCAAAATATTGGGTGTTTAGGTGGCTTAATTCTCAATAATTTCTTAATTTTGCAATTTAATAAGAGATAGTTCCCCCGTGCGTATATATAATAATAAGGTAATATGCAGTTGCAAAAATACATAATAAGTCTGGTCGCAGTCATCTTGCTGACGCTGATGGCGGCCTGCGGCGGTGGCAGCCAGGAGCCCACGTTCCGTACTGACTCCAAGGGCAATACCGTGCCGGTGGCTGATTATGTTTGCGTGGCGGTGGACGAGACCTTCAAGCCTGTGTTCGAGGTCTTGTTTGCAGACTTCCGCGACCGCAACGCAAAAGCATTTGTTGACCCGTTCTATATGCCGGAGGACAGTGCCGTCAGCATGCTCCTGAACGACTCGGTGCGCACGATAGTCGTGACGCGCCAGCTCTCGCAGAAAGAGAAAGACTATCTGCTGGGCAAGTATAACCTGCTGGCAAAGCAGGCTGTGGTGGCCTACGATGCCATAACACTCATTACCAATAACGCCAGTCGCGACACCCTCATCTCGCGCGATGAGATTAAGCAGATAATGCAGGGCAAGATTACCGATTGGGGGCAGCTGCGTCACTCTGGCGGACAGAAAGGCGAAATAGAGATAGTATTTGACAATAATGGCTCTTCGACTGTGCGCTATATGAAAGACTCCCTCTGCGGAGGCAAGCAGCCGAAGGGCAAGTTGAGAGCTGCCACCACCAACGAGGAGCTTATCAACTATGTCAGCAAGAAGCAGAATGCCATCGGAGTGCTCGGCGTGGACTGGGTAGGCAATAAGAGTGACACCACGCGCCTG
>JAGCYL010000146.1 GCA_017960825.1 Bacteroidaceae bacterium | reverse complement strand
GCGCGGTTTGTATAAGCCATCAGCAGCAGACGACTGTCAGGCTTGCTGCGTAGCATTTCCTCAATCATATAGCGCAATGCACGCGACGTCTTGCCAGAGCCCGGAGGGCCGATAACGAGAAACAACTCTTTGGCTGCAGTGGCCTTAGCCACCAGCTCGCTAAAGGCGCCATAATCACCGTGGGATGCAGCCGTAGTTGCAGGCTTCGGCATATTGCGTAGGAAGAAACGGTCGCAAACCTCGCGCGGAGATGTGAGCAGACTGTACAACCCACTCACGAGCAGACTGTTGCCAGCCTCCACGCGATCATGCTCCAAGGCAAATACCGTGTCCTCATTGCCAAACACGCCCAAATTGCGCTGTGCATTGCTGAGCACCACCTGCACCTCGTCGAGCATCAGACGGGCCACCCTCGCCCTGAGTGTAAACTGATTCTGCACATTGGGCTCATCGCCTGTATAGGCATACACCTGCACCGCATCACCCTGGCGGAAGTTGGTAATCACGCCGCGCTCACGTTGCTCCTCAGGGATAGAGAACGTCACCACATCGACGCCAGTGCCACTGTCGGCAGAGCACTCCAGCCGCTTCACGCGCAGTCCGGCATACATATCGCCGTTCTCCACGCGCACCAGCGTGGGATTGTTCCACAGGTCGGCGTAGCCGTGAGCGCCAGAGGCGTTGCCCATGCGAGCCAGCCACTGCTCCTTGGCCAGAAACCCGTAGAACCGATAGAAGAAGGCTCGCTCCGCATCGGCGGCAGATGCACTGTCGGCAAAGGGGCTGAGGATTGCCTCAAGCCTCGGTCTAATGTGGTCAGACCACAGAATGTCGCTAATCTTGCGTTGACGGAAATCATCCACCCTCAAACCCTCGAAAAACTCACGCGCGCCACCCTCGGCAAACCATTCGCACTGGGCCACGATACGGTTGCGCATCTCCACGGCCTGGCGCAGCAGCGTCACGTAAGGGCGCTCCATCATCAGGCCGTCGGCATAGCGCGAGTAGAGCAGATAGGGCTGACACTCCCTGCCCAGCATCAGCCCGTAGAGCATCATCTGCACAAAGTGGGGCTCCTTGTGGGTACGCCTGAATTCATCGCGCTTGCCACTCTTCTGCTCAATCAATCGGCTGCCGTCCATCTGAAAGTAGTCCATGCGGCCAGCCAACCCCACCTCAGGGCGCACGAAGCTCGGCTCCAACATCGCCTTGCTTAGGTCAAAGCCATAGACCATCTCCATCTGAGTCTCCACAATCTGCTTGATATTGGCAAACTGTTTGCGAGCCTCTTCGTGGAATCGCTTTGCAAACTCTTTATCGCGCATGCAAAGCCAGAAGTCCAGCGGATAGCGTGCAAAAGCCTTACGCACACTGTCGGCATAGGTGGCAGGATGGTCAGGAGTCTGGAATACTATATCGTCGAGCATCTGCCCTGATGTATTACCTAATAAAGTATAATAGATTCTCTCCCTTGGCAGCAATCTTTTCAGGAAAAAAATCTCTGCTTTCACGGCATTAGGCTCGAACACATTTGCCAACTCCGAAGGCGACATCAAATAGTCAGGTTCGTACACTATCCAACGGGCCACGTAGTATTGACAATGGACCATTGACGACTGACGATTAACCATTAAGCGAAGGTTTAGCAAACTGAGCGTACTATCCTTATGGACAAATTCTTTAAGATACGACCAATCGGCGCCATGCTCCTCGTCAGTATAACTTATGCGCAGCAATTCTCCATTAGCATCCTCGCTATCGGCTACCACAGTCAGGCAGTCATCATCAACGGCCTTTACCCTTACGCGCAGCACATCGTACTCCCCTACCGCACGGCTGGTAGAAGCAAGTCTGTACTCTGCCGGAGACAAACAAACGGCCAGCCCTGCTGGCGGAGTCACTCCGTATAGCCGCTCCACAAAGTCAGACATGAGTCGAATGTCCTGTTTTAGCCTTTTCTCTTCCACCTCGTCATGCAGCGCAACGCGGCGGCGCAGATCCTGCAAGGCCATCGACATATCAGTGGGGATAGCGCACGACTCGCACACCCATCCCAGCTGCGAAAAGAAGTTGGAGAACACCTGGCCATCGGTATGTGTATCGCACAGCTGCCTCATCATACCGTATAGCTCATGATACACTTCCTTCGACACAGGCTTACGCACTATCTCCGCCAGCCAATCATAATAGTCTGCTGCCGTAGAATAGTCACCGCCAACAATATATCTGTCATCCAAATTCATTATAAGGCAAAGTTAGCAATAAAAACACAAACTCAAGGTCTGTTTCGCAGAAAATAATCTCGCAAGATCCTATAGCTTAAGGTCACTAAGGTCGTTAAGGTGGTTAGGGAATATAGTTGCTATAGGAATATTCGGAGCTCCAAATAACAGGAGAAAAAAGAAGGAGAAATTTCGTCTTACATAAAAAATTTGGGAGGCGCCATTTGGCACCTCCCAAATTATCAGAGGGACAGACTCCCTTGGCCTAAAGGCCTCTCCCACTAAGGGGGAGAGTGGAGTTTGTCTTAGAATTTAACAGTCTTGCCGTCGATTACGTAGATCTGACCCTTC
>JAGCYL010000145.1 GCA_017960825.1 Bacteroidaceae bacterium | reverse complement strand
TGTCGCCTTTTTCGTTGATGGTGAATGCGCCGGGCAGCGCACCGTCTTCCCATGCCCATACTCCCAGGCAGAAGGCGAGGAGTGCGGCACAAGAAAGGATTAGTCGTTTTGTTTTTTTCCTAATATTAAAATGGTATTGTTTGTGTTATTTGCGCAAATATAGTAAGTTTTCGTTGTAATATCAATATTTCCGCCCCAAATCCAGCAAGAACGGGGATAATTTCTGCAAGAACGGGGATAAATCTTGCAAGAACGGCGTTAAATCTTGCAAGAACTGCGTAAGTTTCCCGGGAAGTCGCGGTAAGTTTTCACGAGAGTGCGCTAAGATTTCACGAGAGTGCGCTAAGTTTTCACGAGAGTGCTCTAAGTTTTCACGAGGAGGCTCTGAGTTTTTCTGCGCTTGCTTTTTGTTGGCCCGAGAGGGTTATAAAAATAAGAGCGATGCGCACTTGGTGCTCACCGCTCCTTTATTGTTGGGATAGAATCCTGGTTTTGTGGATTCTTGTCTTATTTCTCAAATTTGAAGGCCTGCTTCTTTCCGGTTTTCACTACATAGATGCCGCGCGGCAGGTCCTGCATCGTCATCTGCAAATAGCCGTTGACGTCGGTCTGCCCTTTTTTCACCAGCGTGCCTGCCGTGGTATAGACGAGCACGGGGGTAAGGGGCTTGAAACCGTTGAATGTGACTTCGTTAGCGTTTGCTTGCATCTGCTCTGCGCCTGCTGCCACTTCGCTCACTGCGGTGGGGTCGTCCTCATCGGTGAAGTATGCCCTGGCCAAGTTGCGGAACTGCAGGAGCTTGATTTCGTCAGCCTGTACCACGGTGTAGTTGCCGCGGAAAGTTATCTTTGGTCTGCTGGCGAGGGTGAACTTGAGTACGGTGCCGTCTTTTTCCTCTATGCAGAGGGTGGTGGCGTTCTTCACCCCAGCGCTGACGAGCGACCAATTGCCTGTGGCTATCAGACCTATGAGTATCAGCAGTAATATTGCTTTTTTCATGGGATTCTCAATTAAAGATATTGTTCTGAATTAGTGAATAAGTGCTTGCTCAAAGGCTTGCAGCAGCACGTTGGCCATGAGCTGATAGCCATCGTCGTTGGGATGGAGTGCCTGATCGATTGACAGCTTGGCGAGGTTGGTCTGATTGCCGCAGAGGCTGAACCAGTCGGCCACGGGGAGGCTCTCATAGGCTGCTATTTCCTTGATGATGTCGGCGTAGTCCTTGAGGTAGATGCCGTTGAACTGGTCATACCAATGGGCGGGCAGATATGTGCCGAATCCGTAGGATTTGCGCGGGGTGCAGAGGATTATCATTGCCTTGGGATTGGCCTTGTAGATGGCGTCGATAAGCTCGCGGTAGTTGGCAGCGAAGGTTCCGTTCTGGGTATTGTTGATGTAGTCGTCGATGGTGCCTACGGGAGTGGAGTGGCCCCAGTCATTGACACCATGCTCTATGGTGTAGTAGTCGGCTTTGATGACCTGGCCTTTTGCTGATGAGAGCACGCCGGCGTTAACACCCTTGTTGGTGAACTGCTTGAAGGCGAGTCTTTCGAGCACACGGGTCTGGTAGCCTTTGGTGAAGGCTGAGGAGACATTGTCGTTGTACCATGTGATGGAGGTGCCGAGGCTGAGCCAATGGGCATCTACTATGCGCTTGCCGTCGAGGGTCTGGTAGGTGGGATTGTTGGCTTTCTCTGCCGAGAAGATGATACTGTCGATGTCGCTTACGTTGAATCCAACGGGAGTGGCTTTCTCATAGACGGTAACACTCTGCGCTGTGGCGGTCATTGCCATCATTGCCACGAATAGGGTAAAAAAGATTTTTTTCATAATATGTTTGTTTTTTTAAGTTTTAATCCTTCAATTCTTCAATTCTTCAATCCTTCAATTCTTATAGTCGTAGGCGTGCTTAGGATAGTCGAGGGTGTAGTGTAGTCCGCGGCTTTCCTTGCGCTCTATGGCTTGGCGTGTAACAAGGTAGCCCACGTTGATGGCGTTGCGCAGTTCGCAGATGTCGCGTGTGGCCTTGACTCGCTTGAAGAGCTCTTCGGTCTCCTCGTAGATGATGTCGAGGCGCGTCCAGGCGCGATGGAGTCGCAGGTCGCTGCGCACGATGCCCACGTAGTTGGACATTATCTGCCCCACTTCTCTCATATCCTGAGCGATGAGCACCTTCTCTTCGTTGGTCATGGTGCCCTCATCGTTCCATTCGGGTATCTTGTTGTTGTAAGTGTAGTCGTCAATCACACTCAACGCGTGGCGTGCAGCGGCATCGGCATAAACGACTGCCTCTATGAGCGAATTGCTGGCCAGTCGGTTGCCACCGTGGAGGCCTGTGCACGAACATTCGCCCACGGCGTAGAGCCTATGTATGCTGCTGAGGCCGTTGAGGTCCACCTGAACGCCACCGCAAAGATAGTGGGCGCATGGGCAGACGGGAATGTACTGCTTGGTGATGTCAATGCCTATTGAGAGGCACTTGGCGTAGATATTTGGGAAGTGAGCCTTGGTCTGCTCTGCGTCTTTGTGGGTGACGTCGAGGCATACGTGGTCAATGCCGTGTATCTTCATCTCCTTGTCGATGGCGCGGGCCACTATGTCGCGCGGAGCGAGGGAGAGACGCTTGTCGTACTTCTGCATAAACTCCTCGCCGTTGGGCAGGCGCAGTATGCCGCCGTATCCGCGCATGGCCTCGGTGATGAGGTAGGCGGGGTGGGTCTCGCCAGGGTGGAAGAGGGCGGTGGGGTGGAACTGCACAAACTCCATGTCCTTTACCGTTGCCTTGGCTCGGTAGGCCATGGCAATGCCGTCGCCGGTAGCGATGTTAGGATTGGTGGTGGAGGTGTAGATGGCTCCGATGCCGCCCGTAGCAAGCAGGGTGACCTTTGAAAGGAATGTGTCCACCTTTCCCGTGTCAGGGTCGAGGATGTAAGCTCCGTAGCACTCTATGTCAGGGGTCTGGCGATTGACCTCTATGCCCAGGTGGTGCTGGGTGATAATCTCGACGGCGAAATGATTTTCAAGCACCTTGATGTTGGGATGGCGCTTAACGGCCTCTATCAGTCCGCGCTGTATCTCAAAGCCCGAGTCGTCGGCGTGGTGAAGTATGCGAAACTCCGAGTGGCCGCCCTCCTTGTGGAGGTCGAAAGTGCCGTCTTCCTTACGGTCAAAGTTAACGCCCCAGTTGACGAGGCGCTCTATGCCTGCGGGCGCGTTCTCTACCACTTGTTTCACGGCTGCAGGGTCGCTGATATAGTCACCGGCTACCATGGTGTCGTGAATGTGCTTCTCAAAATTATCCTTCTTGAGGTCGGTCACGGAGGCTACGCCGCCCTGTGCCTTGGCCGTGTTAGCCTCGTCGATGGTGGTCTTGCATATCAGGGCCACCTTGCCCTTCTTGGCTGAGGCCACCTGCAGGGCGAAGGACATGCCTGCCACTCCGCTGCCGATAACGAGGAAATCAAACTTACGAACCATATTTATATATAAGAGGAGTAAAAGTGCGTATTTTTTGATGCATTTTCTGCGTAGCGAAGTTACATAAAAAAACTTAATCCCAATCGCTATTTGGCAAAAAAGTTGTACTTTTGCGGTGATTATGAAAAAAATGATTCGACTTTTATCGTGCAGGTGCGTCTTATTGCTTACCGTCGTGCTTATGCCGTCGGCTCAGCGCGCCCAGACTGTAACTCCTCAATGGGGCGAGGCTCTGGCCTTTTCGCTCGACTCTCTGCTCGAGGCTCCGATGTTTCAGCGCTCGCAGGTGGCTATTCTGGTATATGACCTTGACGGCGACTCGGTGGTATATGACCGCGGAGCGCGACAGCTTATGAGACCCGCCTCGGTGATGAAGGTGCTCACGGCTACCACCGCCCTCACCGAACTGGGGGCCGACTATTCTTTCCGCACAACCCTTGCCTATGACGGTATCATAGAGCCCGACACCCTGCTGAGCGACTCGCTCCACGAGTGGCAGGTGCTACGTGGCGATGTGTACATAAAAGGCGGATTCGACCCTCTCTTCAACGAGGATGACATGGAGGCCTTTGTGCAATCACTGCGCGACCGCGGCATCCGTTGTATTGATGGGCGCGTGTATGCAGACCTCAGCTTCAAGGATACTCTGAAGTGGGGCGAGGGCTGGTGCTGGGATGACAAAGAGGCCACGCTGACTCCGCTGCTCTATAAGGCTAAGGATGTGTTTATGCCCCGATTTCTGCAAGCTCTGGACGCAGACTCTATCGTGCGTCCCGCAGGCTATGGGCGTATCACCGGTGGCAGCACCGCGGACCTCAGCGTGCTGTGCGAGCGCACCCACACCATAGCAGATATGCTGACTCGCATGATGAAGGAGTCTGACAATCTGTATGCCGAATCGCTGTTCTATCAACTCAGCGCAGCCAGACAACGTGCCACTGCGCGTCTGTCGGCAGAGAGAGAGTATGCCCTCATGCGACAGATAGGGCTAAATCCCGATGCCTATACTGTGGCCGACGGCAGCGGACTGTCGCTCTACAATTATCTTACGCCGCAGCTTGTGGTAAAACTGTTGCGCTACGTCTGGACCAGCCCCACTATCATGGCTACGCTCTATCCTGTGCTGCCCGTGGCAGGCGTTGACGGCACCCTCAAGAAGAGAATGAAGGGCACTCGCGCCGAGGGCAACGTGCATGCCAAGACCGGCACGCTGAGCAAGGTGTCCACGCTGGCGGGCTATGCCACTGCGGGCAATGGCACGCATCTGGCTTTTTGCATCTTCAACCAGGGAGTGCTGAACTCTCAGGAGGGTCGCGACTTCCAAGACAGAGTCTGTCTGCAGCTGGTAAAATAGAAAATCTGGCCTAAAAACAGAAATATATTCCCTTTCATCCCTCGTATTTTATAAATTATTTGTAATTTCGCAGCCGCAAAGACGATTATGCCCAGATGGCGGAATTGGTAGACGCGTTGGTCTCAAACACCAATGCCGCAAGGCGTGCCGGTTCGATCCCGGCTCTGGGTACGAGCAGCGGGGAAAGAACTTTTCTTTCCCCGCTTGCTTTATTGTAGGATATAGGTATAGACAAACAAAAAACCTGTGGAACAAGTTCCGCAGGTTTCAATCTCTCTTAGTAATTCGCTAAGATTAAGCCTGAACAGTGTCAGCAGCAACAGTGTCAGCAGCAAGAGTGTCAACAGCAGTAGTGTCAACGGTGCTGTCCTGAACAGAGTCGGTAGCCTCACCCTTCTGGGCGTTGCCGCAGGAAGCGAAAGACATAGCTGCGAGGGCTACGAAAGCGAACAGTAACTTTTTCATTTTCTTCTTTGTTTAGTGGTTAAACGACTAGTGTTTATTAAAACCGGGTGCAAAGGTACGCACTTTTTTGGAAGTACAAACATTTTTGAGACTTTTTTTATGCCCTTTTTTGTAACTTTTTTATAAAACGCTGATAATCAGCACAAACAAAGAATTATTTTTTTTTGCCCATTTTGGTGGTTAACAAAAAATTGCTAACTTTGCGTTTCAAAACTGAAGGAAATTGTGCATTTTAAGCTATGCTTGACAAGAAGGCTGTATATATTACTTTGGGCTGCAAACTGAATTTCGCAGAAACTTCCTCCCTGGGAGACCGCCTGGAGGCAGTGGGAGTGAAGCGTGCGGCCCGCGATGAGGCTGCCGACGTGTGCATAGTAAACACTTGCACGGTGACCGAGACCAGCAGCCATAAATGTCGTCAGGCTATCAACAGAGCCTTGCGCGAGAATCCCCAGGCGCTGATGGTGGTGATGGGGTGCTATGCACAAATGGCTGCGCGGGAGATAGCAGCGATGACTGGCGTGGATCTGGTGATAGACATGGAGCATAA
Organism: Bacteroidaceae bacterium; assembly: GCA_017960825.1. Classification (GTDB taxonomy): domain Bacteria; phylum Bacteroidota; class Bacteroidia; order Bacteroidales; family Bacteroidaceae; genus UBA6382. The sequence continues at coordinate 9,100 of JAGCYL010000145.1, read as the reverse complement.
GGGCCGTGCGGCTGAGATGATTATTGAGCGACTGCAGGGTGAGCGTGTGGAAGAAGAGACACCCAGTCTCACTCCTCGCTCTCATCTTCCTTTTGTTCCTTCATGCTCGCGCGGTGAGAGGACGCGCTTCTTCTTAAAGGTGCAGGATGGCTGCGACTATTTCTGCACGTACTGCGTGATTCCCTTTGCCAGAGGACGCAGTCGCAATGGTAGCATTGCGGATATCGTAAGGCAAGCCGAGGATGCCGCCTCGCGTGGTGGCAAAGAGATAGTGATAACGGGAGTGAATATCGGCGACTTTGGTAAAAGTACGGGCGAGAAATTCATCGATCTGATCCGAGCACTGGACAAAGTGGAGGGAGTGGAGCGCTATCGCATATCTTCTATAGAGCCAAACCTGCTGACAGAGGAGATAATTGACTTCTGTGCGGAGAGTCGTCACTTTATGCCCCATTTCCATATCCCCCTGCAGAGCGGCAGCGACGAGGTGTTGCGTCTGATGTACCGCCGCTATGACACTGCGCTGTTTGCTTCGCGCGTGGAATATATAAAAAAGGTAATGCCAGACTGTTTTATCGGTGTTGACATAATCGTGGGCACCAGGGGCGAAACGGACGAGCTGTTTGAGCAGAGCTATTCCTTTGCAAGCAGTATTGACGTGTCGCAATTCCATGTGTTCAGCTACTCGGAGCGCCCCGGCACGGCTGCACTGCGTATTCCCCACAGAGTGACGGAGAAAGAAAAGCACGAGCGCAGCCAACGGCTGATAGCTTTGTCGGAGCAGAAGCGCAAGGAATTTTATGCCCGCAATATAGGTCAGGTGAGACCTGTGCTTACGGAACATAACCACGCAGGTCTCGCTGCTAAGGGTTTTACTGACAATTATATTCATGTAGAGGTGGACACTGCTGCCGGAGTGCAACCCGACAATGCGGTGGTGAACTATAGGCTCATGGGCTTTAACAGTGACGGCACTGCGCTAGTGGGAGAGAAAGAATAACAGAATAAACTGGAGAAGATGAATAAAGTAAATGTATCCGTTATAATATTGAATTGGAACGGGGCAGAAATGCTGCGCAAGTTCCTTCCCTCGGTGGTGAAGAATTCACCTGAAGCCGCGGTGATAGTAGCTGACAATGGCAGTACAGATAATTCATTGGAGCTCTTGAAGGAGGAGTTTCCTATGGTGGAGGTGATGGAGTTTGACCATAACTACGGTTTTGCTGAAGGCTACAACAAAGCGCTGGCACAAGTGGAGACGACCTATTCGGTGCTTCTCAACAGCGATGTTGAGGTGACGGAAGGATGGCTACAGCCGCTGTTGGCATTTATGGAGGAGCATCCCGAGGCAGCAGTTTGTCAGCCGAAGTTACTGGACTACAACCATAAGGAGAGATTTGAGTACGCGGGCGCTTGCGGTGGATTTTTAGATTCTCTAGGGTATCCATATTGCCGCGGACGTATCATGAGTGCGGTGGAGAATGACGAGGGACAATATGACGGCGAGCCCGTGCCAGTGTTCTGGGCTACGGGAGCGGCTCTCTTCGCGCGCACGCATATATATAATAAGGTAGGGGGACTGGATGTGCGATTTTTTGCTCATCAGGAGGAGATAGATTTTTGCTGGAGGCTCAAGAGCCGTGGCTACGGAGTGTGGTGTGTTCCGCAGAGTGTGGTCTATCATGTGGGCGGTGCTACGCTTGACAAGAGCAATCCCCGTAAGACATTCCTCAACTTTCGAAATAATCTGTTGATGCTTCATAAAAACCTGCCCGCAGGTCGCCGTACCTCGGTGCTGGCAACGCGCTATTTCCTCGATTATCTGGCAGCACTGCAGATGCTCCTCAGCGGAAAGAGGAAAGAGGCACTGGCAGTGGTAAGGGCTCGCTTTGAGTATTCGCGTATGCGCCATGAGTATGACGAGGTGCGTAGGCAAAATCTGCAAGCGGCTACGGTAGACAAGATTGCGGAACAGCGACCTCGCTGTCTGCTATGGGCGTATTACGTCAAGAGAGTGCGCAAATTTTCTGACTTGAAATAATTGGATGCTTACGGCGGCTGATTGAAAAATAATGTGTAACTTTGTCGCTGTAAACTAACAGTAAAACGACAACAACATGAATTTTAACATCAACGACCAGAATTACGATGCTTTCCTGGCTCAGGGAAAGCCTATGGTGGTAGATTTTTCTGCCGAGTGGTGCGGGCCGTGCCGCGCCATGGCTCCTGTGATTGAGGATTTTGCCAAGAAATATGACGGCAAGGTGATAATCGGCTCTTGCAACGTGGATGAAAGTGAGGCCTTGACGGCTAAATTTGGTGTGCGCAATATCCCGGCCATCTTCTTTGTGAAGGACGGCGAAGTAGTGGACAAGACCATCGGCGCAGTGCCCGCTTCAACGTTGGAAGAGAAAATTCAGGCTCTGCTCTAATAGAGGAGAGATGAAATGGCTCTAAATAATTACGACCCTGAAGGCAATGTTGCTTTCAGGGCCGTGTTTTTTCTGTTTGCCTCCGTGTGGGAGTGCAGGAGCAATGTTAGGCTCTGCAAATTGTTGTTGCGGCTGTGCCGCTGCGCTGCATCATTCTGGCAGCAAGTCTGATCAAAGCAATTGTCTCTGGACGGGGGCAGATTTCTGAGCGTAGAGTTTCATTCATAGGCACTTTGTGTTATAATATTCTTCATTATTATAACGCAAGAAAGCACCTTATATTATATAAAAAGAAAAATATTTTTGGAGAGGATCTTTTCCGAAGATATGAGAGGGGTTATTTTACTCGGCATACAGTGCGATGTGGCGCTCCTGTGCTATGGCGCGCATATTGATTATGGCGTAGCGCATGCGACCGAGGGCGGTGTTGATGCTAATGTCGAGTTTGTCGGCTATCTCCTTGAATGAGAGGTTTTCGTAGAATCGCATCTTTACCACTTCGCTCTGCGGCTCGGGCAGAAGCTCCATGATAGCCTTGGCGTCCTTGAGCGACTGGGTGATAAGCATTTGGTCCTCGGTGGTGTGCTCGGCCAGGCGTATGTTGTTGAGGAGGTCGTATTCGGCCTCGTCGTTTGAGATAGTGTTGGCCTGCTCCTTGTCGCGGAAATAGTCCATCACCAGATTGTGTGCAATGCGCGTAATCCAGGCCTGGAACTTGCCATAGCCTGTATAGCTGCCTTCCTGTATGCGCATGATAACTTTGAGAAAAGTATCCTGGAAGAGATCGTTGGCAACCTCTTCGTCATGTACTATATAATAAATGTAGGAGTAAAGCTTGGACTCGTATCTGCTGAGCAGTGTGTCGAAAGCTACGTTATTGCCTTGCGCATAAAGACCAACCAATTCGTCGTCGGTCATAGCTTTGAAATTGTTCATTACTACGATGTTACAAGTTAGAGTAATGTCATTTCGATAGGCAATAGGGTTTTAGTTGTTAAACTGCGTTGAGTGTTAAAATCTGTGCAAAGAAACATCTTTTTTCTTAAATGACCAAATTTTATCAAGAAAAAGTGCCGTTTTTCAACATGAGCCCTCATTTTTAACACAAAAAAGGAGTGTAGGCAGTGCAATTTTGTGTTGATAATGGGGTGGGACAGCGATTTGTTGCCCGTGAGGGGTGCTTATTCCAAAAAAAAGTGGCAACTTTGCGGTGCAAAAGTATGGTATGGATCTGATAGCGCTTTTTCTTGTAATAATAAAAGGACTGTTTATAGGCGTGATATGTTCGGCGCCTTGTGGTCCTGTGGGAGTGCTGTGTATCCAGAGAGTGCTGAAAAAGGGATTCCGTTTTGGTATTATTACTGGCATGGGTGCTGCGCTGAGCGATATTATTTATGCACTGGTGTCGGGTTTGGGTATGAGCTTTGTAACGGAGTTTGTGAAGAATGAGAACAACAAACTGATTATGCAGCTTGCGGGCAGTGCGATGTTGCTTGTGTTTGGATTGTTTATGCTTTTTAGCAAACCTAAGAACAGGGATGTGAAAGTGTCGCAAGACAAGACTTTTCTCAATAATTTCCTTACAGCCTTCCTTCTTACGTTCTCCAACCCGCTGATTATTCTGCTTTTCCTTGTGCTGTTTGCACGCTTTGACTTTATTACACCCGATCTTCCCATCAACATGGGAATGGGCTTTATTGCCATTATAGTGGGCGCCATGCTGTGGTGGTTCTTCCTGTCATTTGTAATCAACAAGATCCGCAAGACTTTCAGCGACCGCTATATCAGGGTGCTCAACATTACCATCGGATCTATTGTGATTGCTGCAGCCATTGCAGGATTTGTGTTTACCATTACAGGTCTGCACTGGTATTAGGTTAGAATTAGGATTAAGGAGTAATGTTTGTAGCAGAAAAGCTTAGAGCGGAGAATATCGCCGAATATTTGCTTTATATGTGGCAGGTGGAGGACCTTGTGAGGGCCTTCGGTCTTGATATCGACAAATTGGAGAGGGACTATCTCTCTCGTTTTGATTCGCTTGATGCAAAGCAACAGGCCGATTTGCGGCAGTGGTACGCAGAAATCATAGACATGATGCGTAGTGAGGGCGTGGCAGAGAAGGGGCACATGCAGATTTGCCGCAATGTGATTATCAATATGAGTGATTTGCACGACAGACTGATGCAATCGCAAAAATATCCTTATTATCATACTGCTTATCATAAGGCGCTGCCGCTGATTGTGGAGCTGCGTGCCAAGCAGGGCAAAGATGCAGGGCATTCCGAGATGGAGAGTTGTTTTGAACTCTTGTATGGAGTGATGCTTCTCAAGATGCAGGGGCGAGAGATTAGCAACGATACGGCCAAGGCCGTGGAGATAATATCGGCTTTTTTAGGCAGTCTAAGCGACTATTATGCAAAGGACCGCATGGAGCCGCTGGAGTTTTAAGACAAAAAGGAAGAAAAATGAAAATACTAGTGACGGGCGCCAACGGTCAACTTGGCACAGAGATACGCAATATTGCCGGACTTTACGAAGGATTCAATTTCGTCTTTACCGACGTGGAGGAACTGGATATCACAGACGGCACTGCCGTGAGGGCTGCAATAAATGGAAATGCAATAGATCTCGTCATCAATTGTGCAGCCTATACGGCTGTGGACCGTGCCGAGACCGACAATAACCGCGCCAGAATTCTTAATGGAGAGGCCCCGGTGCTGCTTGCAAAGGCTGTGGCAGACAGGGGAGGAGATATCATACAGATATCCACCGACTATGTGTTTAGCGGCCAGAGTTGCACACCTTATACGGAGGAGATGCCCACGGGGCCAGAGTCAGTGTACGGCCTCACCAAACTTAATGGAGAGAAAGGCGTGATGGCAGCCAATCCGCGCCATATCATTGTGCGAACAGCGTGGCTCTACTCGCCGTACGGCAATAACTTCGTGAAGACGATGCTGCGCCTGGGCCGTGAGCGCGACAGAATAGCCGTGGTATATGACCAGGTGGGTTCGCCTACGTATGCTGCTGACCTTGCCAAGGCTGTGCTTGACATTGCAACGGCGAAGGAAAAGGTTTACGGCATTTTTCACTATAGTAATGAGGGAGCCATTTCGTGGTACGACTTTACGAAGGCTATCCATCGGTTGGCGGGCATAACGGAATGTGATGTGCAGCCTATTCTTACAAAAGAATATCCCGCGCCGGCTAAACGTCCTGCATATTCGGTGTTCAGCAAGGCAAAGATAAAAAGGGAGTACGGCGTTAGTGTGCCTTATTGGGAAGATTCGCTGCGCGAGTGTCTGCAGCGCATGGGAGAAATAAATCAGTAATAGAGGAATAAACAAGATGAACGAGATAACGCGTCGTCGCACTTTTGCCATCATTTCTCATCCCGATGCGGGTAAGACAACCCTCACGGAGAAGTTGCTCCTTTTTGGTGGGCAGATACAGGTAGCAGGTGCGGTCAAGAATAACAAGATACGCAAGACGGCTACTTCCGACTGGATGGACATAGAGAAGCAGAGAGGTATCTCTGTGACCACCAGTGTGATGGAGTTTGACTACAAAGACTATAAGGTAAACATCCTGGACACTCCCGGTCACCAGGATTTCGCGGAGGACACTTTTCGTACCCTTACTGCCGTGGACAGTGTGATAATAGTGATTGACGGAGCCAAGGGTGTGGAGACGCAGACTCGCAAATTGATGACGGTGTGCCGTATGAGGAAAACACCTGTCATCATCTTTATCAATAAGATGGACCGCGAGGGGCAAGACCCGTTTGATTTGCTTGACGAGCTGGAGCAGGAATTGCAGATAAAGGTTCGTCCGCTGAGCTGGCCCATCAATCAGGGGGCAAGATTCAAAGGAGTGTACAATATATATGAGAATAATCTCAACCTGTTTACTCCGGATAAGCAGAAGGTGACTGAGAAAGTGGAGGTGGCTGTGGACAGCGCTGACCTTGAGGCTCACGTTGGTGACAAGGATGCAGCCAAACTTCGCGAAGACCTTGAATTGATAGACGGTGTCTATCCCGAGTTTGACGTATCCACTTATCTCAGCGCAGATGTGGCGCCGGTATTCTTCGGTTCTGCACTCAATAACTTCGGAGTGCAGGAACTGCTTGACTGCTTCGTAGAGATAGCTCCTTCGCCAAAGCCAGTGCAGGCTTTGGAACGCATGGTGGAGCCGGAAGAAACAAAATTCACTGGTTTCATCTTCAAGATAACGGCCAATATCGACCCCAATCACCGCTCGTGCATTGCTTTCTGTAAGGTGTGTAGCGGCAGGTTTGTCAGGAATGCGCCCTATCTGCTGGTCAGGAGTGGCAAGCAGGTGCGCTTCTCTTCGCCTACGCAGTTTATGGCGCAGCGTAAGAGTACCATTGATGAGGCATATCCAGGCGATATCGTAGGACTTCCTGATAATCAGACTTTCAAGATTGGTGACACGCTCAGCGAAGGGGAGCCGCTCCACTTTAAGGGGCTGCCCAGTTTCTCACCGGAGTTGTTTAAGTACATTGAGAATGCTGACCCCATGAAGGCTAAGCAACTCAATAAGGGAATAGAGCAGTTGATGGACGAAGGCGTGGCGCAGTTGTTTGTCAATCAATTTAACAATCGCAAGATTATCGGCACTGTGGGACAGCTGCAGTTTGAGGTAATACAGTATAGGTTGGAAAACGAATATAATGCCCATTGCCGGTGGGAGCCAATCAGCCTTTACAAGGCATGCTGGATAGAGAGCAGCGACCAGGCAGAGCTGGACAACTTCAAGCGTCGCAAGTATCAGTATATGGCAAAGGACCGCGACGGGCGCGATGTCTTCCTTGCTGACAGCAGCTACGTGCTACAGATGGCGCAGCAGGATTTTAAGAATATAAAGTTTCACTTTACTAACGACTTTTAGGAAAAGAGCGACATGGACTGCCCCTTTGAACATGAGGACATGGCTGAGGCCGTAAAGACACTGAAAGCAGGAGGAGTAATACTTTACCCTACCGACACAGTGTGGGGTCTTGGTTGTGATGCCACCAACAGCGAGGCTGTGGAGCGAGTCTATAAGATAAAGCAGCGCCAGGACAGCAAGGCGCTGATAGTGCTTGCCAACAGTGAGGCAATGATAGCTAATCATGTGGTAGAGGTGCCTGAAGTGGCGTGGGATATTATAGAACTGACTAATAAACCGACGACGATAGTCTTTGACCAAGGTCGCAATCTGGCTCCCAATCTGTTGGCAGAGGACGGCAGTGTGGGCATCCGACTGAGCAGGGAGGTCTTTTCAAGTCAGCTTTGCTTCCATCTGCGCAAGCCTGTTGTCTCCACATCCGCAAATATCAGCGGAGCCCCTGCTCCAAGGACATTCAGGGAGATAGAGGAGGACATTATTCGCAGGGTGGACTACGTCGTAAAGTACCGTCAGGACGAAATGCAGGTTGCTGTCCCGTCTTCCATCATACGGCTTGGTCGGGGTGGAGAAGTGAAAATTATCAGATAATGACATCATGAGATGAAAGACCTGTTATTAAAAATAGCAAAATGGCTCGAGGCTCACTTGCGAGGCAAGCAGCTGATACTGCTGCTCAGTTTCCTTGTGGGAGTGTTTACGGCCTTTGCCGCTCTGGTGCTGAAGAATCTGATAGACTTGACAGAGAGGTTGCTGACGCATGGTTTTGACATCACCCACATCAACTGGCTTTACCTTGTGTACCCTGCTATTGGCGTGCTGCTCAGTGCGCTGTTTATCCGCCACATCGTGCGCGATGACATAGGACATGGAGTTACCAAGATTCTTTTTTCCATCTCTCGGCGGCAAGGGCGGATAAAGAGTCACAACTGTTGGTCGAGCGTTATAGCCAGCAGCATCACTATTGGTTTTGGTGGTTCTGTGGGAGCAGAGTCGCCCATCGTGCTCACGGGCTCAGCCATAGGTTCGACGTTGGGCCGCCTGTTCCGCGTGGACCAGAAGACATTGATGCTGCTCATAGGATGCGGAGCCGCAGGTGCCATAGCAGGAATCTTCAAGGCCCCGTTCGCAGGTCTGCTCTTTACGCTCGAAGTGCTGATGCTCGACCTCACGATGGCGCACCTCGTGCCCTTGCTCGTATCGTGCGTAACAGCCTCCATCCTCACCTTCGCTATGAGCGGCTTTGACTCGATGTTTGTGTGCCAGGAAGTGGGAGAGTTCAGGATTGTCTATGTCGTGCCTGTTATAGTGCTGGGCGTGGCATGCGGTCTCATTTCTCTCTATTTCACCAAGGTAACGAATGCCATCGAGTCGCTTTTCCGCAAGATAAAGGGACTATATCTGAAATGGCTGGCAGGAGGAATAATCCTTAGCTTGCTGGTATTTTTCTTTCCCATCCTCTATGGAGAGGGCTACGACACAATCAACGTACTCCTCAATGGAAATCCTGACGACCTGCTCAACAATTCGCCGTTCTACGGCACTCATCTCCTGCTGGCATTCCTCGGTTGCATCATGCTCTTCAAGGCATTGGCTACCACGGTGACCACCAGTGCCGGAGGCTGCGGCGGACTCTTTGCTCCCTCGCTGTTCCTCGGTTGCATCACGGGATTTGTTTTTGCCAGCCTATGGAATGCATGGGGATTGGTTACTCCTATGCCTGCCACAATAAGTTGCCTGCTTGGTATGGCAGCGGT
>JAGCYL010000144.1 GCA_017960825.1 Bacteroidaceae bacterium | reverse complement strand
AACTCAGGACCTCATCCTTACCAAGGATGCGCTCTACCACTGAGCTAAAGCAGCATATCCGTTGAGCCGTTGAGCGGAAGACGGGGCTCAAACCCGCGACCCCCAGCTTGGAAGGCTAGTGCTCTATCAACTGAGCTACTTCCGCATTGCCTGTTGGCCTCTCTACGGGAGAGTGGGTGCTGATGGATTCGAACCACCGAAGTCGAAAGACAGCAGATTTACAGTCTGCCCCATTTGGCCACTCTGGAAAACACCCAATCCGCTTTGCACAATCGCCCTCCGGCTATCTTATTAAATAAGGTGTCGCCACGGGCGGGTTATGCGAAACGGCTGCAAAGTTAATAACATTTTTTCTTTCAAGCCAAGAATTACGCCAATTTTTTTCTAAAAAAAGTGTTTTTGGCCGCTTTTTGCCTCTTCTGATTGTCGAAGTCGGGTCACATTAGCAGTACAATTATGATTTGCACTGCTATTATACGGGCAAACATACAAAGGGGATAGACCGTGGTGTAGGCCACGGCGCCGCGCTCCGAGTGAGTGATGTCGTTCACATAGTCCAGAGCCATAGGATTGGCCATGCTGCCGCACACCATGCCGCACACCATAGCCATATCGAGCTTGGTAAACTTCAGAGATAGCCAGCCGACAATCACGATAGGCACTACGGTAATGAGAAATCCCAAGCCCACCCATAGAGCTCCGTCAGCCTTCATCACTGTGTCGAAGAAGCGCGGACCGGCCTGCAGCCCCAGGCATGCCAGGAATATGACGATACCCAGTGCGCGGAGCATCCTGTTGGCGCTGCTGGTGGTGTAGGTAACCATGTGAAGGCGTGGTCCGTAGGCTCCGATCAGGATACCCACGATGATGGGGCCGCCCGCAAGGCCCAGCTTCACAGGCACACTCATCGAGGGGAGGCATATCGGCACTGCGCCGAGAGCAATGCCCAGTATGAGCCCCACGAAGATAGACCCCAGATTGGGCTCGTCCAAGTCAGCCACCACGTTGCCCATGCTGTTGGCCACGTGGTCCACCGCCTTCTCTTCACCGATGGCGGTCAGTCGGTCACCCATGCACAGCACCAGGTCAGGCGTAGCCATCAGGTCCATGCCGGAGCGGTTCACCCTACTGATGTTTACCGAGAACCTGTTGCGCAGGTGAAGCGAACCGAGCCTTTTGCCGTTAATCTCCGGGCGAGTGATGACGATGCGGCGCGATACGAGGCGCGAGTCAAGCTTGTTCCAGTCAATATCCTCCTTGTTCCAGTCGTTTGAGTCGCGCTCGCCGAAGAAGACCGTCAGCCTGTCCAGGTCCTTATGCTTGGTAATGACCAGAATGCGGTCATTATCCTGCAGGGCAGTGGCAGCGTCGGGCAGCATCACCTCGCCGTTGCGCCATAGGCGCGAAACGACGAAGTCGTTCTTCGTCAGGTCCGCCACCTCCCTGAGTGTCTTGCCCACCACGGCGGGATTATTTACGTGGAAGGAAACGATAAACGGCTCGTCCTGATTGTCATCAGTAATAGTGCCGCCACTTGAAATGCTCTTGCTGCGCGTCCATTTGGCGTGCCAGGCGTTCATCACCATAAACGCCAGGATAACGCCCACCAGTCCGAGAGGATAAGTTACGGCGCAGCCCAGCGACATGGAGGCAGCACTGCCCTCTTGCCCTATCTGGGCGAGAGCCTGTTGCGCAGTACCCAGAGCAGGAGTGTTAGTCGTCGCTCCGCAGAGAATACCCATCATATCCGGTAAGCTCACACCCGTAATCCAGTGGCAGACCACAGCCATCAGTGTGGCAACCAAGGCCAGGGCCAGGCCGAGCAGATTCAGCTTCACACCTCCGCTACGGAACGCACCCACAAAGCCGGGGCCCACCTGCAGACCCAGAGTGTAGATAAACAGCACCAGACCCATACTCATCGCATACTGCAAGATAACCGGGTTGATGCTCAACCCACAATGACCCGCCACGATACCGGTGAAGAAAACAAAAGTCACGCCGAGGCCAATGCCGCGCACCTTTATCTTGCCCAGACTAATGCCCACGGCACTGATCACCGCAATAAGCAGCAGAGCATAGACATCCTCGCTTAGGCCGAGTATATTATTAAGCCAATCGTCTTGCATACAGAAGAATAAAATCAGGAGGCGTCATTCTTTCAGCCTCACATCCTATAAATATAGATATAAGGTACGCGCGTGGACGGAACCATTATGATTTATGCTGCGAAGTTAACAATTTTTCCCCAATCACGCATTCCGTAATGATTTCTTTTTTCATATTTTCATATAAAGCGAGCTCGCAAAATACTAAAAGCACTCTCGTGAAAGGCAAAGCCTTCGCGAAGATTCTGTCGGTGGTCGCTGCGTCTCTAAAGAGCCAGAAGGCTCTTTAGCAGTGGGCCGACATAAAAAAATCTGAGAGCCTTGGCGGCAAAACTTAGCGCACTCTCGTGAAAACTTAGCGCACTCTCGTAAAAACTTTGCGCACTCTCGTGAAAACCAGAAGAGCGTATGCAAGAATGCGCATGCGCGGTAATCGTGCGAACCCGTTTTTTTGAACTCTGTTTCGGAGTTTTAGAGGATTGAAATAAATACCGCTTCCACCGGGGGCGCGTAAAAGTAAATACAGATACAACGAAGACCGCCCATGTCCTATACAAAGGCGGCCTTCGGTTCTGCAAGATGCAAGGCAAGATGAGTTATCTATTCTTACATTTTACTTTTACATTTTACATATTAGGGTCGTACACCGGGCGGATGCCCCAACCGCGGTTGCGCTCACCCTTGTACTGCATATTTTCCTTGTTGGGGTCGGTGTAGGTGGTGTACCATCCGTAAGCTTCCTTGCCACTGCTGAGGGTGCTGCTCCACAGGCGATAGCTGTTGGTGACATTGTAGGTTGTGCCGCTGAAGTGACCGTTGCCGGGGATAAACAGCGTGTTGCCGGTGATGTCGCTGGTGAAGAGCACTCCCCTGACTCCCTTGACGGTGGCGTTCTTAAGTGTGCAGAGATCGTAGAGCTCCATGACTTCCTCTGTGGTGGGCATTCGCCAGTTGCCTCCGAGGGCTACGTTGGCAGCGTCGTCCTTGAGGTCGAGCACCTGGCCTGCCTTGGTGTAGGTGTTGAATGAAGCGCCGGAGGATGAGGTGGTGTCGAAGTAGTTGGACCACGCGTAGCCCGCTGTGCGGCCTGTGGCCCATGTGACGGAGTTCAGCACTGGGGTGCTGCCTGTCTCGGTGATGGAGAGGGCGGAGTAGTAGGGTGTGGTCTCGCCCCATGCGTAGAAGTTGCCGAAGTTCTCCTGCGACGCTGCGCCCAGGTTGCAGCGTGCCCACAGCACCTTGGTGCCCATGTCCACAAAGTCTTCGGCTACCTCGCCTTCCTGCGCAGTGACATTGTATGTGCGTGCATGGCCGGCCTGCTGAGTCTTGCCGGTGAAGGTGCCGGAGTAGATGTCGGTGGCATTGCTGATGCTGACATGGATGTTGGTGCCGGTGAGGTCGCAGTTGCCAATGAGGAACCATGCGGTGATGGTGTTGCTGGTGGGCTTGAATCCATTGCCGTTCATACCGAGGTTGAGCGTGAGGGTGGAGGTGAGGGTGACTGGTGTCTCCACGGGCTCGGGGTCAACGGGATTGAAGGTTACCTCCAGCGGGAATACTTTCTTGCCATCGGCTGTTTTGAGAGTGATGGTCTTGAAGGTGGTGGATGAGGCTTTGGCCGGCATAGTAATGACTATGCGCATGAGGCTGCCCATGTGGTGGAACTGGAAGTTTGCCTCGTTGCCTTCACTGGGGGTGGTGGCGGAGGCATACATAAAGTCATTGACACCGATGTGGAGGCTCATGTTGTTGAACATCTGCGTGAGTCCTGACTGATAGGTGTTGGTGACTTTGTTTGACAGGGCCTTAGGATTGTAGGGGAAGTATGCGTAGTATGTGCGGTTATGGAGCAGTCCCCATCCGCTACCGGAGAATGTGGCGGAGGCTGTGCCTGCGCCGTCCTTCACGGTGAACAGCACCTGTGAGCTTGTGGGCTCCTCCTCGTCCTCGAGGGTGGGCCATACGCCTACCTGGTCGCCGCGCGCCCAGAGGAATTTGCCATCGGAGGTGATGTTGGTCTTGAGGTTTGGAGTCTGTGCATCGTCGCCCTTGAAGTCATCGATGGTCATAGTGGCGCTGACGATGTTGGGCTCATCTTCCTTCGGTGACGTAACAAGATAGTCGTCACTGCTGCAGGATGCAAAGAGGAAGGTAAAAGTGATAAGTGATAATATTAAGTTTTTCATATTAGTAGGCTTTATAGGTTTTTCCTTTTTGAATGTATATACCCTTGGGCAATTGACCATTGATCTTGCGTCCGCTCAGGTCATAGATGGCCTGGCCGTTGTCGATAGTCGATTGGCGGTTATTGTCCAGGCTCCGGATGGCCGTAGGTTTGCCCTCGTCAATCTCTGCAAGGTAGAAGTTGTCGAGGCATGTCTAGGTGCCGTCCTTGCCGAGGCGTGAGAACCATACCTGACAGTGGCTGTAGTTGCCCGAGTTGGTGAACACATAGTGAACGTCAGCCCAGTTGTGCCCATAGGTAGGGAAGGGGAATACTACGGGCTCTTCGGCTGCAACGATGGCTGATTGACCATTATACATCGGTGACGGTGCTTCGTCGTCGTCCCAGATGAAGTCGTCGCCACTGCCGTTGAATCCGGAGTCGCCGATGTTGATGAGTCCTACGCGCAGGTTGGAGTTGTTGCTGACGGTTTGTCCGTTGGCAGTCTTTACTCTGTAGCCAATGACGTAGCTCTTGCCTGGCTCTATCGGCCAGATGGTGCGTATGGAGCGTGTGGATTCATCGTCTCCGTCGGTGACGCATAGCAGGTAGCGGTCGCCCCTCTGGCTGTCTTCTTCAATCCGGAAGCCGTCCTCTGCGAGCGGGAATCCGAGTCCGCTGGTCCAGCCGGTGAGGGGGTGGGCATACTCGAAGGAGCCATTGGTTATGAGGTTGGGGCCAATTATTTCGTAGTCCATTCCGTCAGCGGTAACATACTCGGGAATTTCTGCCTCTACGTGAGGCACCACTACTACCAGTTGCTTGGTGACCACATTTGACTTGGCGGTAATGATAGCGGTGTCGCCACGCACTGCGGTAAGGAGTCCCTTGGCACTGACTGTTGCCACGAGGGGGTCTGAGCTGGTGTAGCTTATGGCTTTCTTGTCGGCACCATCGGGTGTGACGATGGGGTCGAGCTGCAGTGTTTCACCTGCATTGACTGTGATGGTGTCGGGTTCGAAGTTGATGGAGGTAATGAAGTTGTAGTTCAGCATGATGCTCTTGTACTCCATGATATCGTTGGCATCCACCTTGAGTTCCTGGGTGCAGTAGTTGAAGAACTGCTCGTCGAGAGTGCTGCCTTCAAATGTCTTGATGTAGTCAAACATGTCCTCGATTTGGTCTTTGTAGCGGTGGGTGTTGAGGCCGGAGAACGAGGTGAGCTCATAGTCTTTGTACATATCACTCTCGCTGACGCCAAGCAGTCCCTCGAGGAGGAATGCGAGACACCCAGTACGGTCGGCTCCGATGTGGCAGTGGAAATACACAGGCCTGTTTTCCTTCACGCACTTGAAGATGTATTGAAGCTGCTTGGTGAAGGCTGGGTTGTTTTGCTTGAAGGCCTCAATGTAGTGGGTGCCAGTAGGTATTCGGGTGTACTCCACATCGGTATAGCCGATGCGCGATTTGGTGGCATAGTCGGCCTCACTGTTGCCGCGCAGGTCAAGCTCGGCGCGTATGCCCAAGTCATGTACTGTGGCAGAGTCTGCGGGATTGAGCACATACTCCACGTCCCACTCAGCGCCGCGGTAAATCATTCCGTAGCGTATCCTCTGCCCGGTGCGGGTCTTCCATCCGCCGAGGTCGCGCATATTGAAGCCCGTGTCGGCCTTGATCATGCGTACCTGACCTTCGGTGGCAAAACTGGCAGAGGTGAGGATGCTGTCCTTGCCGCTGGCGGAGGTGCCCACTATCTTATAATAGTAGGTCTTGCCCGGGATAAGGTTGTAGATGTCGTAAGCCTCGGCATCGGCAGCGAGTGTCACCTCTATCGGGTCAACGAACTTGCTGGAGGTGGAAACGAAGAGTTTCTGACTGGTAGCATCAGCCCATTTCGTCCAAGTGAGGGGCACACCGGCGGGCTGGTCGCGGCGCGCGGGCGGACTGATGTTGTAGTTTCTCATCTTAGTCTCGTCCTTGGACTTGTAAGTGACTTCCTTGAGAAACGCAGCTACTCTGACATTCTCAAGGGTGTAGGTCGGTATGGTCACTCCTGCGTATGCTGTGGTGCAGATGCAGGATGTGGCCACTGCCAAAAGAAAGGCTTTCAGGTGAAATAGTTTGTTTTTCATTTTTGTGAGATTTATAATGATTTGAAATTACTTGCTATGTTGTTAGCCAAAGCCTCCAGTTGTGGCTGGTCGGCGGCGTGTACTCGGCCCCGGATGGTGACAGTCGGCTCCACAAGGGTGATGTCCTTCATTGTGGCAAACATGTCGCGCATCACTCTGCCTGCACAGGGTGCCCATGAGCCGTTCTCCACCAATGCCACGGTGCGACGCTGGAATGCCTTGATTTGCAGATGGTGGATAAAGTCGTGCATCGGTGGGAAGAGGCCTCCGTCGTAACTGGAGGAGCAGCACACGAGGTGACTCATGCGGAAGGCATCTTCAATGGCCTCGGCCTGGTCGTCGATGGTGAGGTCGCTGATGCTGACCTTGGGTACTTCTCTCTGACGCAGCATATCGGCCAGCAGCACTGCTGCCTCGCGTGTGCCGCCATGGATGGATGAGTAGGCAATAAATACTCCCGGGGTCTCCACATCGTAGCGAGCCCATATATTGTAGAGGCGCAGGGCCTCGGCCATAGCCTCGCCAGTGAGCATTGGGCCGTGGAGGGGCATTATGTGGTCTATCTGCAGTGAGGCAACCTTGTTTAGCAGTTGGCTGACGGGACCACCGTACTTGCCGCAGATATTGAAGTAGTAACGGCGTGCCTCGCAGGCCCAGTCATCGGGGTCGGCATCGCGTACACCAAACTTGCCGAAAGCATCGGCGCTAAAGAGTGCGCGGTCGGCGGGGTCGTAGGTAACGATTACCTCGGGCCAGTGAACCATCGGTGCGCCTATAAACTGCAGGGCGCGTGAGCCAAGGTCGAGTGTGTCGCCTTCCTTAACGGCTATAGTCCTGCCCTCCAGATTAAGGCCCTCAAAGTAGAGACCCATCATCTGCAGAGCCTTGGCAGAGGCTACAATTTTCAGTTCAGGGTAGAGCTCCAGGGCGCGGCTGATGCCGGCGCTGTGGTCGGGCTCCATGTGCTGTACTACGAGGTAGTCGGGCTTGCGTCCGTCGAGGGCGCTCTCCAGGTTGGCTACCCACTCGCTCACCTTGCGCCTGTCGGTGCTGTCTATTATGGCCACCTTTTGGTCTAAGACGAGATAGGAGTTATAGCACATCCCATCGGGCAGGTGATACTGGCTCTCAAAGAGTTTAAGGTCGGCGTCATCTACGCCAATATATTTAATCATAGTTAATCAATGTTTTATGTTCAATGGTCTGCGTTTATTCTTTCACCAGTTTCTGGATGTCGTTGAGCATGTTGAGCGCCTCTATTGGAGTGAGGTTGTTGATGTCGAGGTTTATGAATCTGTCGCGTATCTGACGTAGTACAGGGTCGTCAAGTTGGAAGAAGGTGAGCTGGGCTCCCTCCTTAGTGGCGTTGAGATCGCTCACGTTGGGGCGCGACACCTCCTTGTCGCTATTGGCCTCAAGCTCTTTGAGCACCTGGTCGGCGCGCCTGACTATTGTGGGGGGCATGCCTGCCATGCGAGCCACATGGATGCCGAAACTGTGTTCACTGCCGCCAGGCACCAGCTTACGCAGGAATACTACCTGATTGCCCATCTCCTTTACCGATACATTATAATTATGTACACGCGAGAGGCTCTTTGCTATCTCGTTGAGTTCATGGTAGTGGGTCGCAAACAGGGTGCGCGGGTGCCCCTTGGTATTGTCGTGCAGATGTTCTACTATGGCCCATGCTATCGAGATGCCGTCATAGGTCGAGGTGCCGCGCCCCAGCTCGTCGAAGAGCACAAGGCTGCGCTCTGTGAAGGTATTCATGATGCTGGCGGCCTCGGTCATCTCTACCATGAAGGTGGACTCACCCATTGAGATATTATCGCTGGCTCCCACGCGGGTAAATATCTTATCTACGATGCCCACGTGCGCCTTGTCGGCGGGCACATAACTGCCTGTCTGGGCCATGAGTGTGATGAGAGCAGTCTGGCGCAGCAGTGCCGACTTACCCGACATGTTGGGGCCTGTGATGATGATAATCTGCTGCTTCTCGGTGTCGAGATGCACATCGTTAGGTATGTACGCTTCGCCGGCCGCCATCTGTGTCTCTATCACAGGGTGGCGCCCCTGCACTATGTCGAGCACAGTGCTGTCGTCAACGGTGGGGCGCACATAGCGACCCTCTTGGGCAGACAAGGTAAACGAGTGCAGACAGTCCATCACCGCCAGTTGGGTGGCATCGCTCTGCATTTGTGGGATAAACGACTGGGCTTTCTCCAGCAAGTCGGCATAGATGCGCGCCTCTATGATGAGGATTTTCTCCTCGGCGCCGGTAATCTCCTCTTCATATTTCTTCAGCTCCTCGGTAATATAGCGCTCAGCCTGGGTGAGAGTCTGCTTGCGTATCCAGTCGGGTGGCACGAGGTGCTTGTAGGTGTTGCGTACCTCAAGGTAGTAGCCGAATACATTGTTGTATCCTACGCGCAGACTCTGAATGCCTGTTCGCTCAGTCTCGCGCTGCTGCAGCTCATGCAGATAGTTGCGTCCGGAGTGAGCCAAGTCACGCAGGCGGTCGAGCTCACTGTCCACACCGTTACCTATGTAGCCGCCTTTGGCAGTAAGGCTTGGCGGGTCGGGACACAGGGTGCTGGCGATAAGTTTCTTTAGTTCGGAGCAGGGATCCAGTTTGTCCGCCAATTCGCGCAGCGAAGGTAGTGAGGCTTGGCTCAGAGCATCCTTGATTGGCTCAATGGCTTCGAGGTCATAGCGCAGCTGCTCCATCTCTCGCGGCGTTATGCGTCCGGCTGACAGTTTGGCTACCAGTCGCTCCATATCGCCGATCAGGCGCAGGTGGTCGGCTACTGTCTCACGCATCTCCGGCTCGCGGAATAGGTGCTCCACGCAGTTCTGACGCCGCTCTATGGCACTCACGTCACACAGGGGGAAGGCCAGCCATCTGCGCATCATGCGCGAGCCCATAGGGGTGATGGTGCGGTCGAGCACCTGAAGCAGACTCTTTCCATCAGCACTGAGCGGCTGCAGTACTTCGAGGTTGCGCATGGTGAAGGTGTCGAGTCGCACATAGCGGTCCTCCTCAATGCGCTCTATGGAGGAGATATGCTTGGTGTGGGTGTGCTTGGTGTCGTCGAGATAGAATAGCACCGCCCCTGCCGCAGTGAGGGCTGTGGGCATGTGGGCCACGCCATAGCCCTTCATGTTGCGTACATGGAAATGCTTGTGGAGGCGGTCGAGGCAATTCTTCTCTGCAAACTTCCAGTCGTCCAGTTCGTAGCAGAATACATTGGTGCCGAAATTCTTTTGGAATCGCTCCTTGGTGCCGCGCTCTATGAGCACCTCCTTAGGAGCAAAGTTGCCCATCAGCTTGCCAATGTAGTCAACGGTGCCTTCGGCCACGGCAAACTCGCCTGTAGTGATGTCGAGCAATGCTATGCCGCACATTCCTTTAGTCATGCATAGCGCAGCCAGGAAGTTGTTCTCCTTTGATGCCAGCACATTGTCGGTCAGCGCCACGCCCGGGGTGACCAATTCGGTCACTCCGCGCTTGACGAGTTTCTTGGTCAGCTTGGGGTCCTCCAGCTGGTCGCATATAGCTACACGATAACCCTGACGAATGAGTCGCGGCAGGTAAGTGTCGATGGCGTGGTAAGGAAATCCCGCCATCTCCACCGAGGCCACAGAGCCTTTATTATTACGGTGGGTAAGCGTGATGCCCAGCACCTGCGCTGCGGTCACCGCATCTTCGCAATAAGTCTCATAGAAATCTCCGCACCTAAAGAGCATAATGGTGTCGGGGTATTTCTTTTTGAGGTCGCGAAACTGCGCCATCATCGGGGTTAACTGTTCTTCTGCCATGTAGCTTTCTTTATTTTACTTGTATCTTTTCACCATCGATGATGTAGATGCCCGGAGCAAAAGGTATGATGTGAACACCTTCTACCATCTCGTTGAAGACGAGGCGGCCATCAAGAGTATATACCATCATCGGGCGCATCTTGTCGTTGACTACGCGGATAGCATTAGCCATCGGGGTGTAGCGAGGTACGTTGCCGTTGGCTACAGCATCGTAGATACTTGTTTCCTCATCGGGCTCAACCTCAGTGATGGGGGTGCGCATCAACTTGAATTCGTTGATGTCGATGGCATTCCAGCCAGTGAGGTTGATGATAACGCCGATGGTGATGTTTTCTTCTTCTCCTACAGCGAAGTTAACTTTGCCGTCAACCAGAGGAGCAAAGGTCTCAGATTTATCTTCGTATGTGAGCATATCTACAAACTCATCACCCCTTGTTACGCAGAGGTAGCTACTGTCGGCCACCCATGCTCCACCTTCGCTGGGAGCCACGCTGAGAGTGTAGTAGCCAGCGGGCAGTGTCACGGTCTGATAGAGGCGGTGGTTCTTGAGTGTGTCGGCAAAGCCGTAGTATCCTGTGCGGAAGTTGAGGTCAGAGTTGAGGCTCTTATAGACGTGAGCTCCCGTTGTGCTCTTCTCTGTTACCACACTGCCCTCTATTACCCACCTGGAGTCTTCAGTGTCGGTGAGCAGACCGCGCAGGTTAGACGAGTTGCTGGTCGAGACAGCCTCTCCATTGTCCAGGAACGGCGCTTTGTAGTTAGTGAGGTAGTCAGCACTGACATCGCTGGGCTCGTCGCCCTCAAAGTCGAGGGTGAACACTCCGAGTGCGGAGGTCCATGCGTCGCCGTCAGCACCGCTGAAGTCCTTGCGCTCACCAGTGTGGCCGAGACCAGTGCGGTCGATTACGTCACCGCTGTTCTGGTTGAAGTCGTAGTATATGAGCAGTCCGTTAGTGGACTTGGCTGTTTCCATATTGTCCTCGGTGAGCGGCTCGTTGCTGTAGGCCTGTATGGTCTTCTGGTTGAGAGCCTTGCTCCAGATGCGGAATTCGTCAATGAGTCCCTTGTATCGACTGGCGTCGGAGCTGAAGGTCACAGGGCCGGCCCATGCGGGGCAGTTGAGTCCCAGGCGCAGGGAGGGAGCGCTGAAGAGTTCAGAGTCACGGTAGAACTTCACATTACCGGTAGAGAAGGTCACTGCATAGTGGTGCCACTCATCAATAATGAAGTAGCCTGGGTCTGACTTAACGCTCTTGCCGTTGACTTCCAGGGTGAGTGAGCCGTCTTCGTTGGAGGTGGTCTTGACGATGCCGTCTGCGGTGCTCAGCGACATGGCTCCATTGAAGTCGGCAGGACGCAGCCATGTGTCGATGGTGAAGGCGCGTGTGGCAGCCTCAAACGGAGTAGCGATGCTGAGGTATTCGTTCTCACCATAGAAGGAGAGGGCGTTGCCCGGGTCGGCGTTGCTGACGGCAAATACCTTGCGCATCGTCTTGCCAGTCTGGCCCTGCGGGTTTCTGGCCTTCAGAGTTACATTATAGTAGCCTGGAGCCAGTGGCTTGAAGGCGGTGTTCTGTGCATGGATGGCATAGTTGCGTTTACCGTTGACGTGATTGATTTCCCACTGCCAGTCTTCGGGGTCGTAGATAGTCTTATCCTCAAAGAAGACCTTGTCGCCTATCAGTATGGCCGACGGGCTGACGTCAAAGTCCACGTATGGTGCTGAGGCCACTGCGGTAATCTCCTTTGTGATGGAGGAGGTGCCTGCAGCATTGGTCACGGTGAGGGTCACTGGGTAGGAGCCTACTTCCAGGAATCTTGCAGAGGCATTGGTGGCGTTGACCTCCTCCACATCGGCTCCGGGCATCGACCAATTATAGGTGGCGTTGACAGCTGACGAGCGGTTAACAAAGCTGAAGTACTCGCTGGCAGGCAGATTATTCTCGGTAATCTCGAAATCGGCCACCGGGGCGGGCATCTCTTTAACCTTTAATAGCTTTGAATTGGAGGAGAGGGTTTTGCCATCTTCGTAGGTGATGGCCACCCTTACAGAGTGAGTGCCTGCCTTGTCGAAGGTGAAGTATGGCGCGGTATTATAGCCGGTCTCTACCTCCTTGGTATCAACAAACCATTTCACGCTGGTGGCGCAAGCGGGGATGTCTGCCTGCATCTTTACCGGGGTGTTGGCGTAGATGGTTTCTTTGGGCTCGTACACTACTACGTTTATGTCGCTGGCTGCTCCCTTGAGCAGGTCATTGTTGATAATGGTGGTCACGCTGTCGGCATCGCGTATCACGGCGTGATGGCCGCGTGCATAGTCGCGTATCTTGAGCTGACCGTCAGTGTCTTCGAAGGTGTCGCCCTTAAAGTATAGCACAAGGCCGTCCTGTGCGGCAGGGTTGACTATCTCTGCCCGGCGATTGCTCTTGAGTTCAGTCTCACTGAGGGCACGGTTCCAGAGGCGCACCTCGTCAATCTGTCCGTTGATGAGGCCGTCGTTGGGGTCGCGTCCAATAGAGAAGTCAGAGAAAGCGAGCACTCCGGCAGCCTTGCTGTAAACGCTGATAGTCTTCTTAAGGTCGTTGACGTAGGCATAGAGCTGGTCGCCGTCGCGCACAATGGCTATATGCACCCACTGGTTGGGCTTAATGTTGCAGTTGTAGGCGTTGTAGGAACTGTTGGCGCCCATGCCTGCCTTGATATTGCCGGAGTAGTTGAACGAACTGTAGAAGTATGCAGTGTTGCCAAACTGCTGGGCATAGTCATTGATGGTATAAGGCTTAATCCAGTACTCCAGTGTGCCGCCGAGCGAGGCAGCAAAACCTACATTGCTCACGGTGGCGAGTGTATGCTTCATCTCGAGCACCACATTATTGCCGTCGCCGGCTTCAATGGGGAAGGTTACGCGGTTAGACTGCTCGGAGACAATGGTGTTCTTGCGATATTTATAGACGGCAGCGATGCCGTATGCTTTGTCGTTGGGCTGGCTGGGCAGCAGGGTTGGGGTGTAGCTGAATGTAGTGCTACTTACCGAGTCAATCACGCGGTCGTCATAGTAAACATAGTATTTGCTGATGGGCAGCGATGTTGTCACAGGCTGCTCCCAGGTGAGGGTGCCGTCCTTAATACCGAGATTGATGGGAGCGTTTATCTGCTCGCCGGGGATAATCACGGAGATGCGGTAGAGATTGCCTGTGCCACCGAGGTCTATTTTCTCAAACTTGAAGGGGAACTCAATGCCCGCCTGGTCAAGCTCATAGTCAATGATGGAGGCATTGTAGAGGCGGCCTGTGCCCTGCCATTCGTTGGGCAGATTCTGCTGAGTGCGGATATTGAAGAAGTATTTGATGGGCTTGCGGCGGTCAAACTTCTTCGTCAGGTCGCTCAGGTCATAGCCAAACTCCATAGGCTCATAGTGATAGCCGTCAATCCATTTGCCGAGCATCGGCACGAGTGGTGGCTGGTAGGTGTTGCGTGTACCGTCGCCGGCATATTTGAAGTGGTCAAGTTCTATTGAGTCCTGGCCGGAGCCGCTGGCGGTGTCCTGTGTGGCTGACACACTCAGATGTAGGGCAGAGCGGCGCGAGAAAGCTATCTTGGCCTTGAGCATACGGATGGGCTCGTAGTCCTTGCGGATATAGTGGCGGTCCACTGACCATACGCTGGAGCGTGAGTTGGTGGTATAGGCACAGGCGTAGGGGCAGTAGATGAAGCCGTTGTTCTGCCAGCCGTTGCCCCACGAGTTGGCGATAATCCAAGCGCCCACCTCGTCCTTTTCCTTCTCGCCATAAACGCCGTTATGGTCGAGGTCAAACTCTATGCGGTCGTCGTAGCCCACAATGGTCTGGGCGTGGTTGTAGGAGGGGCCCCACTCTTCCATGTAAATCTTGCCCACCAGACCTAAAGCCTTGTTGGTGGGGGTATCGCCGATAGTGCCGGTGACATAGTCGGTGGCGGCCATGCCAAACCATGCCACGCCGCCGGCGTTGAAGTCATAGTCACCGTTGTGGTTCCACAGCCAGTTCTTGAGTATCTCGCGACCCTCTTCAGTCATCACGTTTTGCTCAATGTAGGCTTCGGTCCAGTCGCGGTTGTGGGCGGTGCGGTACCACTTGTCGTAGCCCTGCATCCATCCGTAGTTGGTGTCCTTGCAGTCCTGGCTGCCATAGAACTTCGAGCAGGTCTGGCCACCGTAGTCGGCCTCAGAGGGATTGCCCACATTCTGTAGCAAGATAGGCTTGCTCGTGCCCTGACCGTTGTGAGCCACCAAGAAGTTAAAATGGCTGGTGAAGCGGTTCTCAGGATACTGCGCATCTAAGCCATAGTAGCAGTTGCGCTCATAGGTCCACTGGTAGCCGATGTAGCTGGCAGCGTCACACGAACCGTGGTCCTGATTGAAGATTGGCGGGAAGTATTTCAACAGAGAGTTGTTGAGATGGTCGGGCCGCTTGGTGGCACCGTTGAACCCATTGGACTTCGCACCGCCGGGCTGGCGCTGCTTCTTGTTTTTCTCAAAGGTAAACTCCTGTGTTTGCTTGGCAGCCTCCTCCCATCCGTAGGAGAGCTGGGCGAGGCCTGCCGTGGCATAGCTGAAGAGCAGGCCTGCGATAAGATAGCTTTTGATACTCATATTCTTAATTGTCAATTATAAATTATCCATTACTCAGTCCACTTTCACTTTCTTGCCGTTGGCGATATAGATGCCTGGAACAAGGCGCACCTTCTTATTGCCGGAAACGTATTCATTGAATACGCAGCGGCCATCAACGGTGTAGATTTTTACTTCGATAATCTTGTTGCTCACGATGCGTATGCCGCCGCGAGTGCTGCTGATATAGTCAAGCACACCCTTGTCCACTGCATCGTAGGCCGACTGCACTCCGTCGGCAATCTGCGACTCGGAGGTTATCTTCTCGAGAGTGAAGGCCTTGATGTCCACCTGATAGGAGCTGGAGCCGGGCAGGTTGTAGAGTACGCCGAGGCTTATGTCGGTGCCGTCCTCTGCGATGTCAAACTCGAGGCTCTGATTATTGGACAGGTAGGTGCTGGTGAGTGCCTGGTCTATCTGCGAGTTATCTACCAGACTGTCGCCATCGCATACTACGAGCTTGGTGAGGTAGGGATTGAAGTAGCGGCCGCTGGTCACGGAGAATCTGTAGTGGCCTGCGCCCAGAGTGACGGTCTGCCACAGTCGACGGTTGTAGAACTCGCCCATATTGCTCCTCGACTCACCGGAGAGGACGCAGCTGCCGCCGTCAGTGTCAACATAGATGGTGGAGATGTCCGTAGCGTTGATGGGTCGCGGTGAGCGGAACTCCCATGTCGATTTGTCGGTGCCGGTCTGCAGCTCGCGGGCTGCCTGGTAGATGCCGGGCATTACCTTCACGTCGTTGTAGAGGAACGGTGCCTTGTAGTTGGTGAGGTATTCCTTGCTCACATCCTGCTTCACTATGTCACCGCCGAAGTCGAGGGTGAAGACGCCGGGCTCTGTTATCCAAGCATCGCCGTCGGGACCGAAGTTAAGGCGACGGCCGTCAAGGTCGTGGCCACTGCGGTCAATTACGTCGCCACCATTCTGGTTGAAGTCGTAGTAGAGGCAGAGGGAGCTGATAGAGGTGGGGTCCTGTATCGGCGCATTGCATACTGCCTTCAGTTGCGTGGCATTGAGCTCGCTCTTCCAGATGCGCATCTCGTCGATAAGCGCATGGAGCCCGTTGTCACTGCGTCCGAAGGTGAATTTGGCAGGCCAGGAGGGCATGACGTAGCTGTCGTTGGCATTGTAGGTGGACACTACCTGACAGTCGCGGTAGAATACCATCTTGCCGCGGCTGAAGGTGATAGCGTAGTGATGCCACTGGTTGAGGATAAAGAAGTTGTTTACCTGATATTTGCGCCCCTTGTAGGTCACGGTATATACGCCCTTGTCGGTGCAGTCGGCGCTCATATTGCCAAAGTCGAAGCCGCCGGTGCCGTAGTAAACCTGTGGGTTCATCCACCACTCGATGGTGAAGATGCTCTGCGGTGCGAGGAACGGGCGGTCGAACTCCAGCTGCTCCTTGACGCCGCTGAAGTTGAGGCCGTTCTTAGCCTCGGCATTGCTCACGCAGAGTGCGCGCGGCTTAGTCTCTATGTGGCTGCCGGCGCTGTTGGTGGTCTGCAGTGTTATGTCGTAGAAGCCTGGAGCAGGTGGCACAAGAGAAGAATACTGGCCGTCCACCTGCAGATAGCGCTTGCCGTTGCTCAGAGTCCATATCCAGTTGTCGGGCTTGCCGGTGCTCTTGTCCTCAAGGTAGGTTGTTTCACCCAGCAGGATGGTATTGGGATTGATGGCAAAGTTGCTAGTGGGCTTTGCTATGTATATGTCTATTGTCTTGGTTATGCTGGCCGAGCCGCTTCCGTTGGTGGCGGTCAGGGTAACATCGTAGGTGCCTGGCATGTCGAAGATGACGTTGGCATTCTGGCTGTGCTGGTCGTCCTGCCCGTCTATGCTCCACACATAGTTGCAGTTTGTGGCTTGAGTGCGGTTGATGAGGGTCACTGGCTTGCCGGTGGCTTGACGCGTAGCGCTGATTTCGAAATCAGGCACAGGCATACGGCCGTCGGTAACCTGCACAGTCTTCTCCACTGTAGTCTCTTCACCCTCGGTATCGGTGCCTGTGAGAGTGATAGTGTATTCGCCGGCCTTGCTGTAGGTCACAAACGGAGCCTTGGCAGTGAGTGCACTGGTCTTGGCGCCGGGCACGCTCCATTTCCACGAAGTGACATTAACGGAACCGTTGGCCTGCAGGCGAGTGGGCTGTCCGGTAAAGATGGAGTCAGTGATTACGATGGAGACAGGTATCTTGAAGGTCGCCCCTTTGAGTATGTCGGTGTT
>JAGCYL010000019.1 GCA_017960825.1 Bacteroidaceae bacterium | reverse complement strand
GAGATTTCCGATTTGATATATTGAAAAAGCATACTGCGGAAATAGCTCAGTTGGTAGAGCACAACCTTGCCAAGGTTGGGGTCGCGAGTTCGAGTCTCCTCCTCTTCACTACAAATTTATTGATTATGCGGAGATAGCTCAGGATAAGTAGAGCATTATACGGAAATAGCTCAGTTGGTAGAGCACAACCTTGCCCCAAAAGATATGCGGGTTGCAACCTTGGCGAGGATGAGATTTCCGATTTGATATATTGAAAAAGCATACTGCGGAAATAGCTCAGTTGGTAGAGCACAACCTTGCCAAGGTTGGGGTCGCGAGTTCGAGTCTCGTTTTCCGCTCTTTTTTTGTAATAGTATTTTTCTTTCCCCCGTTTTTTTCTATGAATGTTTACGCACGATTCTACGACGGAGAAGCTGTAGTTTCCACGTTTGATGACCTTATTGACAGTCTGAAGGATTTTGGTGTGCCTGAGACGTACTTTGATGACCGTCATATTGATGACCTATATGAATACATCAACTCAAAGAACATGCACCCCAAGCGTTTCCATATCTCATCGCGCCAGTTTTTCATTCTTATCAAGACCACAGCGGCAGACATGGCAGAATTCAAGGCCAATGCCAAGCATAAGAATGAAGGCTCTGAGAATGTAAAGAAGAATGACCGTGTGAGTGCACTGCAGGAGGAGAAGTACGGTTGGTACGAGGCTTCGCTCATCTTCAAGCGCGTAATATATTCTGAGCGCCGCGCGCGCTACATCTACGTGGACACTCCGTTCAGCGTCAGACTCAAGGCCAATAGTCCCATTGACGCCTACAATCGCATAGTGGAGCACCTGCAGAATCGCCAGGACATTGACCCACGCAGTCAGTTCCCCTCAGCCAAAGGCCGCTGCTTTGAATACAAGTTGCTTGAGGAAATTAAAGAAAAAGAGTAAAAAGAATTAGAGAATTGTCCCGCAAAGGATAATTCTCTAATTCTTTTATTGTTTAATCAAAAAGTTCTTACGCGCTTTGGAATTCCTCGAGGAAGCGCTTGTCGTTCTCCGAGAAGAGGCGCAGATCCTTCACCTGATATTTCAGGTTGGTGATGCGCTCCACGCCGAGTCCGAAGGCATAGCCCGTGTATTTTGTCGAGTCGATGCCATTGGCGTCGAGTACTGCGGGGTCAACCATTCCGCAGCCCAGAATCTCCACCCATCCCGTCTGCTTGCAAAAGGAGCAACCCTTGCCGCCACAGATATTACAGCTGATATCCATTTCGGCGGAGGGCTCCGTGAACGGGAAGTATGACGGGCGCAGCCTTATCTTGGTATCCTTGCCGAACATCTCCTGGGCAAAGAGCAGCAGCACCTGCTTGAGGTCTGTGAAGCTCACCTTCTCGTCCACATACAGGCCTTCTATCTGATGGAAGAAGCAGTGGGCGCGTGCGCTGATTGTCTCATTGCGGTAAACGCGTCCCGGACAGATGACGCGTATGGGGGGCTGCTGTTTTTCCATCACGCGGCTCTGCACAGAGCTGGTGTGGGTGCGCAGGATAACGTCGGGGTGTGCTTCGATGAAGAACGTGTCCTGCATATCGCGTGCCGGATGGTCATCGGGGAAGTTCATGGAGCCGAACACATGCCAGTCGTCCTCCACCTCGGGGCCGTCGGCCAGGCAGAAGCCCAGTCGGGCGAAGATATCGATAATCTCGTCTCTTACGAGGGATATGGGGTGGCGTGTGCCAAGCAGGGTGGGGTATGACGAGCGGGTGAGGTCAGGCTTCTCTTCGCTGCCACCGCCTTGGTTGAGCTGCTCGCGGAGAGCGTTAATCTGCTCCTGAGCGGCGTTCTTCAGTTCGTTGATTCTAATGCCCAACTCCTTTTTCTGCTCAGCGGCTACCTCGCGGAACTCGCCCATCAGCTGGGGAATGAGACCTTTCTTGCTGAGATACTTTATGCGCAGGTTCTCGAGGTCCTCCGCTGTGGAGGCCGTCAGTTGCTTCACCTCGTCGAGGAGAGCCGGTATGTTGTCAATCAAAGACATAATGTGATTTACAATTTGACAATGTACTAGTTACAATTTATTTTCGCGCTGCGAAGTTACAAAAAAATAATTAAATTTCGCCACATCTCACGCAAATTTAGTGCACTCTCGTCTTATTTATCCCCACTATCGTTTAATCTTAGCGCACTCTCGTGTGAACTAAAGCTGCTCTCGTGAAATCTAAAGCCGCTCTCGTGGAAATAAGAGTGGCTTTAATTTTTCTGAGAGTGGGCTTTTCTATATCGCAGAGTGGGGATATTTTTTCTAGTGGGGTAGAAAAAGAAAATAGTGCCGAAACGATTCCGACACTATTCTTATAGAGTTATAGTAAGGGTTCTTATTCTTCGTCCCAGAAGGTTCCGTGCCAGCCCTTGGAGTCGGCAGTGCTCTGGTCGCCCTCTGTGGTTGTGTCTACGGTCATAGACTTGGAGCTACCTGTCATTATTCGGTTGGTGCTGATTCGCACAGCCTCTGCTATAGGCTCGATATATCTTTTCTTTTCCATAATCCTAATACTTTACTACCTTGCCATTTATAATATATAGTCTGCCCTTCACAGGATTAGCCACCTTGCGTCCCTGCAGGTCAAACACCGCAGAAACTCCCTCGCTATAGGGTGAGATGGTCGGGGAGATGGCCTTTGTCGGGTCTTCGTCCCAGAGGAGGGTGAACTCCTTAGAAGACGTGTTGCCGAGCGCGAGCTGCAGGTATGCCTTGTTGGCGGGCATCTTGACGTTCGGGTCGCTGCTGGCGGCAATCTTTATGAACTTGCCGCTGCTGAGCATGAAGTTGGTGAATTGGCCGTTGGTGGCATCCACGTGTGTGGCTTCCGTCACTGCAACGAGAGCATTGTCCTCAACGGTGGCTGCTGTGGCGTTAGTAGCGCTGAGGGTATAGGCACCTGCCTCTCCGCGTATGAGCACGCCAGTGTTGGCGGGAATCACGCCGTTGTCGAGGGGCACGGCTGCAATGGTGCCGTTGGTGCTATTATATTCCTTGCAGTAGTAGGCGGTTAGGCCGTCGGGCAGCTGCACCTTAGCCTTGGAGCTGAAGCTTCCCACACCGCTGGCGGGGACATTGTAGCTGAAGTCATTAGCGAACAGCTTCAGCACCGGCTGATATGTAACGGGGTCTTGTACCCATATTTCCTCGCTGCGGCCATTTTGCAGCGCAGCAGTAGTGGTACCGTTGGAAATCTGCTCGGCAGTAACTTGTGTACAGCCAGTTCTGGTACCGCCGAGATCCTGAACATAATATACATTTGAAGCACTACCTCTTATTACAGAAGATCCTGAGCCTGTTAATGAGAATGTTGCTGTTGAGAGACTGTTAGTAGTTGTTGCTGTGCCACTATCTATATACCCGATGAAATGTCCTGTATATGAAGTTGCCGTTGTAATACTTCCGGTGAAAAGACAATCAGATATAGTTAATCCTCCTGTCTTTAGGCAGCCGGCAATACCAGAAT
>JAGCYL010000143.1 GCA_017960825.1 Bacteroidaceae bacterium | reverse complement strand
GCTGGCGGCTACGCCAACAATCAGGATATCTTCTACTACCAGCGCGAGACGGTGACTGGCAAGACCGATGTAATCTTCCACTCGATGACAACTGGCCAGCACGCCAACTTCAAGCTCTACTACAGCACTGACGGCGGCGCCAACTGGACAGAGTTCCTCACCGTGCAGACCAAGGGCACGCGCTACGTGACGATGGAGCGCAGCGGCAGCGAGGAGAACCCTGGCAGCCTCTACCTCTTCTTCGAGGACCAGAGCCTCAACAGTGCAGGCGGCTACACCGACTACAACCACTATCCTCTGAACTTCCTTGAGATTACTCGCGAGCAATTGGAAAGCCTTATCCCGACGCTGAACGACTATAATGTGCCCGAGTACATGGAATCAAAGGATGTGAAGATTGTATATGGCACCGATGGTGAAGGCACTTACGGTTCCTGGAGCGGCAACACCTGGACTTCCAATGCAGCCAGCGGTGTGGCAGGACTGACGATGACATTGAGCGACGGCTCACATGATAAGTTCTCTGATTATAACAGCCGTTATAACATGGCTTATCATCCCGCCGCTGCCAATACGAACTCCACGATTACTCTTACGGCTCCTGCCGGCTACGTCATCACGGGCTATTCTGCTCAGACAGGCGTATATCAGGCAGCTACTTACACACTGACCGTTAATGGAAATCAAGTAACGCCCGCCAACCTCGGCAGCACATACACGCCGATTGAAGTCTCTGGTCTCTCCGCCACTTCAGCAGTCATTACCGTCACTACGACTGATGCTTCCAAGTGGCTGAGCCTGGCCAACTTCACCGTGAGCCTTGCCAAGCCTCTCGAACTCAAGGTTGTGGGCGATGCCAGCTACGCTACACTGTATCTGCCGTTCGACGTGACGACAACCGGAGCGACGAAAGCTTACTACATAGCAACAGCCAGCAATGGTTCTGCACAGTTGACCGAGACATCGAACAACGGCACGGAGATTCCTGCCCGCACCGCTGTGGTGCTCATCAACAGTGACGCAGACGCAAGCACAGTCTTGAATATGGCAAGCGGACTCACCAGCGCGGTTTCCGAGAGCGACAACCTGCTGAAGGGAACGCTCGTGCCGACGCCTCTTGACCTCGGTGATTCGACACCTTACTACGCACTGGGCAAGAACAATGGCAGCATCGGTTTCTACAAGTTCGATAACAACGGCACGACGACCATTACCCTCGGTGCCAACAAGGCATACCTTGACACCACTGCGTCCAGCAATAGCAGCAAGGGCTTCATCTTCACCTTCGATGACATCACGGGAATTATAAGTCAAGAGTCAAGAGTCGAGAGTCAGGAGTCCAATATCTGGTACACCCTTGACGGCCGCAAGCTTGCAGGCAAGCCCACGGCACCAGGCGTATACATCGTCAACAAGAAGAAAGTTCTAGTAAAATAGTTTAGACACGAAATGGACAATTTTGTAGTTTCTGCAAGAAAATACCGTCCGCAGAAGTTTGAGGACGTGGTGGGGCAGCAGTCCATCGCCAACACCCTCAAAATGGCCATAAAAAACCAGAAACTGGCCTCGGCCTACCTTTTCTGCGGCCCACGCGGCGTAGGCAAGACCACCTGTGCACGCATCTTCGCCAAGGCTATCAACTGCCTAAATCCGCGCGAGGATGGCGAGGCCTGCGAGGAGTGTGACAGCTGCCGCAGTTTCAATGAGCAACGCTCAGTAAACATTCAGGAACTCAACGCCGCTGCCAACAATTCGGTGGAAGACATACGCGCCATCATCGACCAGGTGCGTATTCCACCGCAGTTGGGCAAGTATAAGGTGATTATCCTTGACGAGGTTCACATGCTCTCAGCATCCGCAGGCAACGCGCTGCTCAAGACGCTGGAGGAGCCGCCCTCGTACGTCATCTTCATACTCGCCACCACCGAGAAGCAGAAGATTATGCAGACCATACTGAGTCGCTGCCAGATCTTCGATTTCAATCGCATGGAGATAAGCGACATTGTTGGCAATCTCCAAAAGATTGCAGCCAACGAGGGTGTCACCGCCGAGGACGAGGCGCTGGCTCTCATCGCACAGAAGGCTGACGGTGGCATGCGCGACGCTCTATCCATCTTCGACCAAGTAAATAACTTCGCGCAGGGAAATATCACTGCCGACAGCGTGCAGCAGTGCATCAACGCCCTCGACAGCGACTACTATTTCCGAATGACAGACCTGCTGCTGGAGCACAATGTGGTGGAGAGCATGTTGCTCTTCAACGACATCGTCAACAAGGGCTTCAACGGCGGAGTGTTTATCGGCGGTCTCGCCAGCCACATGCGCAATCTGCTGATGAGCCGTGAGCCTGCCACGATGCCTCTGCTCGATGCTGCCGACAACATGAAGCAGCGCTATGCCGAGCAGGCCGCCAAGTGTTCGGTTAAGTTCCTGTACTTCGCCATCCGCACCTGCGACCGCTGCAGCAATGAGTATCGCAGTTCTTACAACAAGCGCCTCTCAGTGGAGATAGCTCTCATAGAAACTGCGCAATACGACGACGATGACTCTGCCAGTGCGGGGCGTAGCCCTGCGAAGACCTTAAAACCAATATTTACTGTACAGCCCGCTCCTAAGGAGCGTAGCGTGCCTAAGACTGTAGAGAGTCAAGAGTCAAGAGTCGAGAGTCAAGAAGCTGAAAGTCCTCAAACCACCACGGATAGCACGCCAGCCAAGGAGCGTCGCGTAATCAAGATAGGCGGCAACCGTCCCTCGCTGAAGGATGTGCTGGCCGGAGTGAATACCCCTGCCACGCCCCAGCCCTCTGCCGAGGTGCAGAATGCAGCCCCTGTGCAGGCTCCTGCGGAAGCGGAGCCCACCACCACAGATAATGACGAGGCATCCGATACCGACGACAACGACGAGACCAACAATGTGTCACTCTTCACAGACATGAGTCTGGCAAAGGAATGGGAGAAATACTGCGTTCGTCTGAAGGAGAAGGACAGTCTGATGGGCAACCGCATGTCGGACATGCTTGTGAAATGCGTAGGCAGCAACGTGGTGCAGATAAGTCTGCACCACGAGATGGTGCGCAAGAAGGTGCAGCCCTTCATTGCCGACATCGAGCAGAATATGCAGCGCGCATTCGACAACCCTTCCATCAAGGTGGAAATCAACATCCTCCCTGCCGAATTAGTGAAAGTCATTACCAATCCGTCGGAGTTGCTGGCCAAGATGCGCAACGACAATCCCCAGTTTGCCAATCTCGTTGACGAGTTGGATTTGCGTTTCTCTTAGCAGACTTTGAGTCTGACGGCATTCAAACAATCAGGCGCGGCCCCCAGAGGTCGCGCCTGATTGTTATTGCAAGTCGTGTTGACGGAGGCGAAACTCCGCCAGCTCCTCGTATTTGGTGCCCGGCCGGCCGTAGTTGGCGTAGGGATAGATGCTAATGCCGCCTCGCGGAGTGAAAAAGCCCGTCACCTCGATATATTTCGGGTCCATCAGAGCGATGAGGTCCTTCATAATCTTGTTCACGCAGTCCTCGTGGAAATCGCCGTGGTTGCGATAGCTGAAGAGATAGAGCTTGAGGCTCTTGCTCTCCACCATGCGCTTGTCGGGCAGGTAGGCAATGCGTATCTCCGCAAAGTCAGGCTGACCCGTAATGGGGCACAGCGATGTAAACTCGGGGCAGTTGAAGCGCACCCAGTAGTCGTTGTCAGGATGTTTGTTCTCAAACGCCTCCAGCACCTCCGGCGCATAGTCGGTGCGGTACTCCGTCTTGGCGCCCAGCGCCTTCAGTCCGTCATTAGTTCTGTCCATGATTTTTTGTTGCAAGATATTTCTCCAGTCCCTCGCGTCGCAGGCGGCAGGCGGGGCAGTGGCCGCAGCCGTCGCCCTTGATACCGTTGTAGCAAGTGAGGGTATCGTTTCTGACAATGTCAAACACTCCGAGATTATCGGCCATAGCCCACGTGGCGGCCTTGTCAATCCACATCAGCGGGGTGTGAATCACAAACTGCTCGTCCATGGCGAGGTTAAGGCTTACGTTGAGGCTCTTGATAAAGGCGTCGCGGCAGTCGGGATAGCCGCTGAAGTCAGTCTCGCCTACACCGGTGACGATATGGCTAATGCCGCGCTCACGGGCATAGACGGCAGCCACCGAGAGGAAGAACAGATTGCGCCCGGGCACGAACGTATTGGGCACACCGCCCTGGGGCTGCTCCTGATCCATCTCCATAGTTTGGTCAGTCAGCGAGTTACGGCCCAGATGAGCGATAAAACTGACGTCCATCTTCTCCCAGGCCACGCCAGCCTTGTGGGCAATCTGCTCGGCAGCGTCCACCTCCTGTATATGCTTCTGCCCGTAGATGAAAGTG
The DNA here is from genome assembly GCA_017960825.1 of Bacteroidaceae bacterium. Classification (GTDB taxonomy): domain Bacteria; phylum Bacteroidota; class Bacteroidia; order Bacteroidales; family Bacteroidaceae; genus UBA6382. Next base: position 386 of record JAGCYL010000143.1, on the reverse strand, counting down.
AGGGCCGAAACTTCCTTAAACATCTGCTTGGCCCAGTAGAGGCAGGTGGTAGAGTCCTGACCTCCGCTGAAGACCACGAGAGCCTTCTCCTTATTTATTTCGCGCATGATATATTTTCTGTTTGCAGTGCAAAAGTAGCCACAAAATTTCAATCACCGAAACAATGGGGTGCTAAAAATTGCACTATGCCCGCAAAACCGCACTCTCCGCCCCACCGCACGGGCAGAAAAAACGCTCGCAAAAACTTTAATCCGCTGCTCTGCGTTTGCGGATTTCTGCACTGCTCAAGCAGGCGGGAGGTCGCTGCGAGGCATCGCGCAATGACTGCGGGCCGATTTGCAAGAGCCAATAGGCTCTTTTTTCGCGTTATATTAGGAGATTACTGT
>JAGCYL010000142.1 GCA_017960825.1 Bacteroidaceae bacterium | reverse complement strand
AGCCTGTTCCAATTATCAGTTCCCGCTCGGCACACCGCAGACCGTGGGCAAGCGCCGCACCCCCGACGGCACCGACTATAAGTTCACCGTCACAGGCCGCGGCATGAACGGCGAAGAAACCACTTCCACTATCTACGTAACAGTAGGGAAGGAGACGGGTGCAAAGCCGGAGTTTACCGAGGTAGTTAGATAATATACGCACTCTCATGAAATCTTAGCGCACTCTCGCAGAATCTTAGCGCACTCTCGTGAAATCTTAGCGCACTCTCATGAAAATGAGAACGCATCTTTTTGTAACGAGCGTGGATATCCCAGGGAGGCGCACAGGGCGAGCTGAACGCCAGAAAGGGAAATTTTGGTGCAATACGTAATGAACAGCCTATTTTCCGACCTTTTGTCTTTGTTTTATGGCCGTTTTGTATTAACTTCGCAGCATAAAACGCATTTCTCTCATGTCTGCAGACAAAGATAAGGAGTTTCCAGGCACCGAATCCGCACCTGTCTCCGGTAAGGAGACCAAGGACAAAAAGGCGGCTAAGGCTAATAAGAAGGAAAAGAAATTTCCGCTGTGGAAGAATGTGCTCGCCATGATTGTTCTGGTGGCGCTATTCATCACCGGGGCTTATTGGGCCAGTATTCTCTATACGCGTCACGGCAAGGAGGTGGCTGTGCCTGACCTTAAGGGCCTGACGGTGAGGCAGGCATACGAGCGCCTCGATGCGCTGGAGCTGCTTGGCGAGGTGCGCGACTCTATCTATAATCGCAACATCGCCCCAGGCGTAATCTGCGACCAGAGCGTGCATACGGGCAACTATGTGAAGGTAGGGCGCACCATAGGGCTCACGGTCAACTCAGACCACGCGCCTACGCTGGTGCTGCCTGATGTGGCCGATAATATGTCGTATCGCGAGGCGATGGCTAAGCTGCGCTCCATGGGCTTTACGCTGGGCCAGCCGGAGTATATCAACGGCGAGAGGGACTGGGTGTATTCCGTGAAGTATAAGGGCTATAATGTGTCGGTGGGTACGCGCATCGACATCAATGAGCCTATCACGCTGGTGGTGGGCGACGGCCATTACATGATGGACGAACTGGAGTTTGACGAGGCCTACGGCGATACTATCGGAGCCGTGTATGGCGATATACTGGAGATATTCTGATTTCACCGACTGACGAACTTATCATCTTGGCTGAAGATATCCAGATATTAGAAGAGGATGCGCTGTACGAGCACTTCCGCGTGGTGGCCGACAAGGGGCAAAGCCTGCTCAGGGTTGACAAGTTTCTCTTTGACCACCTGCAGGATGTCTCGCGCAACAGAATACAGAAGGCTGCCGATGCAGGGTTTATCCATGTGAACGGTAAGCCGGTGAAGAGCAACTACAAGGTCAAGCCGCTGGACGCAGTGAGCGTGATGCTCGACCGTCCGCGCTACGAGACGACCATTGAGCCGGAGGATATCCCTCTGGACGTGGTCTATGAGGACGATGACCTGCTGGTGGTCAACAAACCTGCAGGGCTGGTGGTGCATCCGGGGTGCGGCAACTACACGGGCACATTGGTGAATGCGCTCGCATGGCATCTGAAGGACAATCCTGCCTTTGACGCCAATGACCCCGAGGTGGGGCTGGTGCACCGTATCGACAAGGACACCAGCGGTCTGCTGGTGATAGCCAAGACGCCGCTGGCTAAGACCCGGCTGGGCGTGCAGTTCTTCAATAAGACGACCTCGCGCCTGTACCATGCGCTGGTATGGGGCGATTTCGACGATATGGAGGGTCGCATAGAAGGCAATATCGGGCGCGACCCACGCGACAGGCTTAAGATGGCTGTCTTTGACCCTCGCTCTGACGTGGGCAAGAGCGCTGTGACTCACTGGCGCGTACTGAGGCGCTATAACTATGTGACCCTCGTGGAGTGCAGGCTGGAGACCGGGCGCACACACCAGATACGCGCCCACATGCAGCACATCGGCCACCCGCTGTTCAGCGATGAGCGCTATGGTGGCGACCAAATATTGCGCGGTACGCGCGACAGCAGCTATACTCTGTTTGTACGCAAATGCTTCGAGGCATGTCCACGGCAGGCACTCCACGCTAAGACGCTGGGATTTGAGCATCCTACCACCCACCAGCCGATGAACTTCGACTCTGTGTGGGCTGCCGATTTCCAGCAACTCATTGACTTGTGGGAAGACTATGCAGCGCAACTTGGCAAATAAAGAATATTATTCCTGAACCTACTCTATATGAAAAAAATAATTGCAATAGTATGCGGAGGCGACAGTTCTGAGCACGATGTGTCGCTGCGCAGTGCGCAAGGCATATATTCCTTTATTGATAAGGATGTATATGACTGCTACATCGTAGAGATGAAGGGCCTCGTATGGGAGGCTCTGTTGGCTGACGGCAGTCGAGCCACGGTGGATCGTAACGATTTCTCTTTCCTGTGCGGAGATACAAAGATTAAGCCCGATTTTGCATATATCACCATCCATGGTACCCCTGGCGAGAACGGCATACTGCAGGGCTACTTTGATTTGATACGCCTGCCTTACTCTACCAGTGGTGTGCTGATTGAGGCATTGACGTTCAATAAGTTCGCTCTCAACAACTATCTGCGCTCTTTTGGCGTTACTGTGGCTGAGAGCTTACTCATACGCAGGGGTCAGGAGCAAGGCATCAGTGATGACGACATTATCGACAAAGTAGGGCTGCCGTGCTTTGTGAAACCTGCAGATGACGGCAGCAGCTACGGCGTGACCAAGGTTAAGGCCAAGGAGCAGCTGCGCCATGCGCTGGATGTTGCCTTTGCTGAAGGCAATGACGTAATGGTTGAGGCATTCCTCGACGGTACGGAGATAACCTGCGGCTGCTACAAGACACGCAAGGCCAGTCATGTCTTTCCCATCACCGAGGTGGTAACGAGCCAGGAGTTCTTCGACTACGATGCGAAGTATAATGGCAAAGTTGATGAGATTACGCCTGCGCGTATAGACCCCTCCACCGCCGAGCGAGTGAGCAAACTTACTTCCGCTATCTACGATATACTCGGGTGTCGCGGCATTATCCGCATAGACTATATCCTCACCGGTCCGCGAGGCAAGGAAACTATAAATATGCTGGAGGTCAATACTACTCCAGGTATGACAGCCACCAGCTTTATTCCTCAGCAGATTCGTGCTGCCGGTCGCGAGCCGGGCGAAGTAATAGCTGATATAATTGAAGACACCCTTAAAAAAGAATTAAAGAATTGACAGACCCCCTCTTATCCCCCTGAAGGATAGACCCACCCCCGACCCCTCCCGTAGAGGGAGGGGAGAAAATACTAAAGAGACAAAAACTCTCCCCCTGAGCCGGGGCCCCTCTGGGGAAGATAGATATGGTTGCCTCGCAACGCGAGGAGTGGCCGTAAGGCCGAGGGGGTGTGAGCAGACTATCGACTTAACTACTTAACTACTTAACTTCTTAACTCATAAATTTGTTAACTCGTCAACTTGTCAATCAGTTATCATGAATACTAAAGTTTTTGATGATATCCGCCCCTTTACCTCCGAGGAGTTGCCGGTGGCGATAGAGAAACTGCTTGCCGACCCGCATTTCCGCGAGGTGATAGGCGTGGTCTTTGAGCAGATGCCCTGGGAGGACTTTACTGCCATGGCTCGCAGTTGTAAGACGTCGCTTGACTTTCAGAAAGCGTTTTGCTATCCGTTCCTCAAACAGCTGGTGGCTACCAAAAGCAAAGGGCTGACAATGGACTGCAGCGCCGTGGACAAGACGGGCAACTATACCTTTATAAGTAATCACCGCGACATAGTGCTCGATAGCGCGTTCCTCAGCGTGTTGCTGCTGGATAACGGTTTCAGCAACACCACAGAGATTGCCATCGGTGACAACCTGCTCATCTATCCGTGGATAGAGACGCTGGTGCGTATCAACAAGTCGTTTATCGTACACCGCGGACTCACCATCCGCCAGCAGCTGGCATCCAGCATACAGATAAGCAGCTATATGCACTACGCCATACAGGAAAAGAAAGAAAACGTGTGGATTGCGCAGCGACAGGGTAGGGCAAAGGACTCTAACGACATCACGCAGCGCAGTGTAATCAAGATGTTTGGCATGGGCGGCGAGGGCTCACTCATAGAGCGATTGCAGCAACTCAACCTTGTGCCTACCGCTATCTCCTATGAGTATGACCCGTGCGACTACCTCAAGGCAAAGGAGATGCAGCAGAAGCGCGATAATCCCGATTTCCAAAAGGCTCCCGACGACGACCTTGTGAATATGCGCACCGGTATTTTCGGATGGAAGGGCGAGATACACTATAAGGCTGCGCCTTGCCTCAACGATTGGCTCGCTACCCTCAATAGCGACACTCCCAACAATGATATTTTCCTACTCCTGCGTGATAAGATTAACGTAGAAATCCACAAGAATTACAAGCTCTACCCCAGCAACTATATCGCGGCAGATATGCTCGACGGCGAGGCTGTCTGGGCTAAGCACGGTAAATATCGTCAGGATGAAAGGGCTGCCTTTGAGCAATATTTGGGTGAGCGTATCGCCCTCGTAGATCTGCCCAATCCCGACACCGATTACTTGCGTCAGCAGATTTTGCTGATGTATGCCAATCCGCTGTATAACTACTGTAATGCCGTTGAAAGCTAAACTGCTATATTTGCTCGTGGCCACGGCTGTAATGACAGCCTCGTGCTCTGACGACCACTCGTGGGCGCCGCCATATATCACTGACTTTGCTGAACTGACTACTGACGATAGCGGGGCAATAGTCGGCATGGCTCTGGACAATGGGAAAAAGTTTGAAAGGACAAAGTTTGTTGCAAAGTGTGCAAACGCTAATGGACTGGTGGCTGACACCGTCTATCGCTCCATCTGCCTTTACACTGTGCAGGATAATGTGGCTACACTCCATAGTTATAGTCATGCTTTCGCTCCCGAGCCCATAACGCCTGATATGCTGGCTGACGATGAGATAAAGACAGACCCCTGCGTGATTCAAAGCATCTGGCGTGGCGGCAGCTATGTTAATGCTCTAATGCTTGTGCAGGGAAAGGACCAGCCGCATATAGTGGGGTTTATAGATAAGGGGATTGCCGATGGCGAGTACAAGACATTAACGATTGTCCTCTATCACGACCAGAATAATGACCCCGAAGCTTTTACGCGTACCATATATATATCATGTCCACTGTATAGTTACGAGGGACAATTACACAGTGAGCGCGACAGTATAGCCTTTGTTGTTAATCAGCAGGATAAGGGAATGACGACATTCATGCTGCCGTATTAATGGACCTAAGCCGAAGAGTTATTTTATTTCTTCAGGCTGGACATAGCCGTGCTGCACGGCATAGATGGCAAGCTTTGAGAGAGACTGAGAATGCAGTTTCTGCATAATGTGCTTGCGGTGGGTAATAGCGGTGTTGACAGAGATATGAAGTTTGTCGGCAATCTCCTTGTTTATCATTCCCTTGGCCAGCAGTTGCAGCACTTCTTTCTCTCGCCGAGTGAGCGACTCATCCTCTTTTGCTGCTGCCTGTTTGATTTCGTTAGGATAGTTGCGGTAGTGGCTATGGCCCATTTGCTGCATTTGGAGTAGTTGTCGCAGAATTTCTTCGCGCGGCAGGAGCATGTTGATAGTAAACGGAAGATTGAGAACGTTGAATTGAGTAGTCGGCTCGCTATCAATAAGTACAATGGCCTTGTGGCCGCACTGAGAGTAGAAATCCCTGTTGGCAATGTAGTCTGCAGCGCTGACGAAGTAGTGGAAGAAGTGGGCAGTAGCTTGCTCTTCGCGCATAACTGCTGTGCTACTGAAGGTGCGGAATGCTGCAAAAGGCATAACCTCCTCAAGCATTTGCTTCAGACCGAGTAGCATTAAGGAATTTCTACTTATTATAGCTATATTAGGCTGCATTGTCGTTAGTTGATAACTTTGTGACTTCGCGACTTTAATTAAGGTAGGGATTGTAACGGCGTTCACGCTCTATGGTGGTGTTATTGCCGTGACCTGGATATACAGTTGTGTTGTCGGGCAGAGTCATCACCTTGTCACGCAGACTGCTGATAAGATGCAAAGCATTACCTCCAGGTAAATCTGTACGGCCTATGGACTGTTCAAAGAGGTTGTCGCCAGAGAACAGGATGCTTTCTTCTTTGCAATAGAAGCAGATGCCGCCGGGTGTATGACCTGGTGTTTCTATTACTTTAAGTTTGTGAGTGCCGAAGGTAATGATATCGTTTTCTTTAATCATCGTACCGAGAGGGGCAATGTCAACTTTAATTCTACGCCCCAGCATGCTTTGCACTTGCAGCGAGAGATTGTTGTATAGTTCGACATCACTGTGGTTCATCTCTGGTTTTAGCCCGTAAGTACGATACAGATGACCGTTGCCCAAGGTGTGATCGAAATGGGCATGGGTATTCAGCGCATGCTTCAGAGTCAGTCCTTCGCGGCGTATGTATTCGTCAATGGCTTCGTGTTCACCGCGTATGCATGCTCCGTCATCAATGATAACGGCTTCCTTGGTCTCATCGCTGACAACATAGCAGTTTTCTTCTACCATGTTAACTACAAAGCATTTGATGTTGAGCATAGACTATAAGGGGATAAAAAGGATTTTCTTTGTTTCAAAATAGGGCTCACTGAAGTATTCGCAGATAGGCGTGAGTTCGTACCATCGTTTTAACTCGGCCAGTTCTTCGCTTAGGTCTCCGCCCTTAAGGCAAATAAGCCCATTGGGAATAGCATTGCGCTGGGTGTGGCTGATATTCTTTTGCACCAGGTGTAACAGTTCAGGCGCATTCATCACTGCACGGCTAACTACATAGTCGTAGCGCGTCTTTTCTTCTTTTACATTCCGGTGAATGCAGGTTACGTTGGTGAGTTCAAGAGCTGTTGCTACTTCGTTGGCTACGCGTATCTTCTTGCCGATACTGTCTATAAGGCGGAACCGACATTCAGGGAAGAGTATAGCAAGCGGTATTCCGGGAAATCCACCGCCAGTACCAACATCGAGGATGTCAGTGCTGGCGGTGAAGTGGATATATTTGCCGACACTCAGCGAGTGGAGTACGTGGTGTTCGTATAGGCTATCAATATCTTTACGCGAAATGACATTGATTTTGTTGTTCCATTCGCGGTAAAGCTCATCGAGCATGGCAAATTGTGCCACTTGCTTCTCGCTGAGATTCGGAAAATATTCTAATATTTTAGTAAGCAAAGAGCGGGTAGTTCTTCATGGTGGCATTGACCTCGCCGCGCACCTTAGCAATCACTTGCTCATTCTCGGGATCATTGAGAACCTCCTCTATCCATGCGGCAATCTGCAGCATGAGGTCTTCCTTTGCTCCACGGGTTGTGATGGCCGGTGTGCCGAGACGTATTCCCGAGGTCTGGAAGGCGCTGCGGCTGTCGAAGGGTACCATATTCTTGTTGACGGTGATGTCGGCTGCCACGAGTGCATTCTCAGCCACCTTGCCAGTTAGTTCGGGGTATTTTGGTCTTAGGTCGATAAGCATAGAGTGATTGTCGGTTCCTCCGCTGACTACGCCGAAACCTCTCTTTACGAGTTCGTCAGCGAGCACAGCTGCATTCTTCTTGACCTGCTGGGCATACTCCTTAAACTCCGGTTGCAGAATCTCGCCAAAAGCTACGGCTTTTGCTGCGATGACATGCTCCAGCGGTCCACCCTGTATGCCAGGGAATACGGCGCTGTTGAGAATCTGGCTCATCATCTTTATTGCTCCCTTAGGCGTAGTAAGCCCCCATGGGTTTTCAAAGTCTTTGCCCATCAGGATGATACCTCCGCGCGGTCCGCGCAGAGTTTTGTGAGTTGTGGAGGTAACGATGTGTGCATACTTCACGGGGTTGTCGAGGAGTCCGGCAGCGATGAGCCCTGCAGGGTGAGCCATGTCAACCATAAAGATAGCTCCTACCTTGTCAGCTATCTGGCGCATGCGAGCGTAGTCCCACTCACGGCTATAGGCGGAGCCTCCTCCGACAATGAGTTTAGGCTTATGCTCCAGCGCAAGTTGTTCCATCTCGTCGTAGTCAACGCGGCCAGTCTCACGGTTGAGGTTATATCCTATGGGATTGTAGAGTATGCCTGAGGTGTTAACCTTGGAACCATGGCTGAGGTGACCACCGTGGTCAAGGTTGAGTCCCATGAAGGTGTCGCCTGGCTTTAGTACAGCAAAGAATACTGCTGCGTTTGCCTGTGCGCCGGAGTGGGGCTGCACATTGGCATATTCAGCACCGAAGATTTTTTTGATACGCTCGATAGCAATGGTTTCACTCTGGTCAACGTTTACGCAACCACCGTAGTAACGCTTGCCGGGGTAGCCTTCGGCGTACTTGTTTGTGAGGCAGGAGCCCATAGCCTCCATAACCTGGTCGCTTACAAAATTCTCAGAGGCAATAAGTTCTACGCCTTTTAGCTGGCGCTGGTGTTCTGCCTCAATGATGTTAAAGATTTCAGTGTCTCGTTTCATTATTAATTATTTTAGTGTTAGAATATACTTAGGGGTCTCAGTTTTTTATTTCAGTTTGGCATCTTCGATGCGCTGCTCTTTCTCGCAGTAGTGGCAGCGCATTACGCGGCTATGCTTGTCGATGATGTGGAAGATGGTATGCATAGGCTCGTTGTTAGTAATACACTTGGGGTTGGCACACTTAACGATGTCGCGTAACTCTTCGGGGAGTTCTACGCGTTTCTTTTCTGTTACCTCATAGTTGCGGATGATGCTAAGGCTTACGTCGGGAGCAATGACGGCAAGCTGATTAAGCTCTGCATCGTTGAAAAATTTGTTAGCAATTTTTATGATGGATTTCTTACCCATCTTTTTGCTCTCCAAGTTGTAGCCAATCATCACTGTGGAAGTGAGTTGATTGAGCTTTAACAGTGTTATCACATCATTTGTGCGGTCGCAGGGGATGTGGTCAATTACGGTGCCGTTTTCGAGTGCGGACACCAAGAGTGTCTTGGTCATATTATTGTATAATGGTGTGGTCGTTTATGATATCGTCAAGGGTATAGTTGAGCACATCGCTGATGAGTGCCTCGCGGGCATAGAGTCCATTTTGTGCCTGCTGGAAGTAGTATGCATGTGGATTATCGTCCACATCAGCTTTTATCTCATTGATGCGAGGAAGGGGGTGAAGTATCTTCATGTTGTCCTTGGCCTTGGCAAGCATGTCAGCACCAAGAATGAAGGCATCCTTTACGCGCTCATACTCCATCAGGTCAGTGAAGCGTTCCTTCTGCACACGAGTCATATATAGGATGTCGGCTTCCTGTATCACGTCTTCGTTGAGTTCCGTGCCTTCGGTAAAACGAATTTCGTTTTGATGGCAATAGAGTTTGTATTCTTCCGGCATCTCCAGTTCCTTGGGGGCTATGAAATGGAATGTTGGGTTGAAGTGGCGCATTGCCATGAGCAGCGAGTGAACTGTGCGGCCATACTTAAGGTCACCCACGAGGAATATGTTTAGATTGTCCAGAGTGCCTTGAGTCTTATTTATGGAGTACATATCGAGCATCGTCTGGGAGGGATGCTGATTGCTACCGTCGCCGGCATTGATGATAGGTACATCAGTAACCTCACTGGCATAGAGTGCTGCCCCCTCCAGATAATGGCGCATTACTATTACATCGGCATAGTTGCTAACCATCTTTATGGTGTCTTTCAAACTCTCGCCTTTTGTTCCACTGGTTACCTTGGGGTCGGCAAAGCCTATGACACGAGCGCCAAGACGGTTAGCCGCAGTTTCAAAGCTAAGTCGTGTGCGGGTAGAGGGCTCAAAGAAAAGAGTAGCTACTACCTTTCCTTCCAATATGCGGCGGTTAGGGTGACGTTCAAATTCTGCGGCCATCTTAAGGAGATATTCTATCTTCTCCCGAGTGAGATTGGCTAAAGTTATTACGCTTCTGTTTTCTGACATTATTTGTTGTGTTTTAAAGTGCAAATTTATTGGAAGTTAAAAGCCCCAGTCTAAGCCCATTGAGAGATATTCTTTGAATTGTATCCTGGCATGACTCTTCTGGCTGTGGTAACTGTCGTCAAAGCGTGGGTAGAGGTAGAGCTTGGTGGTGAGGAATTTGTTTATCCTGAAGTTAAAAGTGTGTTCCCATTGTGCCACCACACTTTTATAGTTGGTAAAACAGTAAAGACGCGAGCTCCATGACAGTTCTTTTGCTATCTTCCAGTCTATGCTACATGTAATGTTGGAACCGATTTTCTCATAAGAGTTATGTCTCCCTGGCACGCCGTAGCGCTCCGTTAGTTCGTCACGCCCTACATAAATGAAGTCATAGGATAAAGGAGCCAGCATCAGGGTGAGGTTGTAGTTTTTCTTGTTCTGTTTGTAGTCCATACCGAGAGATAGAACGCTCTCAAAGGGCGACATGAAGTCGGAGTAGATATAGTCGCTATTGTTAGCATATTTGCGATAGAACTGTGTCCAACTTTGTAGCGACACCGTGTAGTACCAGTGTCCGCTGGCCCGTATGCCTAGCTTGTTGGTCATGCGCAGGAGGTCAGTGTTGGTCTTAATCTTGTGGAACTGGTCATCTTTATTAGTCAGGAAACCGAGATTCATCTCCAGTTTGTTGTCCCATTGCACCTTCTGCTTATTGTCGTAGTTGGCAGTGAACGTGGACGTGAATATCATTGAGTTGCTGCTTGAGCCACCCTGATACCAGTTGTCGCTTATGTAGTTTTGCATGAGTTGCAAACTAATTTTGCCGCTAAACTTCCAGAAGTTTGGTCTGCGACTAATTGCCACCACGGGTTCAACAACGCCTTCTACTTCTTGCATCTTCACTTTGTCTGACACGGTAGCTTTGTAGTCTACCTTCTTTTCTATGTCTTTGCGTATGCCACCTTCTCTGTCAAGATCGCTATCGGTGAGGCGGACGATGTGCGGATGCTGTGTGTACATATCAACAAAGAAGTCGTTTATGTTCTTGTTGAGAGTGAGGACCCTGGAAGACGGAGTATAGACATTTGTGCGTCTGATATCCATAGCATCTTTCAGCGCACTACGGTATAGCATCGGCGGCACAAACAAGCGATAGTAATAAGGATTTATCAGAAGATTGTTTCCCAGAGTCATATTCTGCGTGCTTGCCAAGGAGTCGAATGCTGCTCTCATAGTTTGCAGCGTATCAATATACTGCTGCGCAATCCTTTCAGCTTGTATCGCATAGGCAGATGACGCACCGTGGATGTCAGTTGCGCTCTTACTCTGGGCCTTTGCAATCCATGGCAAAGCCGATGCAATGGATATGATCATGAGATATCTGCGTATCCTCATACTATTGATTCTTAATAACTTTACCGTTTTGGATAAAGATACCCTTTGAGTTGGGTGTGAAGTTCTTTACTTTGCGTCCTTGGAGGTCGTAGATCGATTGACCATTGACCATTGGGCATTGACCATTGACTTCTTGTACGGCTGTCGGTTCATCACTAAACTCCAAGCTAAGCATACCGGATGGAGCGTCATCATCTCCAAATTCAAGGTATGCACTGTTCTCTGCCACACTGCCTGTGGTGACCTTAGTGAAGCGTCCTCCGCCGAGAGTGTTAAGAGTAAAGATATTGCCCTTCAGACCTGATTTAGCGAAGTAGGTACCTTTAAGCATATTATCTTCCACGGGCTTTGCTGATGGTCCGGCAATCTGTAGAGTTAGCTGCTGGCTGGCCTCGCCGCGAATAATGGCAGGAGTGCCTGCGGGCAGACGGTCATAGACTCGCAAGAAGCATATTTTGTTACCATCCAGGTGGTCGGCCACATATACTTGCAGGTCTTCGGGCACTATGATGTCAAATGCATAGTTGATGCTCTTCATTCCTGCAGTGTTGAGGGTTACGGTGATATCGTCAACAATTTCCAGACGGAACTGTGAGTTGTTGTTGCCGTAGTATGCTGTGGTATTGTTGTATAGTGCGGAGTATGCCATGCCGCCATTCTGTGTGGTGGAGATGGAGAATACGCCCGGTTTGTCTTCTGTCACGTAGTAACGCCCTGCCTGTTTCGTGTGGCTGCGAGCATGAGTTACAGTGCCTCCTGCATTCTCTGCCAGTCGTCCGAGGCTCACATCTTGGCTGGTGGGGCTCAGAGCTTCGCCGTATGACGAGAAGGACCATATCTGTGCTACATTGTTATTTGATATGGCTTTGTATTCTGTGGAAGGCTGATTGTTGGCGGTCAGTATGGGTGTGCTGCTCTGATTGCTTGCCATTGATTTAATGCGATATGCATAGGCGGTCGGGTCGAACGGGATACGATAGCAATAGTCAACGGCTTTGTAGAGTTCGCTCCGTTGGTTGATTGAGATATTACCATTGTTGTATAGCTGTGTCAGATATTCGCGCTCTTCACCGGCAGGCACTGAGCCTACCAAGCCATCAGCAACATTGAGGATGTCGCGCAGTTTGGTAACATAGCTGTCAAACTTGGCATAATCTACACACTTATTGATTATATATTTGGCCTCGGCATCTGTAGGCGTGAGGTAATAGTTGTCGTAGAGGTCAAAATAGCTGCCGTCATTGCCGGTAGACAATGCCTTGACAGGCTGGTCGGCATTAGTTGGGTCGAGTGTTATCAGTTTGCCGCGACTGGTAATGAGGAACGATGATTGTCTGCTCATATAGTCGATGCTTACTTCTGCAGGTGTCTCGCTGAGACAATTCTCTGTATCGGCATCAATATAGCGGCTTCTGCCTGGATTGTAGAGGTCGTATTTGCCATAGCCTTCGGCACTGATAATCATCCAGTTATTCTTCAGGTTAGTAACATCTACGTTCTTTTTATATGTGTCAAGAGCACCTCCTATGGTTGCCTGGCCGACAGTCAACTTGCTTTCGGAGTCTGCGGTGAGTTTGCCGTATCCATAATGGTTGCTGAGCTGGTAGCGATGGGTGGATATGATAGAGTATTTGTTAATTGCATGTCCAAACTTGAGAAGCGTGCTCGAAGTATTGAGGTCAATGATGGCCTGTGCTATTTCGTCAATGTCGCCTTGTCCGTTGTTGTACGCTCTGCGCAGTGCTCCAATATCGCGGGTGGGGTATGAGTTGAAGCAGCCCGAATTGTCAATCAGCTGTTTGGCATATTCGTATATCTTGTTAGAACTTAAATCGGTGGACAGTGTCATCTCGTTGATATGCATCATCGCTCCGTAGCCCTCAGTAAACTCTATTTTGAAATACTGTGACTGAACGCGCTGCGGCAGTTTTGCAGTGGATGTGGCGTTTCGGTCGAATAGCAGGGTGTCAGTTACCTGTGTCCAGGTGTTGCCGTCCTCGGAGGTAAATAGAACTGCTTTGGCAGGCCAGTAGAGATATGACTTTTTGTCAGAATACAGTTCTATGTCAGTGAGGGAAACCCTGGATGGCGCCTTAAGCGCAATCCAGTGGGGGTAGAGTAAGCCGCCGTTGCGCCATTTGTTGCGCCAATAGCTCTTCTGATCACCATCTATGGCTTGGGCGGCAAAGCCGTAGTCACCATCATTTTCCTCTTGGTCGGAGAATCCGAGTATAGTCCACTTGGTGAGGTCGTAAACCTCGCCGGTTGATTTCAGGCGAGCTTCGGCCTGTTTGGCGGCATCTTTCCTTATGGCCTGGTTTACGCGAGCTACTTTGGCATCAATATTTATTGTGTCAACGCATGATTGGTCAAGGGGCACGCCAACATAGTGCGATGAGTCATTAACGGAAGATGTAAATCCACCGTGCTCCATATAAAAAGCGTTTGTAAAGGCATCGGTGGCACCTCTTCCGAAGTCGTGGCGCGAGGTGCGAGATGAGCCTCCGTCGTTGTTGGTGAAAGTGTAGTTGGATATGCTGTACCACTTGCCGCTGGCTGCAGAGCGCAGATACCCTTTTCGCCAATATGCTCGTGTGTATATCTCACCGCAATCACCATAGTTCTCGAGGAATGAGTAGAAAGTGGAGAAGAGGTATGATTTGCCGGAAGCACGGTGTGTGGCGAGGTATGTCCAGTCAGTATCGCTGGCCATCTTGTACCATGCTGTAACAATGCTGTTTTCATAAACGAAGGTGGAGTCCTTGCCGTTAGCGTCCTTCACGGTAACATCTACCTGTTCGGGGCGCGTGTTAAATAGAAATTGTACCCACTGGTCGGGTTTCCACCACTGCCCCGAATGATACATGGCCTGTATGCCGGTCTTCTCACCGCCAAAGCGTGCGATAGTGATATTTGGGTCGTTGTCAAGATTACCAGAGCGCATATACTCAGGCAGATTGGGGTCGCTGTCAACATCTCCGTTGTCCCACATGGAGAATATCACCTTGTAGTTCTTTGCTTCACTATATCCGCCATCATACTGTATGCCCATATAGCCGCCCATCACGCCCATTGACTCTACGTATGTAGCCTCGCGCAGATACTGCGTAGGATACATGACCTCCTGGTACGACCAGTCGTAGCTGTTGCCAGTCGGCGCCATTGGGTCGGTCGGGCTGCCGTTCCACAGGTGAGTAGAGGCTGCCATGAATCGGTTAGAGGTTACAATTTGTTTCGTTGATTCGCGTTTAAACTCTAATTTGATGATTGATGTTATGGCAGATGGCTTGCTGCTGGTAAACTCAAAGCGATACCATTTATCCTCGGGGAATTGCACGTCTTTTATCAGCTGCAATTCTGCATTTGAGCTGCTTCCGCCGGAGGCCAGTTCATTTTCTATGATAAGGTCCATGTCGTCAGGATCAGTTACTCGCAGCCTTAACGGTGCTGCACTTTTTGTGTTGAGAAATACTGTCATGGAGATATATCCTTCTGGCACATGCAGATAATAGCAGACCTGTGCATCGCTACGTGACGGCCAGTTGAAGGAGCCAGTGCCGGTTTTGTTGCCTGTGCTGAAATGCTTGCCGTTAACTTCAACAAAGCAACGTTGGCCATAGATTACATCTGTAGTGGACTGATAGTTCTGTGAGAAAGCTGACACGGCGAAAAGCAGTGCAGCAACACTTGCGGAGATATTTTTCAGATTCATATTGTCGGTTATATTGGGTTTAATAATATTCAGATGTTACATTTCTTTTATGCGTTCCTCAATGCGAGCAAAGAGGTTATGGACGTAATCAATTGTCTTTTTGCGGAATTTGCCGCTACCTTTACGTAGGGCAGTCCTATCCTTTGTGAGGGCATATTTGTCGGTTATCCATTCCTCGGCTTTGTAACCGAAACCAATCTCTTCGTAGCTATATGATATGAGCCAAATGCGTAGCTTGACAGTGTTGTCTGTCAGACTGGCAAGATACTGATAGCGGATAAGTGCGGAGTCAGTCTCCCATTTCGCTTTTTTAAAATAAATAGGCTCACAGATAGTGGCAATAAGTGTGTCGGAGCTTTCCTGCATGATGCGCGATATCTCGTGGGAAGCGTCGGGACTGTTTATAATGTCCAGTGCGGTTTCCTTCATGATGTCGAAGGCCTGTTGGCTGGTTTGGGTTCCTGTGTTAAATGTGTGTTCAAAACATACTATGCCTTCTGTAGTGGTGGGCACTGCACCGGCCAGATAAGGCACGTCCATGTTAGCATCAATATCTGCAGCTTTATCCTTAGTCGTCACACTTCCATCCTTTGCCTTAACATAGTATGTCGGCTTTGCGGACTTCTCTTTTTGCTGTTTCGCCTGTGTGATACCTTGCTTCTTCAGAGCCTTGCGTTCTTTACGTGCGGCTTTGCGTGCGGCAGCTTTCTGCGCTGTCTTGGAATTCCTGTAATTCTCACGCAGATAGGAGTTGTCTGTAGTCATCTGTGCCTGCGTGCTTAGAGTGATCATTAAGGCAATAAGCAGAAGTATTATTTTATTCATTGCTTTCTTGTTTTTATTATCTTTTTTCACAAAATAAAAAGTAACTGCCTACAAAGTTAGCAATTACTTTTCAATATCGCGGTCTTTAGTAACAACTTTCAGTTGTTTACCTTATTTTTGAGCTATTATCTCCATACCTTTGAGCATTGCTTCCTCATTCATGGGGATTAGGTTGTGGTGTCTCTCCGGCAGGGTCTTGGCCAATGCTTTCTTGATGTTTTCTATCGAAACAATAGGCTTTATCTTGATTAGTCCGCCCAGCACAATCATATTAAAGGTTTTAATATTGTGCATCTCTGCTGCAGCCTCTACGGCATCCATGCTGTAGATAGATATCCCTTCGCGCTCCGGAGGTGTGGCAATGCTACTGCTGTCATATATGAGTGCGCCGCCTGGTTTGATGGCGGGGAGGAATTTTTCTACTGATGCTTGGTTGAGCAGGATAGCAGTGCTATAGTGGCTTACGATAGGAGAGGGAATTTTGTTGTCACTGACAATTACGGTGCAGTTGGCTGTGCCACCACGCTGCTCAGGACCATAGGCCGGCAGCCATGACACTTCTTTACCGTCCATCATTGCAGCGTATGCAAGCAGCTTGCCCATTGAGAGTACTCCCTGACCGCCGAAGCCGGAAATCATTATTTCTTCTTTCATCTTTTTATTAATGTTGGATGTCCTTGAGGTCTCCGAGTTTATAGAATTTAAACATATTCTCTTCCATCCACTTGTTGGCTTCTACGGGTGTGGTCTTCCAGCCGGCAGAGCATGTTGAGACGATTTCTACCATATTGGAGCCGATACCGTTCATGCTGTTCTCAAAAGCATGGCGTATGGCACGTTTTGCCTTGCGGATGGCTGCTACGGTGTGTACGCTCTGGCGCGACACAAAGGCTGTGCCCTCGAGATTAACTGCCAAGTCTGTCATATTCAGTGGATAGCCGTGTAGCTTGACGTCACGCCCGTAGGGACATGTAGCTGTCTTCATTCCCACAAGCGTGGTTGGTGCCATTTGGCCGCCAGTCATACCATATATTGCATTATTAATAAATATAATGGTAATATTTTCACCACGGTTAAGGGCATGGATAGTCTCACAGGCTCCGATGCATGCCAGGTCACCGTCCCCCTGATAGGTGAATACCAGACGGTCGGGCCACAAGTGCTTTATTGCTGTGGCAACAGCGGGCGCACGGCCATGGGCAGCCTCTTGCCAATCGATGTCAAGGTAACGGTAGGCAAACACGGCACAACCTACAGGACAGATGCCTACGCTTCTTTCCTCGAGCTGCATTTCCTCTATTACCTCGGCTATTATCTTATGTACCATGCCGTGCGAACAGCCCGGGCAGTAGTGCATGGGCACATCGTTCATGAGTGCTGGCTTGCCACAGACCAGGTTCTCGGGCCTTATAAGTTCTTCCTTCGTCATTTTTTTTATTTGTTATCTTGTCTTAACGCTTGTATGTTATACGAATCATTACCTCAGCCATCTTTACGATTACGGCTGCGCTTCCAACCGTAAATATCACGACGCGTCTGTTAGGTTCGTCGTAAAAAAAGAAGATCAATATCGTTGCTACGGCCAGCACCATGAATATGATGTTCAGCCAGTTGCGCAGTCTTAGTTTGTTCATTGCTTTAAGGATTCTTAAGGGCCTTAAGGTCTTTTAAGGTTTTTAAGGTCTTTCTATGATCTTCTTTGCAGCCTCAATTACTTCGTTGGGGTCAGGAATCATACCTCCCATACGACCGAGGTGTTCACATGGAATGTCGCAGTTCACCGCCAGTTTTACATCCTTTATCATCTGTCCGGCGTTCATCTCGCACACTAGGATTTTTTTTGCGTGTTTGGCAGCTTCTCTCAACTCATTCTCAGGGAAAGGCCAGAGAGTGATGGGGCGCAGGAGTCCGACCTTGTGACCTTCGTTTCTCAGCAGATGCATTGCTTCTTCTGCAATGCGGGCCATGCTGCCGAATGCTACGAGCAGCAGCTCTGCGTCGTCGCAGAACATGGATTCTGCTCTGGTCTCATTCTCCTTTACCCGTGCGAACTTAGCTTGCAGTGCTACGTTGCGCTGATCCATCAGCTCTGTTACAGACTCCAGTGAGCTGTGGAAGTTGGGCTTGCGGCTCTTGAGGTGCAATCCGTTGGTTGCCCAAGGGCACTCGGCGTAGATTTCTTCATTCGTGCGGCGCGGTTTCTGCTCAGGCAGTTTCACGCGCTCCATCATCTGACCAATAACGCCGTCTGCCAATATGATGGCAGGCATTCTGTACTTAAAGGCCAGTTTGAAAGCCTCATCCACGAAGTCGGCCATCTCCTGCACGGAGTTCGGAGCCAGTACGATGGTGTTGTAGTCGCCGTTGCCACCGCCGATAGTAGCCTGATAGTAGTCGCTCTGGCCAGGCTGGATGGTGCCGAGTCCGGGGCCGCCTCGCTGTACGTTCACTATGAGAGCGGGAATCTCGCATGCGGCCATGTAGCTGAGGCCCTCTTGCATCAAGGCTACGCCGGGGCTTGACGATGAGGTCATTACTCTCTTGCCGCTGCCGCCACCACCATATAGCATATTGATGGCAGCCACCTCGCTTTCAGCCTGCAGCACCACCATGCCGGTGGTCTCCCAGGGCTTGAGTACAGATAGTGTCTCCAGTATTTCTGACTGCGGAGTGATAGGGTAGCCGAAGAAACCGTCGCAGCCGCAACGGATGGCAGCATGTGCGATAGCCTCGTTGCCCTTCATCAAAACATATTCGTCGTTCATAATTCTTGTGTAGTCTTTAGGGTCTTCTGTTTCTTAATCCTCTTTTTTCCTGTACACGGTAATGCAACCGTCGGGGCATACTACGGCGCATGATGTGCAGCCCGTGCAGCTTTCCCAGTCGTGTTGTTGGATGTAGGGGTATCCTCTCTGGTTAACTTTTCTCTCTACCAAGCTCAGGAGGTTCAGAGGGCAGGCCTCAATACATAGCATGCAGCCTTTGCAGCGCTCTGTGTCTACAACTATTGCACCTTTAATCATTGTTTTGGATTTTTATTGGCCATACACATCCTTGTTATAAAAATCGAGGATTTCGTATGTCATCTTTAATTTCTCTCGTGCAGGACTTTCGCTGTTCAGTTCGCATGCCTCCATGTAATGCTGTATCGCTTCTTTCCAATCGCCCTTCTGGTAGTAGGCGTTGCCAAGGCGATAGTGGAGCATGTGGGCATCGATGGACCCCCTCTCACCCTTCTTACCGGGGGAGGATTCTGAGTTTTGAGTTTTGAGGTTTGAATCCTGCATCGCAGATTATTTTTGCAAAGCAAAGTTACATTGATTTCTTGCTCACACTTTACGAGATGTGCAATTTATTCTCTCTTTAACTATTGTTTTAGCTTTTTTAACATTGTTCTAATTTCATAAACTGCACATTGATAGTTCTATTATAGTTAGGAGTAAAAGTTGCATGTAAAACTAACACACTATAAACGTGTGCGCAGAAAATCTATGTTACTGCACTTTTTGCCCTTTCTTTGTGCATAAAACGGGTTGCCTTTATTTCAGTTTTTTTAGGTTTGATTTCCTTCTGCGCAATACTTAGTTCCCAGTGTTAAAACCTTAGTACATTTCAAATTTTACTATTGGACGATTTACAATTTACTATTTATTTGAAAGGTTGACGGGTTAGCGCTGAGCGCCGTCAGCTTTAATTTCCACGAAGTCAGCTTTAAATTCTACGAGATCGGCTTTAGTTTCCAACGCCGTCAGCTTTAAATTCTACGAGGTCGGCTTTAGTTTCCAACGCCGTCAGCTTTAAATTCTACGAGGTCGGCTTTAATTTCCACGAAGTCGGCTTTAGATTTCACAGAGTCGCGGTAAGTTTCAGCCAAGTTGCGAAAAAAAATCTTCTCCTCCACACCTTTGTTATTTTTTAAAGTATGAGTCAATGGTGTCGGGGGTGGTATCTTTGAGGAGTACGTTTCGCGCAGAATCAAGTAGGTAGAGTGACGGCAATGTCTTGAGGTCGTAGAGTGCATTGGCCTTAATGTCTGTAAGGGAGATTGCGATGTACCAGTTCTCTGATTGTGCATCATAGTTCTCCGCCCTAAGTGGCACCCCCTCTATCTTAGTGGGGGAGCTATTGTCCCATTTGTTTTCATTATCGTTGGGAATGATGGTGAGGAGGGCGAGTTGGTTATTGGCGAGTGCCTGTGTGAGTGTGGTGTCGTTGTGGAGCTGGTTGATGGTGTGCTTGCAGGACTCACACTCGGGGTCAAAGAACATTAGCAGCAATGGTTTGCCTGGGGCAAAGGTGCTGAGGCTGTCGCGCTTTCCGTCGGGGAGTTCGAAGGCGAAGTTCTCGGCGGGGGTGCCGGGCTGGTTGCGGCTTATGAGTTGATGGAGAAATTGGGCATGTACCTTGTCGTACTCGTTACCGATGGGGGAGGCGAGTATGCTATTGAGGACGCAGAGGAGGAGATCCTCGTTCTTGAGTGGTGACTCGGGGTCGTAGAGATAGCGCTCCGCCTCTTTGGTAAAGAAATCGTAACTCTTGGCATTGGAGGTGGCGAGAGTTATCCACTGGTCTGTGGCCTGCTGCCTTCCCTGCGGTGAGGCATAGCTGAGCAGGGCGATGAAGTTGGATAGAGCTTGCTCCGCGTATTCGGGAATGGCAAGTAGGGTAGTGTCCTGAAAGTTATATTTCTCCCAATAGTGGAAAACCATATAATCGGCTCTCGGCTCCAGTTCGGTTATGCTGTCAGGAACAGTGGGCAGAGGATAATCCTCTATCTTTTGTCCTCTTGCAATTGGGCAGAGCAACCATATTGCCAGTACAGTTATCAGAATTCTGTGGAGCATGGATTATGGTTTTCTAACTGTTCAGGTCTTGTTCAGATGGTTAATGTCCTATTCTTTTTGCCCATTCGGTCTGGAGCCAGGCTTCGTTGAGGTCACCGTAAGGACAGAAGGAGGCATTGTCAGTATATTTCTGCTGCGCGACAAACATCGACACTCCGCTGTAACCAGAGGATAGCGATACGAAGATACCGCCTGATGTGCCTTCGGCATAAAAGGTTGGAGTACCGGCCTTATATACTACGCATTTCTCCAGTTGTTCGCGCCAGAGGGCTGCATCCGCTTCTGGCAGTATGACTTCCATTGCCTCTGCGGCATCGAAGAAGTCTGGACGGAAAAAGAACCGCGCGGTGTAGATGTTATAGTATTGGACATAGTCCATTGCCCATTGAGGATCAAGTGTGGTTAAATCAATATTGTTTTCCACAATCAGTCGGTGCGTCAGTTTGGCCAGGCTGTCCAACTCGGCGGTTTTAATGGCGGAGATTACGATACCCATGGAATAGGATGAGGACACTCTGGCTGCCACATCGGCATAGTATGTGCGGGCTATATCAGCGGGGTCATCGGCAAAGAATCCGTCGGTGAGTTGGTGGGTGTAATATGCACCATCGGCGGTGGTGCTGATGGGAGCGCCAATGATATAGTCGGCCACATTGCGTAGGGCGTAGTCTACTTCGAGGCATTGCATCAGGCATGCGTCGAAGAATACATAGCGGAACTTCATACCGCTGTTGCGCAGCACAGAGGCCAGGTCCTCAATGCTGATAGATGTACCCCTATCAGTGGCAAAGACTCTGCCGTCATCTATTCCGAACGACTTTAGCCACTTGCGGCTGGCGGCATTCTGATAGTCTGTGTTCAGTGGTGGCAGCCATCCATCGGCGTGCGACCAGAGAGTAAGGCCATAGCTTTGAGCGGGATAGTTTTCCTTGGTCCAACTGAGCACTCTGGCTATAGTAGCCGGGTCGGAGGAATCAAGATTTTTCTCAAAGGTCAGGGTAGGGGTAAGGTCTGCGTGTGTGCGGTCGAAGATGTAGATTTCGCTGCCTGTATTGCGGTCAAGGTATACCACCACGGTCTCTCCCTTCTTCAAGGAGGGTGCACCGGCGGCAATCTCACGCATATCACGCATCACATAATCGCCCAGACTATTCTGCGCCGAGAAATAGACGATGGCAGTTTTCTGATTTACTACATCATCGGGCGATATGCCACTGTCGGAACAGCTGGTCAGCATCGCGGCCGAAATCAGCAGCGTTGATAGTAAGTTAAGAAAACTTCTCATGACTTTCATATAAGTTTTATTCCTTACCGATGTTGACCTTGGGGTCACCTTCTACTTCAGCAAAGTTTCCTCCACCGTAAATATTATCGCGTATGTCAACACCCACAACATTCTTTACCCGTTCGTCAACGCTTGCAGTGCTGGAATCATCGACTAACGACACGAACGTCACTGTTGATTCTGTACCGACGTTCACCGTAGGATTACCAATAACCTTGGCTAAGTTACCTCCGCCGAAGACTGTGCCGATGGCGCCAATCTTATTCAATGTGTGTGGAGGCAGTGCAACCGTTGTGCCATCAAGAGTAATGTTTGCACCGGCATACGCAGTGTTTGCGTGTTCGCCGAGTACCTCATTTATGTTCACAGTGGTGTTGCCCGTCACGGTAGCGGTGGCACCGAGTCCGCCGCCGAAGACACGGCCTATGCTAGTGAACGATTTGATATTGACGGTAGCACCACTCTTGCCTTCTGGAGCAGTATATGCGGCTTGGTTGCCGCATCCATAGAGCTCACCGATGGTGATGGGGTGACAGCCTGTCTCCTCTATGTTCACCGTGATGGAGCCATTGATGGTGCCGCCAATGTTATTACCACCGAATACGCGGTCGAAGTGTCCGCTGGTGATGGTAAGCACGATGTCGTCACCCACGTTGGCGTTCTTGGCGCCTCCGTAGATAGCCTTCAGCGATGTGATACATCCCAAGTCGATATTTGAACCGCCATACATTTCGGCCTCGTTACCGCCGCCATACACTTCGTCAATCTCAAGCGGACAGATGATGTTTCCGCTTCCGTCTGTGGCCTCATCAATGCGCACATCGGCTTCGCCTCGGATATTACCCTT
>JAGCYL010000018.1 GCA_017960825.1 Bacteroidaceae bacterium | reverse complement strand
TGTTAAAAAACGTAAAAGCAGTAAAACGCAGGTATAGGTCGTGGGCGCGTATAATTAAATAAGGTTAATTTCGCGGCTGAAAGTTTGATTCACTCGTGATGAAGAACAAGAAGCTGATAATAATAGTAGTGGTGATGGGCCTCATCTTTGTGGCTCTGATGTCGATGCTTGTGAGCTACTCTAACCGCGTGGTGAGCATGCGCAAAGAGCAGCTTGACGCTAGCGTGAAGCGCAGCCTTTTCCGCGTTGCTCGCAGCATGGAGATTGAGGACACTTACCAGGGCCTGAAGAATGACCTCCACTCGTTGGGCAATCAGGATATAGAGAAGGACCTCAACATGGGGCCGGCCGACAGTCTGATGATTCTGACGGACTCTATCTACAGCGACAAGGCTGCTAAGACGCGGGCTGCTGCTACGGTTGCCTCGGGCACTACGGGCCTTGTGCGACATGCTACTAAGGAGCAGAGCGGCCTGACCTTTGGCAAGCGCCCCAGGCTAAGGCAGCACGAGTTCTCAGAGCAGATGCGCAGTGAGTTAAAGAAGCGTTACGTCTATCAGCAAGAGCTACTCAACAGAATTATATATACAATTCTCTACTCTACGAGCGAGACTCCTATCGAGGAGCGCATCAACTTCAAAAATCTTGACAGCCGCATCAGGGCTGAGTTGGTGAACGAGGGAATAGACATGCCTTATCATTTCACTGTGAGCAACCAGGCTGGGCGTGAGTTATATCATTGCCCTGACTATACCGACGAGGGCGCTGACCATAGTTACAAGCAGGTGCTTATGCCAAACAATTCGCCTGCTAATGTAGGTATCCTCACGGTTAGTTTCCCATCTATCAATCGTTACATCTATAAGTCCGCCCGCTATTTGGTGACCGCCATTCTCTTTATGCTTATCTTGGCGGTGATGTTCGGATACACCATCCGCGTGACTTTCCGCCAGCGGCGTCTGGGCGAGATGAAGACGGATTTTGTCAACAACATGACTCACGAGCTGAAAACTCCGGTGGCGTCTATCTCGCTGGCCAGTCAGATGCTGGCTGATCCGTCGGTGCAGAAGACGGAGAATATGACGGAACACTTGTCAGGTGTGATACGCAACGAGACCAAGCGCCTGCAACGCCTTATCGACCGCGTGCTGCAGACCTCGCTGTTGGAGGGCAAGCGCATGGCACTGAAGGAGCAGGAGCTGAACCTCAACGAGATGGTGGAGGACGTGGCCGAAAACTTCCATTTCAAAGTTGAGGAAAAGGGTGGCGTGGTTGAGACCGACCTTCAGGCTACCAGTCCTTGGATGTACGGCGATGAGGTCCACATGACCAATGTGCTGTTCAATCTGATGGAGAACGCGGTGAAGTACAGGCGCGAAGAAGAGCCGCTGCGACTGAAAATAAGCACCCGCAACAAGCATGATCATCTGATACTGACTATCGCCGACAATGGAATAGGAATCAAGAAGGAGAATCTGAAGAAAATATTTGAAAAATTTTATCGTGTCCATTCCGGCAACAAACATGACGTGAAAGGCTTCGGCTTAGGTCTGGCCTACGTGAAGGGTATAATTGAACTGCATCACGGCCATATTACCGTGGACAGTGAGCCGGGCAAGGGCACAAAGTTCACAATCACGCTACCGAGATTGAAAAGTGACAACGATATGGATAAGTCGAAAGGAGAAAACAAACTGAACCAATAAAAACAGAACAACTATGAACGAAAAGACAAAAATCCTACTGTGCGAGGACGACGAGAGCCTCGGCATGCTGCTTAGAGAGTATCTGCAGGCCAAAGGATATGAGGCCGAGTTGTGCAGTGACGGTGAGGCCGGCTACCGCGCCTTTGTAAAGACTCCGGCAGACATCTGCGTGCTTGACGTGATGATGCCTAAGAAGGACGGCTTTTCGCTTGCCCGCGACATCAAGTCTGCCAGTCCTAATACTCCGATTGTGTTCCTTACGGCCAAGACACTGAAGGAAGATGTGTTTGAGGGTTTCAAGATTGGTGCTGACGACTATATCACCAAGCCCTTCTCCATGGAAGAGCTGACGTTGCGTATCGAGGCCATTATGCGCCGTGTGCATACCAAGAAGCAGGCAGAGATAGACAGTTTCAGAATGGGCAACTACGGCTATGACGTGAAGAAGCAGCTGCTGACCTTCCCCAGTGGTGATGTCAAGAAGCTTACCACCAAGGAGAGCGAGTTGCTGGTGCTGCTATATCAGCATGCCAACGATGTGCTGCAGCGCGACTTTGCGCTTAAGACCATCTGGGTTGACGACAACTACTTCAACGCACGATCTATGGACGTGTATATCACTAAGTTGCGCAAACTGCTCAAGGAAGACCCCAATGTGGAGATTATCAACGTGCACGGCAAGGGCTACAAACTCGTTGTTCCCTCGTTGAGCATGCCCGCTATCGAAGGATAAAGGAAAAGGCGGAAAAAGCCTGATTTCCTGCAGACTAACCCTAATATCCCGCGAACTCATTCAGAGCTCGCGGGATTATTTTCAAATTTCGCGAAAAACATCTGTGAGCTCGCATTTCGTTTTCGTGTAGAAACGAAAAATCAGATGCTTCTGGTTTCTCGGGGCACGCTCTGAGGTTTTCTCCGCACGCATAATAATATTATATAATGTGGCGCAAAGAGTAGGCAAGAGTGGTTTTGGGCAGGGTTTTGTTAGTGTGAAATGTTTTTTGAGTGCGAATTTGAGACGGAAGTGTTACTTTTTCGTAATTTTTTTTGGTCTAAAGAAAAAGAATGTGTAATTTCGCAGCCCGAATCTATAGAAAACACGAAAAATTAAAATAATTACAAAAAAACGATTTACTAACGTATGATTATTGTTCCAGTAAAAGACAGTAACAGCATTGAGAGGGCGCTGAAGAATTTTAAGAGAAAGTTTGAGAAAACCGGTATCAACAAGGAGCTTCGCCGTCGTCAGCAGTTTGACAAGCCTTCTGTAAAGAAGCGCCTTGCCAAGGAGCATGCTGTTTACGTGACAGCACTCCGCCGCAACGAAGAGTAACCCCTCTCAATATCTTTTTTCCCAGGGGAGATAGCATCCCTGCGAGGAAAGGCTGGGGCCTTGGTGTACGTTAAGGTTGGCTTTTGCCTTCCTTTTTTTTGTTTTACAAACAGTAAACGGTAAACTTGAAAATGGACAGTTGGATAGAGCGTTTTGTAACATATCTGCGCGCTGAGCGTCACTACTCGGAGCAGACAGTGGCAGTGTATGAGCCAACTTTGTGTGGGTTTGCCGCGTTCATCGGGGGTAATGGTCAACCTATTGATTGGTCGCTGGTCAGCCGCGAGGATGTGCGCGAGTGGATAGCGTCGCAGATGGAGCGGCGTAAGGCTGCGGCCACAGTCAACAAGCAGCTTAGTGCGCTGCGCTCTTTCTATAAATATCTGCTTATGTGCAAGGCTGTGGAGAGCGACCCCACGCGCACACTGAAGGGGCCCAAGAAAGAAAAGAAACTGCCTTATTTTGTTCGGGAAAAGGAGATGGACAATCTCTTTGACCATATGGTTTTTGCCGACAACTACGCAGGATGCCGCGACCGTCTGATATTGCTTATATTCTACTCCACGGGAATCCGTTTGTCGGAACTTGTGGGGCTTGATGTGAACTCAGTCAATTTTCATTCCTCAACGATTAAGGTGCTGGGTAAGCGCAACAAGGAACGCATAGTGCCCTTCGGCGCTGAATTGAAGGAGGCACTGGAGGCTTATCTCCCTTTGCGTGAGCAGCAGCCACAGGCTGCAGACAATCCGGCGCTCTTTCCTGGAGTCAAGGTGTCACGTATAACCAAGAAAGCCGTGAGCGATATAGTCAAGAGCTGCCTCTCACAGGTTACCACTCAGCGTAAGCGTTCGCCCCACGTGCTACGCCACAGTTTTGCCACGGCTATGCTCAACAACGGGGCGGAGATTGAGGTAGTGAAGCAGCTGTTGGGTCATGAGAGCATTGCCACGACAGAGATTTATACGCACACTACCTTTGAGGAACTGAAGAAAGCATACTCCAAGGCTCATCCGCGGGCAGAGGAGTAGGATAAGACAATACAAACAGTTCTCCGCGATGAAATCGCGGATTTTTTGTACTTGGCGAGATAATACTATAGGATTATCTTCACAGAGTTGCGATTTACGAGGGTGGGGGTGAGGAGCATGTTGGAGTGCAACTCCCCGTTCTGCATAATAGTGTTCACAAGCAGCTTTATGGCAGCCACTCCCATGCTGCTTACTGGCTGTGCCACCCTGGTGATGGGCGGGTTGAGATAGTCAATGTAAAGATTGTCGTCAAAGGAAATGAGTGAAATGTCATCGGGAATAAGGAGGTGGTGCTCCTTGATGGCGCGCATTGTTCCGAGCATTATCGTGTTGCTCATGGTGAATATGGCTGTGGGTCGCTGTTTCTGGTTCAGCGCAAATTGTCCTTCGATATATCCGTTTTGTATTGAGAAGTCATTGCCAAGCACGTGCAGTGTGCATTGTTGGCCATAGTCTTCGATGGCTTTGCGGCAGCCTCGTATGCGCTCTCTGTTGGTAACGGAAAATGAGGGACCTTGTATGCAGACGATGTTGCGATGCCCGGACTTCAGCAGCAGATACATAGCGTCGTACGCCCCCCGGAAGTTGTTGGTTGAAACGTATGAGAGGTCGGCTGCCTCAAAGTAACGGTCCACCTGCACCAGTGGGATGCCGCGGCTTACCTTTTCAAGCGTCTTGGAGTCCTTGCCGCAAGGGGCTACCACTATGCCGTCAACGTGATACTCCTGCATCTTGCGCAGTGCGCTCTCTTCCTGAGCGGGATCCTCCTCGGTGTCGAAAAGCATGACAAACAGGTCGTGCTTCTTGGCCTCTACGCTGATTGCGCTGGCCAGACTTGCGAAAAACGGATTGCTTAGGCTGGGAAGCACAATGCCGATGGTGCGTACCGGCTTTTTGTGCAGAAGTTGTGCAAGAAGTGAGGGCTTATAGTTGAGCTCCAGGGCAGCTGCAATGACCTTTTCCTGAGTCTGGCGATTTATGCGGAACTCTCTGCATTTGCCGTTCAAGACTCGCGATATGGTCGTCTTGGACAGATTGGTGTATAGCGAAAGATCAGTCAGTGTGGTTTTCTTCATAAAGCAGATAAACTTTGGTTGTTGTTGTGCCAAAATTAGTGCATTTTTCTTGAACGTATGTTTTTTTCTCGGATAATTGTGTCTTAAAATGCCGATTTTGAAATAATTTTGCTCCGTAGTTACCAAATAGACGGAAATAATAATACCTAATAATATGAAAAGCATTTACAAACCAATCTTTGTTGCGGCACTCTTTGCCGCAGTGGCCGTTTGCGCCTATGGCGGTATAGCCAAGACGGTCACTTTTAAGAAATCAGAGTTGAAGGATAAGATTGCTGGCGGCTGGGCTGGCCAGACTATCGGTTGCGCCTATGGCGGGCCCACCGAGTTCCAGTATCGCGGTGTGATGATACCCGACAGTCGCATTATCGAGTATCCTGACGGTCACCTCAAGTATTTCTTTGACAATGTGCCCTCGCTCTATGATGATATATATATGGACCTCACTTTTGTAGAGGTATTTGAGCGCGAGGGGCTCGATGCGCCTATCTCTTCTTTTGCTAACGGCTTCGCCTACGCAAGCTACCCCCTGTGGCATGCCAATCAGATGGCTCGCTACAATATTCGTCGCGGCATAATGCCTCCGGCCTCCGGCCACTGGAAAAACAATCCTCACGCCGATTGTATCGACTTCCAGATAGAAGCTGACTTTGCTGGTCTCATGTGTCCGGCAATGGTCAACACTTGTTCTTCTATCTGCGACAGGATAGGCCATATGCTCAACTACGGCGACGGATGGTACGGTGGTGTGTTTGTGGGCGCCATGTACACTCAAGCTTTTCTGTATGACAATATCAACGATGTGGTCAATAATGCTCTCAAGGTCATTCCACAGGAAAGCAAGTTTTACCAGTGTATTAGCGATGTCATCGCATGGCATGATCAGTACCCCGAAGATTGGAAGAAGTGCTGGCAACTCTATAACGACAAGTACAGCAAGGATGTAGGTTGCCCCGAGTTAATCATCGCGCCCGGTAACATTGACGCCACCATGAATAGCGCTTATGTAGTGATAGGTCTGCTCTATGGTGAGGAAGACTTCGCCAAGACAATGGATATCTCTACTCGCTGCGGACAGGACTCAGACTGTAATCCATCCACCGCCTGCGGCGTGCTCGCCACAATGACTGGTTATAGCAATATCCCCGAGAAATGGATGCCCAACCTACGCGAAGTGGAGGAGAGGAATTTCCCCTATGTCAGCCTTTCGCTCAGCAGGACCTATGATGTGGTCACCGACCTCGCAATTCAGGAGGCTCTCCGCAACGGTGGCAGCGAGACCGACTCCACAGTTACCATCCTGGTGCAGGAGCCCGCCAAGGTAAAGCTGGAGCAGTCTTTCCCTGACATGAATCCTCACGAACTTGCGTCAAAGATAGAGTGGCTTGGCACTGACCGTGCTTCGCAGAACACATTCAAGTTTACTGGCAAAGGCATTGTGGTGCACGGCAGCTTCAGCTGTGGAGACTCTAATTACGAAGCTCAGATGGAGGTGACTGTTGACGGCGTGGTGGATAAAGTGATGGTGTTCAACTCTGACTATCGTCGCCGCACCGATGCCCTTTACTGGAACTACGAACTGGAGGAGGGTCCCCATACCGTGACGTTCAAGTTGCTTAATCCTCGCAGCGATGCCAATATCAATGCCAATCGCATATTCTACTATACCTCCCCTTCTGCTGACAAGATGCAGACTCTTCAGCCTATTATCTTTGATAATATGGGTGACGGCAACAGTGGCGGTGTGGCTGCCGACTTTGATAATGACGGTATTCTTGACCTGTTTGTTACCGGCGCGACTATCAAGGGCCATATACTCAAGGGCACCGGCAGTGTGGACGGTGGAACAGGCTATACTGAGGTTACGGATGTTGGCGCCCTCAGCAAGATAAACAACTATCCATACGTAGTGCCCGTAGATTTCAATTTCGACGGCAATGTGGATTTGCTTGCCTTTGATTCCGACCCCACCAATTTTGGTGGAGACGACCGTGGCGACGAAGGCCTGTTTCTTGGCGATGGAACCGGCCATTTTTCTCTGGCGCCAATGGTTGTATATCAAACCGATGGAGTGACGCGCGAAACGTTCGACTGGAAGCGAGTGAAGTCTGCCGACATGGCAGACTTTAATAATGATGGAGTAGCCGATTTGGTCGTCACCTCCGACCGCATAGGCTATGGTCTGCTGTTCTTCGGTATGGGTACCGACAGCGAGGGCAATATTGCCTTTCGTAAGCAGTCGTATGATGACACCTATAATATACGCGTAAAGAGTAAGAACAAGACTACTTGTACGGCATACGTCAAGGCATACGACCTTAACAGCGACGGCTACACTGATTTCCTCCTGATTGGTTCTTTGATGAGCGACAAGTCCTATGCTTTCATCAATGATGCTGCCAATCCCGGCCAATTCCTGGCGCCTGTAGAACTGCCTCTTTATCGCGAGCGTCCCTCCTTCGACGTAGCCGATGTGGACAACGACGGAATGCCCGACCTCTACCTTTCAGGTGACTATGGTTCAACCGACGGATGGCTCAATCGCCTCTATGTGCCCACCACCACTGACGGCAACTTCACATACAAGCTGCTCTCCACATTACCTTGGCAGAACAACGACATCTGCATGGGTTGGCGCAGCAGCGCACTCGTAGATTGGAACGGCGACGGCTTCACAGACATCATTGAGACAGGCCGCTCCGACACAGAGCTTGAAAGCGGAGCCAACCTTGACTCACGCGCTACCAAGATTCGCATCAATTTTGAGGACGGCACCGGCTGGGCAGAGCCCATTCTCACCATCGGCTCCAATAACAATAGCGTCATCCTCACTGATGTAGATAATAATGGCACCATCGACTACATTCGCAACGGCAACAACGAACTGCCCGTGGATATTGAGGGCCTCACGTATGGTACCGGCAATATCATGTCGCTCACCGTCAATCCCTCAAAGAAGGTCTATGCTCCCGAGGCTCCCACCCTTATGCCCGGAGAGGTGAACGAGGCTGTTGTTACACTCGCATGGGAGCCTGCCGCCAGTGCCAAGGGCAACGAGACATACGAATACGCTATCTTTAACGAAAGCGGCACACTCGTTGCCGGTACCAACATGGCAGACTATATTACTGGTCGCCGCAAGGCCATCACTGCTGGCAATGCTTATGAGGCTAAATCCGTCAAGCTGATTCTTCCCAAAGGTCGCTACACATATAAGGTGCAGGCCGTCAGCACCGCGTTCCAAGGCGGTCCCTTCGCTACCGGCACATTCGAAATAGAGAGCGAGACAGCGGTGCAGAGTATGAAGAATAGTGTTTCCATAGAAGGACCTTTCTTCGATTTGCAAGGAAGAAAGGCTACATCTGATACCGCTATCATT
>JAGCYL010000141.1 GCA_017960825.1 Bacteroidaceae bacterium | reverse complement strand
ACGCGCCATGGCTTTACCGACAGAGGTCTTGCCGGCACCCATATAACCGAGTAGGATAATATTCTGCATAGACTGTTATCTCCTGCGACGACCACGGCCAGAAGCATGAGCAATGCGACTGTCGGCCTTCTCTATTATCTCGCGACACTGCTCCTCGGTGAGAGCATTAACATCAGCAGCCTGAGTCTTGGTAAGACGATAGTTCTTCTCGTTGTACACAAGGTACGGGCCATAGCGTCCGTTCATTACGTCTATTCCACCGGGCAGCGAGCGCATCAGACGCTTCCTCTCTGCCTCTGACTTCTGGTCTATCAGTTCCATGGCCTGCTCCAGCGTTATCTTCATCACGTCGATGCCTGCTGGAATCGACACGTTCTGACGATTGTAGCTCACGTAAGGACCATAGTGGCTTATGTTGGCTATCACATCGCGGTCATCGATGGTGCCTAACACGCGCGGCAATTTGAATAGCTCCATAGCCTCGTCAAAGGTGATGGTGTCGATACTCATACCTTCGCGCAACTGAGCAAAGCGCGGTTTCTCCTTGTCAGACGACAAACCCAACTGAGCCATAGGACCATAGCGGCCTATCTTCACGCTGAGCATCTTGCCTGTCTTGGGGTCTATGCCAAGCTGGCGCTCACCCACCTTGAGCTCACTCTGCTTCTCGGCAGCGCTCTCCACCTGCGGGGTAAATTCTTTATAGAATTTGCGCACAAGCTGATTCCAATCCTTTTTTCCCTCTGCTATATCATCGAAGTCCTTCTCTACATGAGCAGTAAACTCATAATCCATAATCGTAGGGAAACCCAATGACAGAAAGTCGTTGACTATCTTGCCTGTATCGGTGGGGAAAAGTTTGCCTTTTTCCACATCAGCGATGCCTTCCTTTACACTCTCCTTCACTCCGTTCTGCTGAAGTTCGAGAGTGATAAAATTATGCTTCACGCCCTCCTTGTTGCCTTTCTCCACGTAGCCACGCTGCTGGATAGTGCTAATAGTAGGAGCATAGGTGGACGGACGTCCGATGCCCAACTCCTCCATCTTATGCACCAGCGAAGCCTCGCTATAGCGCTGAGGACGCTGCGACAACTTTTCTGTAGCGCGCATCTTCTTTCTGCGCAACACTGTACCCTTCGATAGGACGGGCAAGATGTCGCTTGCTTCAACATTCTCGTCTTCCACAGCCTCATGATACACTCTGATGAAACCATCGAACTTCATCACTTCGCCAATGGCAACAAACTTTTCTTTTCTGCCGCTGATGCCAATGGCGGCTGTAGTCTTCTCAATCACAGCGTCAGCCATCTGGCTGGCCAAAGTGCGCAAATAGATAAGATGATACAGGCGCTTCTCCTGGGGAGTGCCCTCTATCTCGCTCACATCCATACGAGTGGGACGAATGGCCTCGTGGGCCTCCTGCGCTCCCCTGGCATGGGTTTGGAAATTACGCGGTTTGCTGTACTTAGCGCCAATCTGCTGTGTTATAACCTCTTTTGCGCTTGCAAGACAGAACGAACTGAGGTTGAGCGAGTCTGTACGCATGTAGGTGATGAGACCGTTCTCGTACAAGGCTTGTGCCACACGCATAGTCTGGCTCACGGAGAATCCCAATCTGCGGGCTGCCTCCTGCTGGAGCGTAGAGGTCATAAACGGTGGAGCAGGCGAACGCTTCACAGGCTTAATCTCAATATCCTCCACCTCAAAGGAGGCGTTCATACAACTCTCCAGGAATGCTCTGGCCTCGTCAACCTTGGCAAAACGCTTATTCAGTTCGGATTTGAAAGTCTGGGGCTCGCCCTTCTCGTCAACAACGGCAAACTGGGCACTTACCACAAACATTGCTTTCTGCTTGAAATTCTCTATCTCGCGCTCTCTCTCCACTATCAGCCTCACGGCAACACTCTGCACTCTGCCGGCTGAGAGTCCGGGTTTAATCTTGCGCCAAAGTACTGGACTGAGTTCAAAACCAACGATACGGTCAAGCACTCTACGCGCCTGCTGAGCATTGACCAGATTGCGGTCCACATGACGAGGACTCTCGATTGCAGCCAACACGGCAGGTTTAGTGATTTCGTGAAAAACAATACGACTGGTCTTCTCTGCGTCCAGTCCCAACACCTCGGTCAGGTGCCACGAGATGGCCTCTCCCTCGCGGTCCTCATCAGAAGCAAGCCAGACCTTGTCGGCTTTCTTGGCGGCATCTCTCAGACTTCGCACCAGGCTCAGCTTATCGTCAGGTACGATATATTCAGGCATCAGAGACTCCTTGTCAATACTAAAAGAATGGGGCTTTAAGTCGCGGATATGGCCATGGCTTGACATTACCTTAAAATCGGGACCTAAGAAACGTCCCAACGTCTTTGCCTTAGCCGGCGACTCAACTATTACAAGATTTTTCATATAGCTTAGAATTTATGTACTACTAAAAGCGGCGATGTTTGAGAGCTGCAAAAGCGGCGGCAAAATTACATAAAAATATTTAATTCCCTACCTTATATATATAAGAAAAATGCACACTGTTTTTGCGCATTTTTTTCCTCCCCCTATAGGGGGAGACTAAGCCCTTCAATTTTCTTCTTTTTATGGAGAAGGAACGAGCAGAGAAGTTTTCTTCATCTTGTCTAATATAAGCAGTGACTCCGGCCCCATATTAAACAAAAGATCCACAATGCTCAACCCTCCGATAAAACCATTGCGCTCAGCAAAAACTTGATAGTAAGGCTCCCCTTGCGCCGAATCAAATGTCTCGCAGCGCAAATCCACAAAATCTCCCTCTGCACGATACTCGTCCGTCAGTGTCAGATTAACATCTATTCCCAACAAATTACACACAGTCTGCGTCAGCATCAGATTAAATTCCATTAGCCACTCCGTAGGACGTCCCTCATAGAAATGCGCGATTTCATCGGCATAAAATTCAAAGAAAGGACTCTTATCATAGGCCGTACGCAGAGCCTGCCAATGCAAGTGACGCCAGTTGCCATGGTCGCTGATTTTTATATCGCGCATTGGAGTCTTCACGCCTGAGCTATGCACCACCGGCACAGTTAGACACTCTTTGCCATGAGCCATGGCGATATAGGCACGACTACGTAGCGTCTGCTTCACATAATACTCATACTGCTCAACACAAACCTCGCACCCATGAGCCCACAGAAGGGCGTAATAGCTCACCGGCGCGAGGTAGGAGGAAGGAATAACTATCATCAGATTCTACTCAGTTCAATGCAATCGATGTTCGGAGCCCAGCTGTCCTGTTCTCCCAAGCGGATGGTATTCATTCCCTTGCGCAGTTTGACGCGCACCGTCTTGGCAGCCACTTTCTCCCAGCTACCGCCATTTAGGTTCTTCAGCTCAGGCAAATCCTCACCGTTGACAGAAACTGCCAACGGACGATTCTCACCACATATATATTTTATCGTCAGGTCGTAGTCGCCGCCCTTCTTAGAGAACACCTGCTTCCACTCCATATAGTTGTCATCGTCGCCACCCAACGTAGTCACAATCTTGCCCCCGCTGGCATCGGCGCAGTCACCAAAGGTTGCCGTCTTTCTGTCGCTAATCTCTTGGTATTCTTTCATCCACGATGCTTCGGCTTCATAGCGGGTCGGCTCATTGCGTACTGCGCCCGTTGTTACAAACACCTGTGAACCATGAGCAGGCACCGTTACCTTAAACTTACCCTGAACTGCCGGCGCAAACTCTTTGTGGTTCACAATATCGCGCACGGAAATAGTGCCCTCGTAGCCGAGGCTGTTAATGTCCACATCGATGGTCTGCACCTCATCAGTCAGGTTGGTCACACACACGGCTCTCTCCTTGCCACGCACCTTCTTCAGGTCCTTGGCAAACACATATACCTCGCCTTGTCGCTGTACCACGGGAGCACCTATACCCAGCACATCCTGATTGATGGCTATCAGTTCGGGATTCTTCATCAGATTGAGCGAGAACTCAGGTATCTGACTCATGTCACAACCTATCAGCAGCGGACTGCTCAGTATGCACCACACCGCCATGTGGGTTATCTCCTCATCAGGAGTCAGAGTACGTCCTATCTCCAGCATATCCATGTCATTGTAGTGACCGTCATGAGTAAATTCTGAGAGGTAGAGATTCTCCTTGATAATAGAGCGTACAGAGGGCCATGCGCAGTAGATATCACCGGTAGTGCGCCATGAGTCTGCCCAATCGCTCACCCAAGTGCCCGGATATGCCCAGCGGCAAATGTTAAAAACCACATCTTTCTTCTTAACATTGTCGCGGATGGCCTTGATAATCTTGGTGTACTGCTCCTCCTCGTCGAGTTTGAGCTGACGGCCACCGCAATAGTCCACCTTCACGAAGTCGTAATCCCAAGTGTCGAAGAAGAGAATATTATCCTCCACCTCATAACCATAGTAGCCTATATCTTTCGAACCACCGCAAGCATTGGCGCCAGCATCAGAATAGATGCCAGCCTTCAAGCCCAACTTATGAATCTCGTCAGCCACGTAGCGCATACCATGAGGAAAGAGGTCATCTCTTACGCCCAGCATCTTGGTGTCTTTGTCGTGAGGGAGGAAGTAGCCGTCGTCGATATTGATATACTTATAGCCCGCCTTGGCAAGGCCAGTCTTAACCATTGCCTCGGCCTGCCCTAAAATAACATCCTCGTTGATGTTAAGAGCAAACGTGTTCCACGAACTCCATCCCATAGTAGGTGGACGAAAACCTGACGAAGGCAGCACACAAAGTGCACTTACTGCCAAAAGGCAAAAAAATGTCTTTTTCATAATCTTATTTATTTAATTAATTTACAACATGGTGTCTCCTTTTAAGGGAAAAAGGAAGGACTCTTTCTTCATTTTCAACTGCGAATATAGTAATAAAAGTAGAATTTTCTGCAATAAAATCGCGGAAATCAATTTTTTTGTGTACTTTTGCACCGCAAAACAGAAGAAATCCATTTTTTGCCGGACTTGTAGCTCAGTTGGTTAGAGCAACAGACTCATAATCTGGAGGTCCCAGTTTCTAGCCCTGGCTGGTCCACACTAAAAATCAAGGAGTTACGCGATTTGCGTAACTCCTTTTTTCATGTCTGCGTAAACAATGCGTAAACAAACGGCTTGAGTCGGCGATTTGAGCTCAAAAAATCTTATCGAGTTTCATAGAGTATTTTATCCATTCGTTAACAAACAGGAAATCTTTATTTCTGCACAAGAATTGGGCCTCGATAGGTCAAAATACGTGTAAAACCACCAAAAACACCACTTAAATGTTATATTTCCGTAAAAAAATTACGGACATTAAAAACTTTATTGTATATTTGCCCCAGAAATTAAAAGAATAAGGTTATGCTCATCAAATT
>JAGCYL010000017.1 GCA_017960825.1 Bacteroidaceae bacterium | reverse complement strand
GTGCCGTTCACGGTTCACTGCAGGCTGGTGCTCTCACCACCACATTCACTGCATCGCAAGGCCTCTTGCTGATGATACCCAACATGTATAAGATTGCCGGCGAGCTGATACCCTGCGTGTTTGACGTTAGTGCACGCACGCTGGCCAGCCACTCGCTCTGTATCTTTGGTGACCACCAGGATGTGATGGCCTGCCGCCAGACCGGCTTTGCCATGCTCTGCGAGGGGTCGGTGCAGGAAGTAATGGATATGACTGCCGCCGCTCACCTGGCTTCTCTTGAGACCTGCGTGCCGTTCGTCAACTTCTTCGACGGCTTCCGTACCTCTCACGAGTACCACAAGATTGAGTTGCTCGACCAGGAGGATGTCCGTCCGTTGGTTAAGGAAGAGTATATCAAGCGCTTCCGCGACCGTGCCATGAGTCCAGAGCGC
Organism: Bacteroidaceae bacterium; assembly: GCA_017960825.1. GTDB lineage: Bacteria > Bacteroidota > Bacteroidia > Bacteroidales > Bacteroidaceae > UBA6382. The sequence continues at coordinate 7,660 of JAGCYL010000017.1, read as the reverse complement.
CCCATCACCCGTGGTACTGCTGAGAACCCAGAGACATTCTTCACCCACCGCGAGGCCTGCAATCCCTACTATGACGCAGTGCCCGAAGTGGTTGAGAAATACCTCGGCCAGCTCTCAAAGATTACAGGCCGCGAGTATCACCTCTTCTCCTACTACGGAGCTGAGGATGCCGACCGCATGATTATCCTCATGGGCTCAGCCACTGACGCTGCCCGCGAGGCTATCGACTATCTGAATGCCAATGGCCAGAAGGTGGGCATGATTAGCGTACACCTCTATCGCCCGTTCAGCGTGAAGCACTTGCTGGCCGCTGTACCCAAGAGCGTAAAGCGCATCGCTGTGCTCGACCGCACAAAGGAGCCTGGCGCCAACGGCGAGCCTCTGTACCTTGATGTTAAGGACGCCTTCTTCGACGTTGAGAACCGTCCGCTCATCGTGGGTGGCCGCTACGGTCTTGGCAGTCACGACACCACTCCTGCCCAGATTATCAGCGTATTCAACAACCTCGCCATGCCTGAGCCGAAGAATCACTTCACCATTGGCATTGTCGATGACGTCACCTTCACCTCTCTGCCAGAGGTTGAGGAGATTGCCCTGGGCGGCGACGGCATGTTCCAAGCCAAGTTCTACGGCCTTGGAGCCGACGGCACCGTGGGCGCCAACAAAAACAGCGTGAAGATTATCGGCGACAACACCAACAAGTACTGCCAGGCCTATTTCTCCTACGATTCCAAGAAGTCAGGCGGCTTCACATGCTCTCATCTGCGCTTTGGCGACACACCAATCCGCTCCACCTATCTGGTTACCACGCCCAACTTTGTGGCATGCCATGTGCAGGCTTATCTCCACATGTACGATGTGACACGCGGCCTGCAGAAGAATGGCACCTTCCTGCTCAACACCATCTTCGAGGGCGATGAGCTGGCCAAGTTTATGCCCAATAAGGTGAAGAAATATTTCGCAGAAAACAATATCACCGTCTATACAATCAACGCCACAAAGATTGCGCAGGAGATTGGACTTGGCAATCGCACAAACACCATCCTGCAGAGCGCCTTCTTCCGCATCACAGGCGTCATCCCGGTGGAGCTGGCAGTCGAGAAGATGAAGGAAGCCATCGTGAAGTCTTACGGCTCCAAGGGTCAGGACGTGGTTGACAAGAACTACGCTGCCGTTGACCGTGGCGATGAATACAAGCCGTTCGCCGTTGACCCGTCATGGGCTTCCCTGCCTAATGATGCAGAGCAGGCTGACGATGCACCTGCATTCGTAAAAGAACTCGTGCGCCCCATCAACGCTCAGGCCGGCGACCTGCTCAAGGTCAGCGACTTTGTGAAGCACGGCACCGTTGACGGCTCATGGGAGGTTGGCACTGCAGCCTATGAGAAGCGTGGCGTAGAAGCCTTCGTTCCTATGTGGAACAAGGACAACTGTATCCAGTGCAACCAGTGCGCCTACATTTGTCCTCACGCTGCCATACGCCCATTCGTGCTGACCGACGGCGAGCTGGCCCAGTTCGACGGTTTGGACAGCATCGAGATGAAGGCTCCTGCCGCCATGAAGGGTATGCACTTTGTCATCGAGACCAGCGTGCTCGACTGCCTCGGATGCGGCAACTGCGCCGACATCTGCCCAGGCAATCCCAAGCTCGGCAAGGCCCTCACCATGGTGCCATACAATCCTGATGCCGATGAAATGAAGAAGATAGCTGCCGACTGGGACAAGCTTGTCAAGGTGCCCAGCAAGCAAGACCTTGTAGATATCCGCCAGAGCGTGAAGAACAGCCAGTTCGCACAGCCCCTGTTTGAGTTCAGCGGCGCATGCTCAGGCTGCGGCGAGACACCCTACGTCAAGCTCATCTCCCAGCTCTTTGGCGACCGTCAGATGATAGCCAATGCCACCGGTTGCTCCAGCATCTACTCAGCCTCCATACCCTCCACTCCCTATACCAAGAACGAGAAGGGACAAGGCCCATGCTTCAACAACTCACTGTTTGAAGACTTCTGCGAGTTTGGCCTTGGCATGGCTCTCGGCAACAAGAAGATGAAAGAGCGCGTAGCCAAGCTGCTTGGCGAGGCAACCGCCCACGAGGGCTGCCCTGCTGAGTTCAAGGCTCTTGCCGACGAATGGATTGCCAGCAAGGAAGATGCCGACAAGACCAAGGAGATAGCCCCCAAGCTGCGCCAGTTCATCAAGGAAGGTGCAGAGAAAGCCGGCTGCCCCATCTGCAAGGAATTGCAGACCCTCGACCACTACCTCGTTAAGCGCAGCCTGTGGATTATCGGCGGCGACGGTGCCAGCTACGACATCGGCTACGGCGGTCTTGACCACGTCATTGCCAGCGGTGAGGATGTAAACATTCTCGTGCTCGACACTGAGGTATATTCCAACACGGGCGGTCAGGCCTCCAAGGCCACACCCCTTGGTGCCATCGCCCAGTTTGCCGCTCAAGGCAAGCGCATACGCAAGAAAGACCTCGGCATGATAGCCACCAGCTACGGCTATGTCTATGTAGCCCAGATAGCAATGGGGGCAGACCATGCTCAGACCCTCAAGGCCATACGCGAGGCAGAGGCCTACCCAGGCCCGTCGCTCGTCATAGCCTACGCTCCCTGTATCAACCACGGCCTTAAGGCCAAGGGCGGCATGGGCAAGAGCCAGGCTGAGGAGAAGAAGGCCGTAGAGTGCGGCTACTGGCACCTGTGGCGCTACAATCCTGCCCTCGCCGACGAAGGCAAGAACCCCTTCTCGCTCGACTCCAAGGAGCCAGACTGGACTCTCTTCCACGACTTCCTCATGGGCGAGGTGCGCTATCTCAGCGTAAAGAAGGCCTATCCCAACGAGGCAGAGGAACTCTTCGCAGAGGCACAGCGCATGGCGCAGCTCCGCTACAAGAGCTACGTACGCAAGACACAGGAGAACTGGAGCGAATAACTCCACCTCTCCTGCGAGATAAACACAACAAATCGGCGGGCATTACTGCTCGCCGATTTATTTTGTTCCTTCTTCCGACATCTCAAGAAAAATTCACGAGAAAATATGAAATAATTCGCAGATATGCTAATTATTCAAAATTAATCACTATCTTTGCAGCGTAATAATGAAATTTAGAAATGAATATTGAATTCAGTAATGCGGCACTTGAGGAACTCTACACCAAGGGAACCACGCAAGACCACCAATACAACCGACTGCCAAAAGACATTGTCCAGCGTTACGTCAAAGTGGTAAACTATCTGAAAGCAGCTCGTCGACTTGAAGACCTATTCTTCATAAAATCGCTACACTATGAAAAGAAGAAAGGCAATCTCAAAGGAGTAGATGCTGTATGGATTAACGACCAGTACCGTATGTTATTCCATAGCTCACCTAATGAACAAGGAATAATTGTAAATGCATTGATATTTGAAATTTCCAAACACTATGAGTAAGAAACTATTGACCCCGTTTGTTGCCACCCACCCAGGCGAAATGATTAAAGATGAACTAAAGGAACGTGGCATGACACAAAAACAGCTCTCAGAGCAAACAGGAATCAAGCCCTCTGTGCTCAGCGAGACCATCAATGGCAAACGTTCGATATCGCTCAGCGTAGCTGTGGCCTTGGAAAAGTCCCTCGGCATCCCTGCTGACATGTGGATGAACCTGCAGACACAGTACGACCTTGACACGGCAAACATCGCAGACCGAGATGACCAACGTGAAACTGTAGCTGTAACTATTCCCGTCCGCGATCGTAAACTACTGCAAGAGCTCGTACGTAAGTTCGGATGGGCTTGCGTGTTATAGTAATAACCAGAATTACTATGAGACAGCGCTAATCTTAGCTATAACGATAACCAACAACAAATTTCATTCTCTCTTGCTCACTTTTCAAATAAAAACACCATATTTGCATCTGTTTTAAGGCAGACATCATGTTTCGAGTTATTAAATATATAGGAAATCAAGAACTTATGAAAGCAAAAAAGTCATTATTCGTATGCTCGAAACGTGCGCCTATAGCTACTTATGAGCATATCTTTCGATGGGTGGAATCACTGACAACAAAAGATACTGTTATCTGCTGCAACACAACTGAGTTGGAACAAGAAGTAATGAAGTCACTAGTTGTAAATAGAGTACCAACCATACTAGTTGTGATGAATCGTTTTCGAGAGGAAAATAACATTCAGATTCAGAAAGCCCTGGAAGAAAAACGGATGTTGATTATTGTGATGGAGCAGACCGGTCAGAAGCGGTGGTCTCCAAGAGACCGAAATGATTTTCTCATCAATAAAATAGCATACAATATCATTGGCGGGTATATCAACAAAAACGGAAGTCTTTATCCCCTACTTGCCGGTAAAAAAAACGTTGAGATTCTGACTAATTACGTTGCGTTAAGTCATGCTGCAGAACCGGACAAAATTTATCAACGCTGGACTGTAAAACAAGACAAGATTTTATTGCGAATGTATTACGAAGACTTCAGCATTCATGAAATCAAGAAACAATTAAACCGCACATATTTGGCTGTACGAGAACGCATTCGTTCCATTACCATGCCAGAAGACGTGTTGAAAGGTAGGGAGTTTGAGGAGTTCGTTCTTGAACTGCTGGATATTAAGAATGGAAACTATTTGATGAAAGAGTGGCGTGGTGACAAGACACTCGGCAATCTCTTCCCTCTAAACAATCGCTATCCTGATTTACTCTTAGAAGAAGTAGAAACTAAGCTATGCATCGCCATTGAGTGCAAGTGGCGACAAAAGCTCAACTCTTCCGTTATGCAAGACTTATTCTTGCCAGAACGACTTACATCATATCAAGAGTTTTCCAAAGAACGGAATATTCCTGTATTCATTGTTCTTGGAATTGGTGGAGAGCCATGCGAACCTTATGACATCTACATTGTGCCTTTAGAAAAAGCATCTTTCAAACAAACTCCTAGTTTGAATAATCCCTCTATGCTTGTTTATGAGCCTGCTCAACTTTTACCATTCAGGCGTAAAGATACTAAAGCACCACTATTCTATAAATAAAAGCACATCACTTCCCCTTATAAACAATTTTTTCATAAACAAAAGGAGCACCCGTTGTGGTGCTCCTTTTACGTACTCTCTCTTCTTAAGATATCACTGCTTCTTCACTTTGTAGGTGCGCTTGCCGTCCTTGACGATATACACACCGGTGGGAAGAGCATTGAGGTCAACGCTGACAGTGCCTTGATTCGAACGGCTGCGATGCACCAGCCTGCCGTTGAGGTCGTAGATGCGCACCTCGTCAGTATTGTCGCGCACAGTGAGAGTCTGCACGGCAGTGGGGTCATCGTCGAGGAACGTCACCTTCACCACCTCAGAATACGGAAACTCCACAGTGACATTGTCGCTGGTCACACACATCACCTCTGCTGAGGGAAACGTAACCTGCGGTTTCTCGGCAAACGTGAAGCACACCATGCCCTTGGTAGTGGTATGGATGTTGAGCGTGCTTTGCGCATTAACCGTTGACCACTGGCCACCAACCATTGCGGCCATCAGAATCATGAAAAACAACTTCTTCATTTTATTTTGAACATTAATCATTAACTCTCAACTCTAAACTCTCCCTACCACAGCTCTCCGCCAGGCACATACTTGCGGCTCAGCAGTCGCTCTGACACGCCGAGGTCAGTGGGCAAACTCTGGAACTTGGGCGGCGTGTATGGGCTGACACTGGTGCGCATATACTCCCTAGCAGCACCAGGCATCACGATGCGTGCATCAATAGTCTGCACCGTGGTACGCTCGTAGGGTATCGTCAGCTTTCCGTCCACGTCATACCATCCCCACGGATTGCGCATGACGAAGGGCGACTTCTCCTCGTCGTCAGTGAGCATGAAGGTGAAGGCGTGCCCCGTCACAGTGCTGAGCTTACCACACGGCAGATCGTCCACATTAAATCCGCCCACAGTGATATTGCCTTGCGCCAGGCTCCACTCGATGGCCACCTTCAGCTCAGAGGTGTAGAGCGAGTTGGGCGAGAAGGCGTAGCTCACTCCGTCGCCGGTAAACATAGGCGCAGCCACCTCTGTAGCGATGCCCTCCACGCCTGTATTCTTGTAGAGGGTGACATACTTCATCATCGCCTTCTCCATGATGGTGGCCCATGTCACAGCATTGTTCTTGCCTGTACACTGGCCTATGTCGCCATTGCCGTTACACAATATCTTGCTCGATACGCACACGTCAATCTGCTGCCCCTTGGGGTCGTACATCTTCACAGTGTAGGTATCATCGCCGTTGTCAGTGACAATGCTCTTTATGAAGTCAGGACATAGGTATGCCAGCGAGGCAAACACAGCCATGCAGCAGCAGTCGCCGATAGAATGCTGGTTCACGTCAGCCGGCTTGGGGTCGCCAAACGGGTAGAGGTTCACCGTCTTCTTCTTCCACTGCGTGAGACCAGCCACCTTGTCAGGCTCATTGTCAGCATTGAGCAGCCACTCGCGGTCAGCATCAGTGGTCTGGTGCTTGTTCTCGAAGTGCACACCCATGGGAGTCAGGCTCGACTTGGTGTTACCCTCGGCATATCTGAGGATAGTATTTATGTCAGATGTCTCCGTATGATTGGGCGGGTCAAGCTCAAACTGCGCCTTGTCGGCCTCGCGCTGGGTGGTGTAGAAATAGCGGTACACCTCGCCCACGCGCAACACCAACAGGTTGTCCGTCTGCTTGTGCACAGTCCAGCGCTGCATCTCGCCGGTAGTCATGTCCTTGGCAATAAACAGCTTGTTCTTGGGATAGTAGCTCACCGTATATTTCTCAGGCTCGCCGCCCTTGCCGCCCCACTCCATATACTTGCCGGCAAAGAGCATATACTCAGTGCCGTCGAAGTGGATGATGCTCGTACCCTTCTTCCAGAAGCCCAGATACCATTTGCCCATCACATAACTGTCGGCCTCCGTCACCATCGTGACACTGTCGATATCGGTAGTACGGAACACAGACTTAGTGCCGTCATTATGGTGGACGACAATACCTTGGGCAGCAGCATGCAGGGCAAAGCCCAGCAGCAACAAGATTAGCGCAAACAGATTCTTTTTCATATCCTTTGTATTATATTTATTGCAAAGTTAGCAAGAAAAACTCATATAACTAATAAAAAACGAGGATAATTACATTATTTATTCCTTTTTGCATGGATATGGTATTTTCGTCAATTGTTGGGTTAAAGACAACAATATATCGTTCCCCAAGAGGTTGTTCTCAAAATAAACGACGCCGACGGCAAGCTGGTGATGGTGGCCAATGCCGAATACTGCGTCGTGGCAGAGAAAATCCATGCTGACAAACAGAAAATTTTACGGATGTTTGCATTATTTTCCTGCAAATATTTGGAGAATTGGCAGGAAATATGTAGTTTTGCAACAGATAAAGAGGAGACAATGGAGATACTATATTATATAATAATGGGACTGCTCATCGCTTTCGGACTTCTAATAATATTAGAAAGGCTTATTGCTTATTTTCGTGACGGCGAACCTATGATAGATTGGCACGAGACGGACGAGGACCGAGTTAAGCGATACGAACGCAAGCGTAACCGTCAGAGAAAGAGAGAACGGTTCACGAGTCCCTCGACCGCTGACGGCAAAACCATATTCGGTTTTCCCATGGACGACCTTTAATTGTCTTTT
>JAGCYL010000140.1 GCA_017960825.1 Bacteroidaceae bacterium | reverse complement strand
GCCATCCAGTGGCTGATAGATGCAAAATTGGCATTCAAAGTACATCGTTGTAAGATGCCAACAATGCCTTTAAGCTTCTACGAAGATTTTAATGCATTCAAACTTTATGTTCTTGATATTGGTCTTTTAGGAGCGATGGCTAATGCTCCCGCTAGTTTAATGTTAATTAGCAATGATGTGTTTAAAGAATTTAAGGGAGCATTCTCTGAGAATTATGTTTTTGAACAGCTCAAGACATTTGATAATCTGAGTATCTACTATTATAGCAAAGAGAACTCAACTCAAGAGATCGATTTTCTTGTGCAAGCAGAAGAACGCATAATACCAATAGAAGTTAAGTCGGAAGATAATATAAAAGGAAAATCGTTGAGTCAGTTCGTTACCATCGATCATGCAGATAAGCATCTAAAAGGTCTTCGTTGTTCGATGAAACCTTATGTAGATCAAGATTGGATGGAGAACATTCCTCTTTATGGCATTCTAGGGTATATTAGTAAATTGTAAATTCATGAATAGTGGATGGTTCTCTGATTTACTATCGATAATACAAAAGCCGCAGGTACTCTACCTACGGCTTTGTTTTTTATTTACTTTTTTGCTAGAATGGCATTCCGCCACCAAATCCACCGGGACCTCCACCGAATCCTCCACGAGGTCCATTGCCAAAGCCTCCACGTGGTCCGTTACCCCATCTGCCACGTCCGCCACGGTTGTTGTCGCCTCCAAAGAGGTTTAGGCGATAGCTTACGTGCAGCATGGCATAACTGGTGATGGCATTGACTTCTTGGTCGCGCCAACCATTGGCATTGACCATGCGCGAGAAGTTGGTCTGCTCGTGCAGGATATCATACCACTGCAGCATGATGGTTAGTGGTTTGCCACGCAAGAAGCTATGCGATAGCTGTGCATTCCATATCAGTTCGTCTGTATTCAGTGTGGCATCGCTATATCCGCGCTTGCTAAATACGTGGAAGTCGGTGCTCAGGTTGGTGCCCCACGAGAAGGTTATCTTTGTATTACCACCATACGAATAGTTCCATGTTGTCAGGTTGTTAGATGCCTGCAGACGGTTTTCTGTTCGTGCATAGGTGGTACGACTGTTCAGCGAGAAGCTGAGCCATGAGTTACGATAGCTGAGCGATACGGATGGCGAGAGGTTATAGGTATGAGTTACGTTGCGGTCGGGCTCTGCTGTGCGATTCAGATTCACATATTCTATGCGATGATCGTAGCGTCCGTCGATAGAACCGCTAAAGTCCCAACGGTTCAGGAGTGCCGACTCCTGACATTCTTATCCTGCTACTCTTATGCGATGATAATGGTATAGGATAGGGATGCTTAGAAAAAGGATTACCAATACCGATAGGATGAGTGGTATGGGTACGGATGGTGTGTGAGTAGTGGTGGCTACCGGCCCAAACTCGTGCTGATATTGCAGTAGTCGCTCGATATAGGCATCCACGGTAACCCATTGCTCGTTGTCTATCTCGCTCTGCATGCGCAACAATACCTCCTGTATGTATCGTCGATGCTCCTCAGGCATCTCCTCGGGCAGTTCGCTGGTGGCTGCATACCAATGGGCTTGCTTGCCATCGCAATAGGGAAAGATGCGCAGTGTTTGCCATCCACCATAGTGAAAGATGTAGTCGCAAAACAGTTGTTCGGTGCTGAGACTATCGTTTGCCTCTAATGGATTCTTGCGCAGAAAAGATGTCAGCGAGAGCAGTTGCTCATCGTTGTCGCATACCAGTAGCTGACAAAAACGGGCGGCAGTCGCCTGAGGCAGTACCGCTTTCTCGGCACTGCTGCTCAGAACGATTGTCGCGAGTGATAGTATAAGTATTAGTCTTTTCATCAGATAGATTCCACGAATTTTATCAGCGCCTTACGGTCTGCCTTCTTCAGGTGGTAGAACTTCTCGGCAGCACGATAGCCATCCGACTGTTTTGAATATCCATGCCACATGATGGCTTCGAGCACGGTGCGAGCTCGGCAGTCGTGCAGTCGGTCGTCGGCACCTGTCAGTCGTCTGCTCAGTCCGCGTCCCCACAGTGGGGTAGTGCGACACCATCCTGTGCGCAGGTCGTTCTTCATAAACAGGCGGTGCTGCACCATATCCGTATAAGGCCAGATGGTCTGTCCGGGATAGCGAGGCAGCAGGTCGGTGGCATTCTTACCGATGCTCTGGGCGTAAGCCTTGATAGAGCTGTCTATCCACATCTCATCCTTGCCCGTGGTCCATGAGGGGCGATGGCACTGTGCACAACCAATCTCGTTGAACAGTTCCTTACCACGCTGCACATCACTATTGTCCAGGTTGCGCGCAGCAGGCACAGCCAGTCCTCGGTGCCACACCATAAACTGATAATACTGCTTATCGTTCATCTCAGGTGTAAAGTTGTGCCATTCGTTGTCATACTGGTTGGTTGCAGGGTCTAGCAGGTTGCGCACAGCTGTGGCGATGTTAGCCTCCGTACCATCCGCATAATAAGGTGATTTTGGGTCAGCCTTGATGCTGGCTATCACCTCAGGGTCTTCGCTCATAGCCTGTGCCCATGCCGAGGTGGTATAGAGCCAGTTGCGATCTGAGCGCGTCACGTTGGTGATGTTCCAGACGGCATTCGAGCCTGCACCATCTTGCAGCGAGCCACGTGTCATTGCATAGGTAAAGCGCTTCAGGGGTCCGTGGTCGCCATGATACTTGCCCGTATCGTTATACTTTGCCGTGTAGTAAGCCGAGGACTTGAAGGTCTTCGCGTCGTTGTCCCACATGGCAGGGTTCAGCTTTACATACTTCGACTCCTTCTTCCACTGCTCCTCGATGTCCTCATCGCTGATGGCATCCAGCAGACCGGTACCATAGATGCCGATGGTTGACTCCAGTCGCACATCATAGTTCGAGGGCTTAGGATTGGTGTGGAAGGCCTCCTGAGGGATGCGCACCTCGGGGTAGATGAGGCTATAGCGCTCGCCATCCTCAAACTCCAGGGGCAGTCCGCTCTCCATCGCTGTCACCGTCTTCCACTCAATGCTTATCAGGCTCTCGTCGATAGGTGCCTTGAAGGGCGCAGCAGCCTGTGTCTGTGGCATACCCGTTACCTCAGCTACGAAGCTGTTGTCGTCGGGATGATAGATAACCAGCAGATAGCCATTACCTATCTGGTTGGCACGATACTCCGTCTGGCGCTTGCCGTGACCATAGCTGGGGTGACAAGCGATACAACTGTTGCGCACCCATGCCGGTCCCAGTCCCTTGCGAGGCTCCTGGTCAAAGGTGTAGAGCTTCTCAAAAAATCCCTCACCCACGTTGAAGTCGTTCATCATACTCGTCAACTTCTCCACTGCAGGTGTTGCTGCCGAGTAGCTCGCCTTCTCCGTAGTACCCAGTTGTCCACCCGGATACCACTCCTCGGCCGAGAAGTTACCCGTAGCTTTTCCAAACACTTCCTTGGCAGGTTTCAGCTCGCCTAAGGGGTTATCTTCCAATGCTTCGCTACTATCGGAGCAGCCTGTCAGCGCTCCAGCGAGCGCCAACAGGCCACCAAGAGTAGCTCTTGTTATGTATTTCGTCATTTCTGTTTTGTTGGTTTATTCTTCTTCTCCAGATGTAGATTCCCAGTTGTTCTGGTCGTCAAAGTTCTTACCCGATACTACGCTGCAATACTTCACGAAAGGTGCAGGCATACCGCTGATGTTGCTGATGGCGGTGTTGAAGCCATTCTCTACTGCCGTGTTCACGCTAGCCTTACCCACCTGAGCAAAGAATCCGTGGAAGCTCTTGGTGGCAGCACTGCCATTGGTAGAACCATACCATACGTTGCGGATAGAGCGGATATTGTCGGCAAAGTCGGTGATAGAGTTGTAGCTATAAGGTGACTCTACGTAGGCGATGTCACCATTAGCAAAGGGGTTGGCAATCTTCGCAGTACCCACCTCGTTGCAGATGCCGAAGCAGCTACCCTCGTCGGCGCTCAATACCTGTGTGATGGCATCGGTCAGTGAGGCAAAGGTGCTCTGACTGTTCTTACCAGCCTGCTTCAGGTTGTCGCCAAAGCTCATACCATTCTCGGTAGTATATTCCAGTCCCGCAGCCTTTACTACAGCAGCACGGCTTGCGTTTTTCTCGCCCTCCCAAGCTACCTGCAACTGGAAGGTGCGCTCCTTCAGCAGGGTGCAGATGCGCTGAGCGTAAGCCAGCTCTGAGGCACCGCTGATGGCTGTGAATCCGGGATAGGTGTCGTTGCCCTTAAACTCAGCTACGTTACGAGGCTGACCATTGCGGAACAGGAAGAACTCCAGTGCGTGGAATCCCAAGATGGTAGCATCCTCAATCTCCTCGTCGCTAAAGTCGGTGCGACCAGACTGCAGATAGGTCAGCAGCAGTGAACGGTTCAGAGGCCATGAGTCGATAGTTGGGTCAACGTCGAAGTCTGAAGCAGCACCGCCGAGGAAAGCCTCTGAGCGCTCCCAGTTCTCGCGAGCCGACTTAAAGTCGTCACACGCCTTGTTAATCTTCTCCTGTGTGATGGTGTTCACGTTCAGTCCGTTCAGTGTCTTCTCCAGGTCTTCCGTGTCGTCAGCCAGCTTGGTATAGGTAGGCACGATGACATTGTCCACCAGATTGCCCAGCACCTCATAGAGATAGGCCTCCTGAGCGTCGCTCAAGCTGGCAGCAGCAATCACGCTGTTGGCACTCTCCAACTGCTTGCCCAGATCGTCACACGCATCCATGGCAGCGTTACCAAAGGTTACATCGCTATAGATGTCCCCCTTTTTACCATTGTCGTCATTGTTGTCCTCGCTACAAGATGTCAAGGTCAGCGCGCCGAGGATGACGGCTACCGAAAGACTTAAATACTTTTTCATTGTTTTTATTTTTATGTTATGTGGTTGTTCTCAATGCTTAATGCATATTTCGTAGGTGCGGGGGTACGGGGGGCAGCCTCTTTGAGGCTGGAGGTGCGAGATATGTTTCTGCGCTTCTTTTCTCGGCTTGAGGTATTCTCGTACCCCCGTACCTCCGTACCCCCGTTCCCCTGAAAGGTACCTCCCCAGTGGGGGGAGGCTAGGAGGGGGCTAACGTTCACCGTTCACCGTTCAATGTTCAACGTGAAAAGAATCCCGCATACGCTACGCTGAAGTTCAGTGCCGGTTCATTGTTATACCCGCTCTTCAGGAATCGCTGCGTATATTCCGCCTTGATCACTATTTCCTTCACTGGCATGTAGTTCACACCCACTGCCATGCGCTTCACCTCCGTATAGTCGTAGTGCGTGTTCTTGGTAGCTGAGGCATAAGGATTATAAGCCTCATAGCGTCCGAAGAGGTACAGATGCTCCTTGCTCTCGCGTGCCTTAGGTATCAGCGCCATCACGTCGTAGCCCGCCTCGATGCCTACCGCATACGCATGGCTGCTCACAAAGGCAGAGTGCTTAAAGGGCGACTTCGAGTTCTTACGGTTATACATATACTTCAGCTGGTCGGCACTGCCCAGATATCCGTAGTCCGCCTGTCCGCGTACTATCCAGTTGTGTGCCTTATACGTCATGTCGATAGCCCCGATGGCCACGCGACCATTATATTTAGCGCTCAGTCCCTCCTTCTCGGCAGGATACGTGTTGCCGATACTGTGACCATAGTAGCCACTCAGTCCGATGCGCAATCCAGGCACCGTATAGTTGTCCAGTCGCAGTGCCACACCATACTTGTTGGCCACGTCAAACTCTGTGGGCGACTTATGTCCTTTATGTATCCATCCCACGTTGGTAAACTGGTCGGCATTCAGTCCAGCCACCAGCTGTGCCTCATAGCGGAAGTCACCATAGCGTCCCCATAGCGAGATACCCGTCTGGTGCCATGTAGAAGGCAGGATAGTGTTCTCACCCTCTGGGCGATACACCGTAAAGTAGTTCAGAGGCTCGTGGTGCGCATTCTTCAGTCCTACGGGTACCACAATATGTCCTGCGCGTATGTTTGCCCACTCGGCAAACGACTTCTGTATCCAGAACT
>JAGCYL010000139.1 GCA_017960825.1 Bacteroidaceae bacterium | reverse complement strand
GGGGTGAAGGTGAGGCGCAGCTGGGTACCTACGGCGTTGGTGTAGATGTATTCCTGCAGTCCTGCGGGGTTGTAGGGAATTTCGATCTCCATGCCGTCGCCATCGACAGCGGCGATTCCGACATAGTCTTCGAATGTCTTAGCCTTGAATGCCACGATATTGTTCAGATTGGGCAGGGGATAGCTAGCCTGGAAAAAGCCGAGGCGGCTGATGCCGTCGAAGAGGCTGGATATCTGTACCTTGCCATCATCGCGCAGCATGCAGAGCACGGGGTTGTAGTCCTGCCCGATGTCGCCGATATAGATGGACACGATGGGGGCGTCGGTGTTCTGCACCTCATAGGTTTCCTCAACGAGCCGATAGTCCATACTGCCGGCAAAAGGTGTCGTCGCAAACTTGTCGGCATCGACACTAACCAGCACCTTGCCGTTCTTTACCTTAGCAGTAATGCCGGAGTCGTCCTTCTCACCTATGTTATAGCTGGCTTTGGTTATGTTGTTGACAACTGCCGCGCCATCGCCAGTGGCGTTTGTCTTGCCGCCGCAGGAGCATACCAGCGCAGCAAATACGATTGTTAAAAATATGTGCTTCATCTTTTGTAAGTCTATAGTCTATAAGCTATCAAATATTCTTACCATTTATCTTCAGCATCCACGCCGGCATAGACGTTCTTGGGGACCAGTTCCATATAGTCCATCACAAACTGAGTGGCGGTGTTCTCGAGCACCGACTTGATGCGAACGTAGAGCACGTCGGTAGGCTTGATTGTGCCGGTCCAGATTATCTTGCGCAGGCGCTGGTAGGCATACTGTGCATTGAGACCATTGGGGTTGCGCAGGGTGTTGACTACAGTACCGCCGGTGCTGATGCCATCGTGGATGGGCGGGCGCATATAGCCGTGGTTGCGCATGGCCTTGTCGTTTTCGTCGTTATGGTCTTCGTCCTCAGTATCAATGTCGCAACCAATGGCGGGGTTGTAAGGCGACAGTCGCAGGTCGAGCGGCAGGCCGATAGGTATGAGGTTGTTCTTGTTCTTGCCCAAGTAGAGCTGCGCCATACCTCGGTTGTCGTAGGTGGGCACTGACCAGCGTATCTCGTAGGTTCCCTCGTAAGGAACGGGCGGCAGCTTGAAGGTCATATCGTACTGGCCGGTGACATTGTGCTCGTCGCCTTGGAAATTGGGCCAGCCTGAGCCATAGCCCGTGAGGTAGTTGTAGGAGCAGCCTTCCTCAAAGTCGAAGTTCTTGAAGTAGCCCTTGGGTATGTGGATGGCCTGATAGCTCATCAGTCGGCGGTAACCGTTGGTCATCAACTCGCCCAGCAGTGCAGACATGTCGAAACGTATGCGCTCGTTGAGCACCTTGTTGGGCACATCGTTGGTGTAGAGCAGCATATCATCGATGGTGTAGTAGAATCCGTTGAGGGCATTGAAGTTGCTGCCCTCGTTGCCTTCGTTGATGAGTATGCCTGGTATAGCTACGTCGGCCTCAGCGTATGTATAGTCCTTGAGGTTGCGCTTGGTGACATAGCGGTTGATGCGCTTGCCGTTGGTCTGCTTGCCCTCAGTCAGCTTGACGAGGCGGCGCTGCTTGCCCATTGTCTCATAGTATTCAAAGCAGTCGATGGTTAGCTGCGTTGGGTTGCGGTAGGCGTAGCCCATCTCAGCGTAGTGAATCACCAGCTTGTCCCATGCTATGCGTTCGGGCAGCAGATGGTAGCTTACGAACTGATTGACAGCGTTGTCCTGGTTCTTGTAGTCGGAGGAGCCATTGCTATATATTTCGGCGCACTTGGCGGCTACCTGTTCCAGAATGGCGTCGCTGTTGGTCATCATGCCGTTCACCACCACGGGCATGTCAATGCCCCATTTCTCGTGAAACACCTCGTCAGTCTCCACAAAGGCTGTGTAGCCGTAGTAGCGGTGGGCGGGATTCTTTACCTCTGTGCCGTTTTGGTCATAGCCAACTTCGGGATGATTGTATTCGTAGTAGTCGTCGCGGTAGAGCTGCATGGAGTCGGCCCACGATGTGAGCTGCAGCAGGAAGGAAAAGATGCGCGTATTCTCTGTCTGCGCCAGCAGCGCGGGCAGTGTGGCGGTAGAGAGCTCCAGCACGTGGTTCACCTTGTGGAGCACACCGTTGGTCATCTCTTGGTCGGAATTGAGGATGCGCGACCTATTGTTCACATACGTTGCCGTTGTGCCGCCTGCCAGTGTGTCATACGATATGGTAATGTAGCGGTCGTCCATGTTTGTCGTTTCCAGAGCGCCAATCTGGAAGTCGGTCGATTTGTATGCGTCCTCATTGCCGTTGTCGATAATCGAGTTGCGGGCAATATACTCAGCCATCGAGTCGGGGATGAGTGTGATGTCGTAGTCTCTGGTCTGATACACAGAGTCCAGATAGTGCTGTACGGCCTCATTGGTGGGGGCAAAACATGTGTAGTTGCCGCGTGCCGACAGCAGGTCAGAGATGGTAGATGCAGATCGCGGACTCAGCCTTACCTTCTTCAGTATATAGGCAAAGTCGGAGAACTCCTCTGCGTTCTTCTCAAAATAACTGGTTAGTGTTTCTCCGGTGAACGTGTACATATTGCTCTCGTCCACCTTGTCCTGGCATCCTGCCATCTGCATTGCGGCGTATGCCATCACCGCCAGCAGGACGGTGCTTCGTAGCTTGCGTCGTAGTGTAGTTTTCATGGTATATAGATTTGATGTTTTTAAGTCTTAGGGAGTCAGCGCAGTGTCAATTATCAATGGTCGATAGTCAATGGTCAATCACCTTGTCCATCGTGTCCTGTGCCACCAGTAGTTCCTCGTCGGTAGGAATCACGCATACGGTGACCTTGCTGTCGGGTGTGGATATGATGCCCTCTTGACTGCGGTTGGCTTTGTTGGCAGCTGGGTCGATTATGATGCCCATGTGCTCCAGTCCGGCCATACTGCCGCCGCGTATCTCATACTGATTCTCGCCAACGCCGGCAGTAAATACGATGTAGTCCACGCCGCCCATAATGCCGGCATAAGCGCACACATATTTGCGGATGCGGTAGTTATACATATTCACGGCCAGTCGGCAACGAGGGTCGCCTTCGGCGGCAGCCGCCAGTATTTCTCGCATATCGGAGTATTTGCCGGTGATGCCCAGCATGCCCGATTGCTTGTTCAGCAGGTCGGACGCCTGCTTGGTGTCCAGCCCCAGTTTTTCCTGCAGGAACAGTACTGCCGACGGGTCGATGTCGCCGGTGCGAGTGCCCATGATTAGTCCCTCCAGTGGAGTGAGGCCCATCGTCGTGTCCACACACTTGCCACCCTTGATGGCAGCAATCGAAGCACCGTTGCCGATATGGCAGGTAATTACATTCTTGTCCTTCGGGGCAAAGCCGTAAATCTCGGCAGCGCGGGCCAGCACATAGCGGTGGCTTGTGCCGTGGAATCCGTAGCGGCGTATGCCGTACTGCTCGCATATGGAATAGGGTAGGGCGTAGTTGTAGGCATAATCAGGCATTGTCTGGTGGAAAGAGGTGTCGAACACACCCACCTGCTTTACCTCCGGCAACTTGGCCGTTACAGCGTTAATACCCTTCAAGTGAGCGGGGTTGTGCAGCGGAGCCAGGTCCTCATATTTCTTCCATTCCTCCAGTACCTCCGGTGTCAGAATGCGACTCTCGGTGAACTTGCCGCCGTGGGCGATGCGGTGGCCCACTGCATCAATCTCGCTCAGGTTCTTAATGACGCCCTTCTCGGCGTCAGTCAGCATATTGAAGATAAGCTCTACGCCCACATCGTGAGTCGGCACTGGCGTGGTGATAGTCTCGGCTACCGGCGCCTTCATTTTCAGAAACGAGTCGTCGAGGCCTACCTTTTCAATGCCACCGGCGGCAATCACACTCTTGTCGTCCATGTCATACAGCTTATATTTGATGGACGAACTTCCGCAGTTCAGAACAAGTATTTTCATGTTTATGTTTTCTTTTTTCCTAAATTTGTTTTGCTGCAATGGCCTGGTTGGCAGTGATGGCAATCATCTTGTAGATGTCGTCCACATTGCAGCCCCTTGAGAGGTCGTTCACGGGGCGGGCGATGCCTTGCAGCACGGGGCCGATAGCTTGAGCCTCGCCAAGTCGCTGCACCAGTTTGTAGGCAATGTTGCCCACTTCCAGGCTCGGCACAATCAGCACGTTCGCTTTGCCTGCCACCTTAGACCCTGGAGCCTTCAGTTTGGCCACCTCGGGCACAATAGCGCAGTCGGCCTGTAGTTCACCGTCAATACGCAGGTCGGGAGCCATGCGGCGTGCTATCGCCGTGGCTTCCAGTACTTTATCTACAACTTCGTGTTTCGCCGAGCCGTAGCTCGAGAAGCTTAACATAGCTACGCGAGGCTCTTTGAAGCTTGCTACGGCCTTGGCCGTCTGTGCCGTGCTGATGGCTATCTCGGCCAATTGCTGAGCGTCGGGCACCGGTGTCACTGCCACGTCACCCATCACCAGAACGCCGTCCTCACCATACTGCGATGTGTTCGTCAGCAGCAGCATGGCACCGCTTACGCAGCTGATGCCGGGAGCCGTCTTGATAATCTGCAGCGCGGGACGCAGTACATTACTTGTAGAGTTGCGGGCACCTGCCAACTGGCCGTCAGCCTTCCCCTGTTTTATCATCATACACCCGTAGTAGAGTGGGTCCTTTACCTTCTCGCGAGCCTCGTCCAAGGTCATACCTTTGCGTTTACGTAGCTCAGCCAGCGTCTCGGCAAAAGTCTCCATGTCGGGAGCCTTGCGCGGGTTGATAATATACTCTGGAGCAATGTTGGGCAAGTCCAGCTTGCGAGCCTGCTCCATAATCTCGTCCTCTTCGCCCAGCAGCACGATATCTGCCAGCAAGTTAGCTATAGCGCGGTCTGCAGCGCGCAGCGTGCGCTCTTCAGTACCTTCCGGAAGCACGATGCGCTGCCTGTTTTTCTTGGCGCGGTCAATCAGTTTTTTGATGATATCCATAGAAATAAATACTTTTCAATTTGCGAAGTTACACGAAAAAAACGAAACAAGCGAAAATTTGGTGAAAAAGTTGTATCTTTGCTGTCCGTTGGCACTGTATAATAAGAAAATAATGGAAACACTTAACCTGCCGCCCATCGAGGCGAACATCAAAGAAGAGGGAGATAAGACAATGATCTTTGACTCCCTGCGTGGTCGCTATGTTGCCCTGACACCGGAGGAGTGGGTAAGGCAGCATTTTGTAGGCTACCTCATCAACCACCTCGGTTATCCCTCTACGCTGATAGCCAACGAGATGGGGATAGAACTCAATGGTATGCAGCGCCGCTGTGACACTGTGGTGTATAACCGCGAGATGAGTCCGCTGGCCATCGTGGAGTACAAGGCCCCGTCTGTGGCTGTCAATCGGAAGACCTTTGAGCAGGCCATGGCGTATAATAATGTATTGCGCGTACCTTATATAATAATAAGCAATGGCCTCCGCCACTATTGTTGCCACATCGACTACCAGCACATGACAGCCCGCTTCCTACCGGCTATTCCCCAGTGGCAGGAGATAAGCAATAAGCTGGATGCCTGATTAAGTTGTTACGCCGTTGCCTTTAAT
>JAGCYL010000138.1 GCA_017960825.1 Bacteroidaceae bacterium | reverse complement strand
CTTCACTATCTTGTCCTTAAGGCCTGTCTTATACTCAGTAAGTGCCGACGCCAACTGAGGATCAGCGAGGGCCAGCATCTCTGCTGCCAGGATAGCAGCGTTGAGAGCACCGTTAACGCCCACAGTAGCCACGGGTACACCGGGAGGCATCTGCACAATGCTGAGCAAGGCGTCGAGCCCGTCAAGCATACCCTTGATAGGCACACCAATGACTGGCACCGTGGTGCTGGCAGCGAGAACTCCGGGCAGTGCAGCTGCCATTCCTGCGCCGGCAATTATCACCTTGATGCCACGCCCCTTTGCCTCGCGTGCAAATCGCTCCACTTCGGCAGGAGTGCGATGGGCTGAGAGAGCATTTATCTCGAAATAAATACCCATTTCATCGAAGAATTTGGCTGCTTTCTCCATTACGGGCAAATCAGACGTGCTGCCCATGATAATACTGACAATCGGTTGCATAATATTATGGTTTTTCGGTTAATTGCATCAGAAGAACAGGATTGTGAAAAGGCCTACGGCGAAACCGAGAAACAATCCCGTATTGACCTCCGCCAACGTGTGTCGGCGCAGCAGGAGTCGGCTGCTTCCTACGCAGCCCGCAATTATTAACGTGGCGCAGAGCCACCACATAGGATTGAAGTTAAAGATAAACGAAAATGCTATCAGCGCCCCATTGACTGCGCCCGCAGCGGCAGAATGAGTGCTGACTTTATACCAGCAGTTTACTAAGGCGCAGACCATCTGAACAAAGAGCGAGGCCAGCACCACACTGACTACGAAGTGAGGAACTATGAGAGATGTGAGCACGTGATAGCACAGAAAATAGCACATTATGCTTATCACGTAAGGCATGGTGCGCTGTTCGCGCTGGCTCATCTGATGGCGCGTTATGCCCACCACCTTACGGTACAGGGATATCAGCAACAACGGAATGAAGATGGTAAAAAGATAGACCAGAATGAGCAGAAAAATCTTGTAGTTGAGAGGAAAGATGCGCATATAACTGAATCCCATCAGCGCCAGCAGGCATAGCAATGGGAAGTAGTGGGGCGCAAAGAGGAGCGTAAACATCTTTGCCAACACAAGGATTTGTTTGTTGGTCATCATCGTCGCAATCGCGCTACGGGAATATGCATTTGTTTTCTGTACTTAGCCACTGTGCGGCGAGCTATGCCAAGCTGCTCGGCCAACTCGTCGTCTGTGATAGGATTTGCGGGATCCTCTGCATCTATCAACTCGCGCATCTTAATGCGCACCGCCTCGCGTGTCACCTCCTCGCCCTGCTGATTTACGAAACTCTGAGTAAACAGGCTCGCCAGTGAGACAAGTCCGAAGGGCGTGTCAGCATATTTATTGGAAACTACGCCCGACACTGTGCTTGGGTCGCGGTGAATGATGTCAGCAACATCTTTCTGTGTCATCGGACGCAACAGCGAGCGGTCACCCTCACGGAAAAACTCGGGCTGCAGTTGGACAATGGCGCGCATAGTGTCAAGCATCGTGCGCTGGCGCTGTTTAACGGCGGCCACATACAGCCGCGCCTCGCTCACCTGGCGTCGCGCCGTTTCTTGTTCGGCGGAGTTTGCACCAGAGGCGGACGACACGAAATCAGTATACACAGAGCTGACCTTAACTTTGGGGATATGGCCGTGGCATAGACTTATACTAAATCCTCCGTCAACCTCCTCCACGGAGAAATCTGGCGAAACGGGCAGCGCAGCACTGTCAGCCGACGCCATCGAGCCGCCAGGTCGCGGATTGAGATGGCGCACAAGGCTATATACGCGGTCTAAAGTTTCGCTGTCTATCTTAAAGCGCGCGCAGAGTTTATTGTAGCGCTTGTTCTTGTAATCATCAAAACCGCGTGTCAAAATCTCTTTTGCCAAGTCGCGCAGAGGATTATCAGCCTCTACATTATCAAGCTGTATTATGAGGCTTTCCTGAAGGTCCTTTGCACCCACTCCCACAGGCTCAAAGGTCTGGAGTATCTTCACTACTTCGCCCACCTCCTGCTGCGTAGCTTCCACTCCGTCATAAATCTCCATTTCATCGCAGAGAACACGCAGAGATTTGCGCAGGAATCCATCTTCGTCGAGCGACCCTATAAGATAGTCCATTATGCGCTCCTGCTTTGGAGTGAGGTTGCAACTCGCCGCCTGTTCCTTCAAACTTTCATAGAAAGAAGTCTGGTCGGCAATCACGCGCTCTCGCGTACGATCGGGATCATAATATGTGGGAATATCGTCAGGAGAATAGTCATTGATTCGCTCATTATCGTAATCCTCCTTGGAAAACTCGCTTTTCTCCGCGCTTTCAATCTCCGTAGGAGAATCATCGAGCAGACCGTCTTCATCATGTGTAGCTATGTCTTCCGCATTCTCGTCATCCTCCTCCAAGGCCGGATTGGTGTCGAGCTGAGTACGCACGTCCTGCTCAAACTCCTGCTGCGACATGCGCAAGACACGCACCTCGGCCTGCAGCAGCGGTTTCAGCACCTGCTGCTGCTCTTCCACCTGAGCCAAAGTCTGCTTCTCGCGAATGACCTGTTTCTGCATACTTCTACCAATTACAACGCGAATATAGCTTAATTTGCTGAATTTCGATAAAAAAAATACATAAAATCTCTATAAAAGTTGACATTCCGCAAAAAATAACTATTTTTGCACTCGTATAACACTCTGAAAACCCAATAATAAAATGAAAAAGACTCTCATCGTTGTGCTTGTTGCCCTTGTAGGGTTTGGCACTCAGCACGCAAATGCGCAGCTGGACTTCGGCGTCGTTGCCGGAATGAATGTTAGTAAGGCTGATTTCAAGCATCCCACGCACTACCTCAGATCCGAGAATCGTTGCGGATGGTTTGTCGGTCCTAAGGTTGAATTCTCCGTACCTGTTGTTGGAATAGGCGCTGATGCCTCCGTACTGTTTTCGCAGCGCAACATTAATATCGACAACGGAGCAGGAGAAAAGAACAACAAACTGAACACAATCGAAATTCCTATCAATATCCGCTATCAGTTTGGTTTCTCTTCCCTCGCCGCAGCTTATATTGCCACCGGCCCGCAGTTTGGATTCAACGTCGGCAGTGGCAAGTTCAAGGAGATTACCGATGCAGAGTACAAGGTAAAGAACTCTATCCTAACCTGGAATGTCGGTGCCGGTGTCAAGTTGCTCAAGCACATCGAGGCAGGCGTGACTTACAATATCGCCCTATCTAAATTTGCCAAATACACAGGTACTCAGGAGTCCTCACTTAAGAGCAACTCCTTCCAAATTCATGTAGGCTACTTCTTCTGATTCCAGAATTATAACGTAACACTACATACTGATATAGTAATCCCCGAAAGTTGGCGCTTTCGGGGATTACTTTTTCTGCTCACACAAGCAATGCAGAAATTTCTTACGGTTATGGAAATCCGCTGTCACTGCGGGTCAACGTCAAAGAATATCGTTACGGAGCGCAACCTTGTCACAGACATTATCTTATCGGTAATAGTGCGTAGCTTGGCGCGTACCTCTGCTGCGGACAAATGGGGCGCAACCTTCAGAGCAACCTTCCTAATATGCTGCATCTGCACACGAGCCACTGCCGGCTTATCGGGACCAAGCACTCCGCCACCAAAAGCCTTCTGCATCTCCACAGCCGCCAGACGGGCTGCCTCCATTGCCACACTCTCGTCGCGATGTTTTATCCACACATAGATAAGCCTGTAAAAGGGCGGATAGTAAAAGCGCTGGCGCTCCTTGAGTTGCTCTTGAAACATCGTATGGAAATCTCCATGTACCACTTGGCTGATAAGTCTGCTGTCAGCCCGTCGAGTTTGCAAGATTACAAGCCCACGGCTATTGCGCCTGCCAGCTCTGCCCGCCACTTGCGACATCATCTGGAATGCGCGTTCGTGGCAGCGAAAGTCAGGCCTGTTTAGCATCGTGTCGGCATCCAATATACCTACCACGCGGACATTACCGAAGTCCAGGCCTTTGCTTATCATTTGTGTGCCAATGAGCACGTCTGTCTTCCCTTCGGAGAAGGCATCGATAATTTTACGGTAAGAACTACGCGACCGAGTTGTGTCGAGATCTAAGCGGGCTGTGCGCACACCTGGGAAACGCTTGCTCACCTCCTCTTCTATCTTCTCCGTACCAAATCCAAATGACTTCAGGTTGAAACCACCACAGTTGGGGCATTTGGCTGGTAAAGGAAAAGTATTGCCGCAATAATGGCAATGCAGCCTATTATCATCGTGGTGATAGGTAAGACTTACATCGCAGTACTCGCATGTAGGCACCCACCCGCAAGTATCACACTCCACCACAGGCGCATAGCCGCGCCTGTTTTGAAATAGTATTACCTGCTCCCCATTGTCCAGAGCCTGCTTCATCTCCTCCTCCAACCGAGGGGAGAAGGGCAATTTCATCATCTTGCGACGGAGTAGGTCCTGTATGTCTGCCACCTCAATGTCAGGCAGAAGCATGTCGCCATAGCGTCGGTCGAGGCGCACATAACCATATTTTCCCATCGAGGCATTGTAGTAAGTCTCCACACTGGGTGTAGCTGTGCCGAGCAATACACGAGCGTCGTGGATATACGCCAGCATTACTGCGGCATCCCTTGCATTATAGCGCGGAGCAGGGTCTTGCTGCTTGTAGCTGGTCTCGTGCTCCTCATCAACAATTATTAACCCTACGTTTTGCTGCGGCAGAAATAGGGCTGAACGCACTCCCACTATCAATTTGAAAGGATGCGCCCCCATCTGCTTCTGCCAAATCTCCACCCTTTCAGCATCAGGAAATTTAGAGTGGTAAACGCCCATATCATCACCAAAGATGCGCTGCAACCGCTGGGTAATCTGGGTGGTGAGCGCAATTTCAGGAAGCAGATACAGCACCTGCTTACCTTGGGCTATCGTTTGTTTTATCAAGCGAATATATATCTCGGTCTTGCCACTGGACGTAACACCATGGAGCAGACACACGCGCTTGTCTTTCCACTCTTCATTAATCTTATCGAAAGCCTCCTGCTGCGCCTCCGACAAAGGCAGTTGCTCCTTCACGCTGCCGCCTACGTTATGAAGGCGTCCTACTTCGTAGTCATACAATTCCACAATGCCCTTCGCCTTAAGAGCGTTCAGCACAGCAGCCGACACATTGGCCTCCTTCAGCAGTCGAGCGCGGCTAACCTCCTCCATCATCTGCGGATTATGTAACCTGATGGCAGATTCCGCTGATGCCAGTTCCGCCAACTTCAGCACCAGGCTATAGCGACGCGGAGTTTTCTGCAAACTGTCGAAAAGCTCATTTATCGCAGTTTCATCGAGGAATTTGTCCGACAATCGCACATGTACTTCTTTTTTGGGCTTAAAGGAATCAATAAGAGTTTCACTTACCTGCAATGCTCCCTTTTGCATCAGTGAACGCACCACGCGGATTGCATTCATTGAGCCTGCAGCTTTCTGCAAGTCGGCTACAGTCTTATGTTTGCCGTCAACAAGGATGTCCATTGCTGCACTCTCAGTCTTGGTCAGGCTGTCCCAATCAGCAAACTCCTCAATCAGCTGTATCTGCGTCTCACTGGCCAGCTTTATTCCGCTCGGCAGAGCAGCCTTCATCACGTCACCAAGAGCGCACATATAATAGTCGGCCATCCATTCCCATAGCCGCAGTTCCTTCTCGCCCACGACTGGCTCAGTGTCCACGACCTCCGATATCTCCTTTATCTCATATCCATCGGCATTAGCCTCGTTATGCAAGGAACGCACTATGCCTGTATGCAGTTTGTTGCGCCCAAATGGCACAACAACCCTACAGCCCACCTTCACACTGTCGCTTGTCGCTGTCGACACTGCGTAGGTGAAACTCACGCCTATTGGCACAGGCAATATTACCTCAGCATATCTCATTTCCTTGCGAATAGAAATGGGCAGATCCTATTCCGTGCGCGGATTTATCAGCGTGTCCGGGTTCTCGTCAGTAAACCATTTGGTGTACATAATGTAATGACTTGCTATGCCAATGTTAAGTTCCTTGGCCTGCTCTGGGTCAACACGCTTAAGGAACTTAGCCGGCACTCCGCCCCACAGCTCACCAGGCCCAATCTCGGTGTTCTTTAGCACCAAAGACCCTGCAGCGACTATCGCACCGTCGCCAACATGACAATCATCGAGCAGCGTAGCTCCCATGCCGATGAGTGCTCCGTTGCCAATCTTGGCACCATGCACCGTGACATTGTGACCTATCGTTACGTCGTCGCCTATCTCAATGGCGGCCTTCTTGTATAATGTGTGCAGACAGGAACCGTCCTGTATGTTTACGCGACTGCCAATCTTGATGTAGTTCACATCGCCACGCACCACAGCGTTAAACCACACGCTACAGTTATCACCCATCTCCACTTCGCCAATCACACTGGCGTTTTCCGAAAGATAGCAGTTCTTGCCGAACTTGGGAGCCTTGCCCTGAATAGTCTTTATCAAAGCCATTTTTACAGTATTTTATTTGTAAGTTATCTTCTTTGTTGCATGCCGCAGCCAATTGCGGTCTGCCTCGTCATTGAGCAAGGGCAATAGCTCGGCAGCCACGGTAGAGTGATAATTGTTGAGCCAGTCTATCTCTTCTGCATTCAGCATAGACCATTCCACAGGGCGCAGGTCAATAGGACAAAGGGTGAGCGGCTCGAACCCTACGAAAGAACCAAACTCAGTTTCCTTGTAGGGAACGCAAAGCAGAAGATTCTCAATCCTCACTCCAAAGCGTCCGGCAAGATATATGCCGGGCTCATCAGTCACTGTCACACCTTCGCTTATCGGCGCAGGCACATAGTTCATTCTTATCTGGTGAGGCCCCTCGTGCACACAGAGGTGGGAACCCACTCCGTGGCCTGTGCCGTGACCATAGTTATACCCCTCGCGCCACATGGCTGAGCGCGCTGCAAGGTCCAGCTGAGTGCCGCTGGCACCACGCGGAAATTTCAAGCGGCTAAGGGCAATATGCCCTTTCAGCACAAGAGTATATACCCTCCGTTCTTCTTCTGTCGCTTCGCTGCCGAGCAGCAGAGTGCGCGTTATATCTGTAGTGCCGCAGGTGTACTGAGCCCCTGTATCAACCAAGAGGAGTCCCTCATTCTTCAGCGGAACATCTGTTTCGGGCGTAGCCTCATAGTGCACTATCGCTCCGTGCTCCTTATAGGCCGCGATAGTATCAAAACTGAGTCCTTCAAAATCAGCATTCTCAGAGCGTAGTTCGGTGAGTTTGGCATCTATAGATAACTCTGTTTCGCCTCCTATAGGTACCGCAGCCTCAAGCCATCGCAGCCACTTAACCAACGCCACGCCATCTTGCAACATTGCTTGCTCAAACCCACGTATCTCACTTGCATTTTTGAGCGATTTCATCGGGGAAATCGGACTGCTGCAGACAACACTCTTGCCTCTGTCAGGATCAGTACATAGGGCCGCTATAGTCACATTAGTCTGAGGAGAGAGCATTATCGCCTCGCTGCTTTGCCTAAGTACGTCCTCCACTTTAGAGTAATCCTCAATACCTACACCATTCGCCTTGAGATAGTCTGCAACCTCTGTGCCTACCTTTCGTACATCGCAAAAAAGTGTTGATGCCTCGCGGCTTATCAGGCAGTAGCTCACAAAGACAGGATTGCAATGAACATCGCTGCCGCGCAGGTTCAACAACCAGGCTATCTCGTCAAGCTGACTCACCAGCAACTGTGAGCAACCTTCGCGCTCCACGGCGTCCATCACACGGACAATTTTGCTACTCGTCTCCTCGCCAGCCCACTCCAGAGGCTGAATCCTGATGGGTGCCAAGGGCAACGCCGGACGGTCAACCCATAGTTCATCCGGAGCGCTGTACTTGGTCTCCAGACCGATACCATATTTATTAAGTTCACTCATCAGCTGTTCTGCCTCACTTACAGCAAATACCCTGCCATCTATTCCCACGCTGTCACCGCTGTGAAGCTTCGAGGCAAGCCACTCAGCAATGGTGGGAGTACCCTCCACGCGCTCTTTCATAAGCACAAAAGGAGTGCCGTCAAGTGCATCAGCTGCCGCAAGGAAATAGCGAGAGTCAGTCCACAAGGCCGCTTCTTCTATCTGTCCCACAGTAACCACTGCTGTGCCTGCACTGCCATCAAAGCCGCTTATCCACTGCCGACACTGCCAATAGTCAGGAGTGTATTCACTGCCATGAGGATCGCTGCTCCCAATGATGTATGCCTGCAGACCATGCGCCTGCATCCAACTGCGTAACTGCGCAACACGATAGCAAATATCCTTCTTCATTTCAGTCATATTAAATTTGCATACAAAGTTAAACATTCCAGATGAAACAGCGAGACATATCTCCATTCTTTTTCTAAAATATTATCGCGTATTTATTATAAAGATGTACGCGCGAACAATATAATATAATTAGGGGAGCGCATCAGCGCTCCCCTGTATGATGGAGACTTCCCGTCTTCCCCCTTTAGGGGGATGAGAAGGGGTCTTTTTTTAGTACTTAACGGTCTTACCGTCGGATACGTAGATCTGGCCCTTGCTCGGAGCAGCAACCTTCTTACCGTCAACGGTGTAGATGCTCTTACCAGCGGCAGCAGCGTTTGCTACTACGCTCTGAACAGCGGTCAG
>JAGCYL010000137.1 GCA_017960825.1 Bacteroidaceae bacterium | reverse complement strand
GACATCCTCTTTGGCAATGTTAATCCCAGTGGCAAACTGCCACAGACCTTCGAGCGATTGGAGAGCGACAATCCTACATATAATTATTATAGGGCTACCAACAAAAAGGTAGAGTTCAAGGAGGGCATCTTCGTCGGTTATCGCGGTTTCCAGAAGAACAATAAAACTCCGCTCTTCCCCTTCGGCTTCGGATTGAGCTACAGTACGTTTGAGGTCTCCGACCTTACGGCTACGCCCACTACGGCTACTGTCACCGTCAAGAACACCGGCGACCGCGTCGGCAGCGAGGTGGTGCAGATATATGTAGGCCCCACCGACACTGCCAACCCCGTTGCCCGTCCTGCCAAGGAGCTGCGTGGATTTGCTAAGGTCAGTCTGCAGCCCGGCGAGAGTAAGACAGTCACAATCGCTCTCGACGACCACTCCTACAGCTACTATAATATACTCGACCAGAGATTCCAACAAGTGCCTGGCACCTACAATGTCTTTGCCGGCACCAGTTCCGAAGATCTTCCCCTCTCAACCCAAATCACCATAGAATAATGCTTTGATTCTCCCCCAAGGGGAGCGGTTTGCTCCCATGCAGAGGGGGCTGTCGCTTGCGACTGAGGGGTGGGAGCGCCCGGAGGGAGGTGTGTTAATAGCCAAATAACTAAATAGTATATAAATAGTAAATCGTAAAATAGTAAATAACAATCATGAAACGCTTAATAATCCTCTTCTTCGCCATTGCTGCCATAACAATTGGCTATGCAAAAAAAGTCAAACTGACTATCGACGGCACGGTATCGCCGTCGCAAACCAAACTGTACCTTATTATAAACGAAGACACCGCCAACGCTCAGCTATTACCAATCGTCGATGGCAAGTTCTCTACAAAACTGAAAGTGGAGAGCAATGCTTTCATACGCTTGAATGATAGCAAGCGGTGGCCCGAGTACGGTGCCTTTGTGCTGATTCCCGACAGCAAGCATATCACCATCGACTTGAATACAGGCGCCATCAAGGGTTCGCCTATGTCGCAAGAGTTGCAGGTTACGTGCAAGGGAATCAGGGATTCCAGCCCTGAAGGCTTCCACATTGATGTCTTCACCGATGACCCCGAGGCATGGCGTCAGGCTCGTGAGCAAGGCAATGCCATCCGCAATAAAATGCTGGAGCAACAGCGTGTGATAGCCAGAGGTGTCTTGGCGGACGATAAGACCAGCATCTTCTCAGTATGGATAGCCTACTGCTTTCCCAATCTCTATTTTGGTGAAGAACTGGAGAGTTTCATAAAGTATAAGAATCCCTCGTGGGCCAACCATCCGCTTTTGCTGAAGAAGAAATAGAAATACTCAATTAGAAAATCGTAGATTATGTTAAAGGTCAAATTATCTATCATTGCGTGTTTCGCTATGCTGCTGGCGGCCTGCACATTCAATGGCGGTGGAGGCACCTCTACCAACACTAACGGCACCTCAAACAGCAGCTCAAACAGGGGTGGCATCCTAGGCGGCATCATTGGAGCCGTCACCCAAGGCGATGCTGTTGCCAACATCCTCTACGATGTGATTGGTGCGACAAAACTTTCGCAAAAAGACATCATCGGCACATGGAACTATCGTGCCCCGGGCGTGGCCTTTACCACAGAGAAACTGCTGGCTAAGGCTGGTGGCGAAGTGGCTGCCGCCAAGGCACGTCAGGAGCTGGAGCAACCCTTCCAAAGCATAGGCATCAAGAGCACCAATACTTACTTCACGTTCAAAGAAGACAACACCTTCGAAGGTAAGGTGGACGGGCAGACTGTCGGTGGCACCTACACCTACAATCCCGAGACTAGTGCCGTACAACTCAAAATGCTGCTCTTCTCCACAACGGGCTATCTCACCCGCAATGCGAAGGGCATCAGCCTGCTCTTTGAGTCGAAGAAACTCCTCCAGGCCCTGCAGTTCGTCAGCGCCATCAGTGGCGATTCCACACTGGGCACCATCGGCGAACTCAGCAAAAACTACGACGGCATCCGCATGGGCTTCGACCTGACGAAGTAAGGAATTATTCGTCTTAAACTCCTTAAACTTTTTGAATTGTCTCTAACCTCTAACCTTTCCTCGCCCTTCATGGGGGATGATAGGGGGGTGTCCTAACTTACCGCGACCTCGTCAGATTTTACTGCGACGGCGTCAGATTTTACCGCTACTTCGTCAGATTTTACTGCGACGGCGTTCGGCCTTAAACAAACAAAAGTTTTCCACTCCCATATCACATCATTTTTCTGCTATCTCACTAAGCTCAAGCCAGCGGAGGGATTTCTCATCTAGTTCGGCATCGAGCAGGGGCAGGCGCTTGGAGTAGGCAGTTATTTCTTCCACACTGAGGGTGCCGCTGCTGAGGGCGCCGACAATGGATGCCTTTTCGGCTTCTAAGGCCTCGATATCGCGCTCCAGTTGCTCATATTCCCGTTTTTCTTTGTAGCTGAGGCGTCGCTGCTGTGGCGTACGCTCTTTTGCCGCGGACTTGGCGCGAGGAGAGCTTTTTTCTGCGGTTTCATCGGGTAGTTTGGCCCGTTTGTATGCTGCCGTGTCAATGGGAGTGAATGGCTTGGTGTCAGTGCTGATTACGCTGTCGCGGTACTGGGTGTAGTTGCCGGGGAAGTCCTTGATTCTTCCCTCGCCCTGAAAGACGAGGACATGGTCAACAACCTTGTCCATGAAGTAGCGGTCGTGGCTCACGATGATGACGCAGCCCTCAAACTCGCGAAGGTATTCCTCCAGCACCTGCAGCGTGACGATATCAAGGTCGTTGGTTGGCTCGTCGAGGATGAGAAAATTGGGACTCCGCATCAGCACGGTGCAGAGGTAGAGGCGACGCAGCTCACCGCCGGAGAGTTTGTAGATATAGTTGTGCTGAGTCTCCGGAGGAAAGAGGAACTTCTGTAAAAATTGGCCCGCACTCAGTGTGCGCCCCTTGCCGAGATCGACATATTCGGCTATCTCGCGCACGGCATCGATGACGCGCATTTGCTGGTTGAACTGCATGCCGTCCTGGCTGTAGTAGCCGAAGCGCACGGTCTGCCCCACGCTGATACGCCCACTGTCGGGACTGACGATGCCGAGCAGCATCTTGATGAATGTGGTCTTGCCGGTGCCGTTGTTGCCCACGATGCCCAGTTTCTCATAGCGCGCGAAGTTATAATAGAAGTCCTTGAGGATGACTTTGTCGCCAAATGCCTTGCTTACGTAGCTCATTTCAAAAATCTTGCTGCCGATGTATGTGCTCTTGACCTCCAGTCGCGCTTTGTCCTCGCGGAAGGTGTTATGGGCGCGCTCCTCCAGTTTGTAGAAGGCCTCTTCCCTCGATTTTGCCTTGTGGCCGCGGGCTTGCGGCGAGCGGTGCATCCATTCCAGCTCCTTGCGGTACAGACTGCCGAGTCGCTCGGCGGCAGCATTGCGCTGGTCGATGCGCTCCTGCCTTTTCTCAAGATAATAGGAGTAGTTGCCGTGGTAGGAATAGACGGTATGGTCGGCCAGCTCGAGTATGTCGTTGCACACGCGGTCGAGGAAATAACGGTCGTGGGTCACCATCAGCAGCGACATGCTCGTCTGTTGCAAATAACGCTCCAGCCATTCTATCATCTCGAGGTCGAGGTGGTTGGTAGGCTCGTCGAGGACCAATAGGTCGGGCTCCGTAAGCAGAATGTTGGCCAGTGCTACGCGCTTAAGCTGTCCACCCGAAAGTTGGCCGATTTTGTCGTTGAAACCGGTGATTTTTAATGTCGTCAGCACCTGCTTGATGCGCGTTTCGTAGTCCCAGGCGCGAGCTGTGTCCATGCGCTCCACCCATAGGTTGAGGTCGGGGTGCCCAGGTGTGTTGAGCGCCTGCTGATAGCCCTGCACAATGTTGGCCACCTCGCTACCGTGCTGGAAACAGGCCTCCATCACCGTCAGTTGCTCAGGGTACCACGGATTTTGCCTGAGGTAACCCACGCGCAGGTCGCGCCGCCACACTATCTCGCCGGCCTCGTAGTCCTCATCGCCGCACAGAATGTTGAGAAGCGTGCTCTTGCCCGCTCCGTTCTTCGCGATGATGCCCACTTTGCGGCCTTCGGCAAGACTGAAGCTGAGGTTGTCCATCAGCACCAGGCTGCCGATGCGCTTGGTGAGCCCGCGTACGTCGAGAATAGTGGATTGCGCCATATCTTTGTGCGTAGAAGCGAATGCAAAAGTAGTCAAAAATTTTGAAAAGACCGAGTGGCGGATATTTTTCTTCGTGCTGACGATGAGAAAGTGCGAGCGGATTTATTTTCGTTCCCGATTTAAAATTCGTTGAATCGGGAACGCAAATACGCGAGAACGCTTTTTTTTGATCGCTGCATGCTCTTTTTTGCAGTCTGCTCGCTCTTTTTTGTTGTCTGCTCGCATTTTGTTGATGGCTCAACTCTTTTTCCCGGCGGCAGCACACGCTTAGATTTTTTCTCATGAGGCGCAGGCGTCTTTGGCTCAGGCAAAAATGAAATTTTTGTGCGCATGGCGGATTTGTGTACAGGATAGGGCTTTTGTTTGATAGAATTTTATTAACTTCGCAGCGTATAATAATAAATAAGGTATAGAATGAAAAAAGTAGAGACCGAATTTGCAGCGCGTCTGCTTGAGGTACAAGCCGTTAAGGTGCAGCCTGATGCACCGTTCACATGGGCCAGCGGTTGGAAATCACCGTTTTACTGCGACAACCGCAAGACACTGTCGTATCCGGAGTTGCGCACGTTTGTCAAAGACAATCTCACCGAGTTGGTGAAGGCCAATTTCGGCGCGGCTGACGCTGTGGCTGGCGTTGCCACGGGTGCCATTGCGCAGGGGGCCTTGGTGGCCGACGCACTGGGGCTTCCGTTCTGCTATGTGCGCAGCAAGGCTAAGGACCACGGCATGGGTAATCTGATAGAGGGCACACTGCCTGAAGGCAGCAAGGTTGTGGTGGTAGAGGACCTTATTTCCACCGGCGGCAGCAGCCTAAAGGCTGTGGAGGCGCTGAGGGCCGCGGGCTTTGAGGTGGTCGGTATGGTGGCCGCCTACACTTACGGTTTTCCCATAGCCGAGCAGGCGTTCAAGGAGGCTGGCGTAAAACTTGTTACGCTGACCAACTACGAGGCTGTGGTGGCTACTGCAACGGAGGTGGGCTATATAACTGAGGACCAGCACGCTACCCTTGATGAGTGGCGCAAAGATCCTGCCCACTGGATGGCATAGAGATAGTCGTTACCCGGTTTTGTTATTTCAGAAAAGGCAATTACTTGTTAACTTGTCAACTCGTTAACTTGTCAACTTGATAATATGAGCGATTTCGTAAGCAAGATTAAGCAGGTGCAGGCTTCGCAGGATGCTGTGTTTGCGAAGGTTTCTGACCTCAGCAACCTTCAGGCGCTGAAGGAGCGCATGGCCGACCCTGAGGCCCAGGCAAAGATTGCGGAGAAGGTCGGCGATGAAAAGGTCAGCCAGATGGCGCAATACCTTGACAATGTGAGTTTTGATACCGACACCATTACATTTGGCGGCAGCCCCGTGGGCGACATCTGCCTCAAGGTGATAGAGCGCGAGGAGCCGAAATGCGTGAAGATGGAGGGGCAAGGCACGCCCATACCGCTGAATCTGTGGATTCAGGTGGTGCCTAATGGCGACGACGCCTCGGCCATACGCGTCACACTGAGGGCTGAGTTCAATTTCTTCATCCGCCAGATGGTCAGCAAGCCTCTGCAGCAGGCTGCCGACGGCATAGCGGAGATGCTGGCACGCATAGATTATACTTAAAGGATTATGGCAAACAAACTCTGGGAGAAAAGCGTGGAGGTCAACAAGGAGATTGACCGCTTCACCGTGGGTAAGGACAGAGAGCTCGACCTCTTCTTGGCCAAGTATGATGTGCTGGGCTCGATGGCCCATATCACAATGCTGGAGAGCATAGGTCTGCTGACCAAGGACGAGTTGGCCAAACTTCTCGATGAAATGAGGAAAATTTACCAGCTCGCAGAGCGTGGAGAGTTCCGAATTGAGGATGATGTGGAGGATGTTCACTCGCAGGTGGAGCTGATGCTCACACGCAAGCTCGGTGACATCGGTAAGAAAATTCACTCCGGCCGTTCGCGCAACGACCAGGTGCTGGTTGACCTCAAGCTGATTACCCGCGACAGGCTTATGGGCGTGGTGGAGAAGGTAAAGACTCTCTTCGACGTGCTGCAAAAGCAGAGCGAACGCTACAAGAATGTGCTGATGCCGGGCTATACTCATCTGCAGGTGGCTATGCCCAGCAGTTTCGGCTTGTGGTTTGGCGCTTACGCCGAGAGTTTGACTGACGATATGCTGTTTTTGCAGGCGGCCTACAAGATGGCTAACCGCAACCCCCTCGGCTCCGCTGCCGGCTACGGCTCATCATTCCCGCTCAATAGAACAATGACCACTAAGTTGCTGGGTTTCAGCTCTATGAACTATAATGTGGTCTATGCGCAGATGGGGCGCGGCAAGACGGAGAGGAATGTGGCCGGTCCATTGGCTGGTGTAGCCGGTACGTTGGCTAAGATGGCATACGATGCCTGCCTGTTCAACTCGCAGAACTTCGGGTTTGTGCGGCTTCCCGCAGAATGTACTACCGGCTCTTCGATAATGCCGCATAAGAAGAACCCGGATGTGTTTGAAGTGATGCGCGGCAAATGCAATAAACTGCAAGGACTGCCTGCGCAGATTCTGCTGATAATGAACAACTTGCCAAGCGGATATTTCCGCGACCTTCAGGTTATTAAGGAGCTGTTTGTGCCTGCCTTCGACGAGATTGAGGACTGCCTGGACATGGCTGCATACATTGTGGGGCGCATGGAGGTGAACGAGCATATTCTCGATGACCCGAGGTACGATGCAATGTTCAGTGTTGAGGAGGTGAACAGGCGCGTGGTGGAGGGTACTCCGTTTCGCGACGCCTATAAGCAGGTGGGCCTCGAGATTGAGGCTGGCAAGTTCACTCCAAGTAAGAATATCCGCCACACTCACGAGGGCTCCATCGGTAATTTGTGCACTGAAGATGTAGCTGCGCTTATGCAGCAGATTATCAGTGGTTTCGGATTCGAGGAAACTCTGGCTGCGGAGCGCAAATTGATAAATGGATAAAGGATGGGACGCCGTGGTATAATAGCGACGATGGCTGCACTGCTGATGATGTGCGGTTGCAGCAGTGATGATGCGTATAACGTCTATAGCAGATATCGGGCCAGCTTTGCTTACAGCAGTGTGATGACTGCTGCGCCGCTGAAGAATGCTCTTACTGGTCCCGGTGAGTTTTGCACTATCAGCCTCGGTGTGAATACACTTGTTTTTCAGTCGCTCACGGCATCGCATACCGAAGATATTACCGCCGATATGATGTATTATCAGAAGATAATATGTATCAGCGGCTTTATAGTGGGCATGGCAAACATCCCGGAGATGAATACCGACTGGCTCGGCATAGTTAGTTTTGACCTGGCTTGCTCAAACTGTTATCACGATAACTCCATAAAACCTAACCTTCAGCTTAAAGAAGGGGGATTTGCGTATTGCTCGCGCTGCAAGCGCAAATATAGCCTTAATAATCAGGGAATTGTTGTGGAGGGTAAGTCGGGGAGACCCTTAGAGCGCTACCATGTCAGCTATGATGGCAGCAACAGAATGGTAATTACCAACTAATCGTTCAGTCTTCGCTCTTTATCATCGTTTCGAGAGCCTCGTAAGCGAGGTTGAGCTCGAAACCACGGCTGGCTGCGAAGGAAAGCAGTTTCTGAAAGCGTTGCCGGTCATTGTCAGCGCGTAAGGATTTATTCTTTGCTCGCAACAGGTCTGCGAGTGTGTTCTGATATTTCTCGTCGTCAATTTTTGCCAGTTCATCTTGCACCTTTTTGCCGCGGATGCCTTTCTGCGCGAGAGCCATTTCAATCTTTTTGCGCCCCCAGTGGTTTAGTTCAAATTTGTCGTGGACGAAAGCACGAGTGTAGCGCTCCTCGTTGACGTAGCCTTCGTTAATAAGTCGGTCGGCAATGCGCTCTGCCGCGTTGGTGCCGAGTCCCGCCCTTATGACCTTTTGCTTGATATCGGCGGGGGCGTACTCTGTGGTAGAGCACTGGCGCGTAAGCCGTGCGTAAATCTCTGCTTCTGTGGGTATCTTGTTTATTTTTGGCATCGTATAAAGCGTTGTTTGCCGAAGAAGTCGTTGATTATCTCGCAATTCCTATATCCTTGCTGCGCGAAGACCTGCAGTGTGTCTGCACAGAGCAGCGGATTCATCTCTGCCATTATCCAACCACTGGGGGTGAGGCTTCGTCTGCCCCAGGTGGCAATGGCATGGTAGAAGATAAGGGGTTTTTCGTCTGGTACAAAGAGAGCCATTTGCGGCTCCCGTTCCAAAACGTGCGGTTTCATCGAGAATTTTTCCCTATTCATTACGTATGGAGGGTTGCTCACGATTACGTCAAACGGCCCCTCAGGACGCATTGGCGAGAGCACGTCTTCAAGTGAGAAAATGACTTCCGTATTATTCAGAGTCGCGTTTTCACTGGCTGTATGTAGCGCTTCCGGCGAAGCATCGCAGGCGTAAATTTGCCATTCTGGGTGTTCGGCCTTGAGGGAAATGGCTATGCAACCGCTGCCTGTGCACGCGTCCATAACACTTGCGTGCTCCGGCAAGTCGGGCAGGGACAAAACCATGCTGACAAGCTGCTCTGTCTCAGGACGAGGAATCAGCACCGACGGATTGACGCAGATAGTATGGCCGCAGAAACTGCAATGTCCTATGATATGCTGTATAGGCTCATTGTCCAGGAGCCTGCTGATACAGAGGTCAAGTTTTTGCCCCTCCTGCACGCTGAGAGCCGGGCTGATGCCTGCCATAACGTGCGGGAAGGGCAGATTAAGATAATCCTCAACAATTATTCTTGCCAGTGCCTGAGCTTCACTATTGCCGAAGTGGCCCGCAAGTCTGCTGACGATATGATGAAAAAGGTTATGCGTCGATGTTTGCGGTGTTGGCATTGCGCTCTATAAATTCACGACGCTGGTCAACATCCTCGCCCATAAGCATAGAGAACGTGTGGTCGGCCTCTGCTGCATTCTCGAGAGTCACGCGCTTGAGCAGACGGTGCTCAGGATCCATGGTCGTCTCCCAAAGTTGCTCGGCATTCATCTCACCGAGACCTTTGTAGCGCTGAGTGGTAACGCCCTTCTCCGAACCATTGTTGAAACGGCGCATAAAATCAAGGCGCTGGTTGTCGTTGTAGCAGTATTCTTCGTTTTTGCCAATCTTGCAACGGTAAAGCGGTGGGGTGGCAAGGTAAACGTAGCCCTGCTCGATGAGACTCGGCATGTAGCGGAAGAAAAGTGTGAGGATCAGGGTGTTAATATGTCGGCCGTCGACGTCGGCATCGGTCATAAGGATTACTTTGTGATAGCGTAGCTTCTCGAGATTGACCTGCTTGCTGTCTTCAGCATCGACGCCGAATCTTACACCCAGGGCCTGAATGATATTATTAACTTCTTCGCTCTCAAAAGCTTTGTGCCACTGCTGACGCTCAACGTTGAGAATCTTACCGCGCAGCGGAAGGATGGCTTGGAATTTGCGCGAACGTCCTGATTTAGCAGAACCGCCGGCGGAGTCTCCCTCTACAAGGAAAATCTCGCACTCCGCAGGATCCTTACTGGAGCAGTCGGCCAGTTTGCCAGGGAGTCCGCCACCAGACATGGGGTTCTTGCGCTGCACTGTCTCGCGTGCCTTGCGGGCAGCGATGCGGGCAGTGGCGGCAAGGATTACCTTATCAACTATTATCTTGGCCTCCTTCGGGTGTTCCTCGAGGTAATTGCTAAGCGCCTCGCCTACAGCCTGATTGACTGCGCCCATAACTTCTGAATTTCCGAGCTTGGTCTTGGTCTGGCCCTCAAACTGCGGTTCTGCCACCTTGATACTGATAACGGCTGTGAGTCCCTCGCGGAAATCTTCGCCGGAGATTTCTATCTTAGCCTTCTCTATCTGCTTGGCAGCGGTCTCCTCAGCATACTTCTTGAGCACGCGGGTCAGAGCAGCGCGGAAGCCCTGCAGATGGGTGCCGCCCTCAATTGTATTGATGTTGTTGACGTAGCTGTGGAGATTCTCGCTGAAACCGGTATTGTAAACAAAGGCAATTTCGATGGGGATACCTTCCTTTTCCGTCTTGATGTAGATAACATCGGGGATGAGGGGCGTACGCATCGAGTCCTGATAGCGCACAAATTCGCGCAGACCCAATTCACTGTAGAATGTCTCCACCCTTGGATTGCCCTCCTCGTCTTTGTCGCGCAGGTCGGTGAGAGTTATGCGCAGACCGGCGTTCAAGAATGCGAGCTCGCGCATACGGTCTGCCAGAGTATTGTAATTAAATTCGTTAACGATAAAGATGGAATCGTCAGGCCAGAATTGCTGGCGTGTGCCGCGCAGATTAGTCTCGCCCACGACTTTTACATCGTAGAGAGGCTTGCCGATTTCATACTCCTGCTGGTAAATCTTGCCGTCGCGGTACACCTGCGAAATCATGTGCTTCGAAAGTGCGTTGACGCAGCTCACGCCTACGCCGTGAAGACCACCGCTGACTTTGTAGCTGCCTTTGTCAAACTTGCCGCCGGCATGCAGTACGGTCATTACCACTTGCAGGGCACTGACGCCTTCCTTCTCATGTATATCTACGGGAATTCCGCGACCATTGTCCTGCACAATGATAGAGTTGTCCTCACAGATTGTGACCTCGATATGGGTACAATAGCCGGCGAGGGCTTCGTCGATAGAGTTATCTACTGTTTCGTAAACGAGGTGGTGCAATCCCTTTTCGCTGATGTCGCCAATATACATGGCGGGACGTTTACGAACGGCCTCGAGGCCTTCAAGTACTTGGATGTTTGACGCGGAATAATTCGTGTTGGCTGTTTTTTGTTCGCTCATGAAATAGTTTGTTTTTATATCTGTACAAAGGTACGAATTTTCTGCGAAATAAACGACCTCTACACGCGAAAAAACTTTGTTTTTTCGTCAAAAAAATGCGCGGACATTCATAAAACGCAAAAAAAGCCCGCAAATGATAGTTTGCAGGCTTTTTTCTGGCTGTTTTTCCAGCGTATTATGTCGCTGTTCCTGTATTCTGATGATGGTCTGCGACTACTCAATAGTCCACGTGTCGTTAGTCTCGAGCAGCTCAGCGAAATTGTGGTAATGCTTCTTGGTTTTAACTTCCTCAATCTGCGTTGTTACGCTCTCGTCGTAAGTAGGAGCTTCCACGTCACGGATAATGCCAAGGGCGATGGGGAAATTAGGTCCCTCCATCATGGCAAGTTTCAGCTGCAGAGTGTTGTCTTCGCAGTGCGCGTCATGCACGAGAATGTCTTTCTCGCTGATTCCGCCCTCGCCCAGCTTAACAACCTTGAGGCCAAATCCCTCCTGCGCGATACCAAACTCATTATTCTCGCCGAAAATCATCGGTTCGCCGTGCTTGAGGTAGATAGCGTTCTTGGCGCGTCCTTCCTTGGTGTATACGCTGTCGTGCGTGCCGTTGTTAAATATCACGCAGTTCTGCAGAATTTCGCAAACTGCGGTGCCCTTGTGTTGCTGTGCGGCTTTGAGAATTTCTATTGTGCCGGCAGCGTCGGTAGCTACGGCGCGAGCGAAGAAATGGCCGCGTGCGCCGAAGCAAAGCTCAGCGGGACGGAAAGGATCTTCCACTGTACCGTAAGGACTTGACTTGCTGACAAAACCGCGAGGCGACGTGGGGGAATATTGCCCCTTGGTAAGGCCGTAAATGCGGTTGTTAAGCAGAATCATATTGATGTTAATGTTACGGCGATTGGCGTGAATGAAATGATTACCGCCGATGGCCAGGCCATCACCGTCGCCGCTCACTTGCCAGACCTCCAGGTCGGGGTTAGCAACCTTGCAGCCGGTAGCTATTGCGGCTGCGCGTCCGTGGATGGTGTTCATGCCGTACGTTGCCATGTAGTGCGGCAGGCGGCTTGAGCAGCCGATGCCGGATATCACGGATGTATTGTGAGGAGCAATGCCGAGTTCAGCCAAAGCTTTGTGGAGCGAGGCAAGAAAGAAGTGGTCGCCGCAACCGGGGCACCAACGTGGCTGACCTTTCTTGAAGTCGTTGTTTGTGTATTCCATATTGATGTCCAATTTTTTAGCTGTTAATGATTTTATTAAAGGCATCGCACAACTCTTCTACCACGAAGGGCTGGCCTTTCACCTCGTTGTACTGCATAGGTACGAAGTTGTCGATTTTCATGCGCAGGTAGGCTGCGAATTGTCCCATGTTCTGCTCGGCCACCACTACCTTATTATATTTATGTAGCACTTCGGCAGTGTTTTTGGGTAGCGGATTGATGTATTTGAAGTGGGCAAGTGCGACCTTCCGGCCTTTGGCGCGCATTTCGTCCATTGCGGCATGCAGGTGGCCGAAGGTGCCGCCAAATCCTACAATCAGCAGCTCGGCATCATCTTTGTCGCCCAGCACTTCAACGTCGGGCACCTCAATAATGTCCACCTTCTGCTGGCGCAGGCGAGTCATAAGGTCGTGATTCTCGGGATTAGTGGAGATGACGCCGGTCTTATTGTCTTTTTCCAGTCCGCCGAGGATATGCTCAAAGCCCTTGCGGCCCGGCACTGCCCAGTAGCGCACGCCATCGGCGTTGCGCTGGTAGGGAGTCCAGCTGCCGTTCATTTCTTCGGGCACATAAGGCGGATTTATCTCGGGCCATTTGTCAAGATCGGGCAGGCGGAAGGCACCGCTGCCGTTGGCAATGTAAGCATCGGTCATCAGCACCACGGGAGTCATCCTCTCCAGTGCGATTTTGCATGCTTCGTAGGCTGCATCGAAGCAGTCGGTGGGTGAGGTGGCGGCAATGACAGGCATTGGGCTCTCGCCGTTGCGTCCAAAGAGCACCTGCAGCAGGTCTGTCTGCTCCGACTTGGTGGGCAGTCCTGTGGCGGGGCCTCCTCGCTGCACGTCAATCACCACCAAAGGCAGCTCCATGATTACTGCGAGGTTCATGGCCTCTGATTTCAGGCAGATGCCCGGACCGGAGGTGGAGGTGACAGCCAGTGCGCCCGCAAAGGATGCGCCTACTGCCGATGCGCAGCCTGCTATCTCGTCTTCGCACTGCACGGTGGTCACGCCGAGCGATTTATGCTTCGACAGTTCGTGCAGAATGTCGGTGGCGGGAGTGATAGGATAGGAGCCGAGATACAGTTTCAGCCCTGCCTTCTCGGCGGCAGCTATGAGGCCGTAGGCCGTAGCCTTGTTGCCTGAGATGTCCATGTAGCGGCCCGGCACTTTATGCTTTGACTCGATGCGGTGTACATTGGTGGCAGCGCTGTGAGTGTTGCTTCCGTAGTCGTAACCGGCCTGCACAACCTTGATATTCGCGTCAGCCACGTCGGGCTTCTTGGCGAATTTCTCTTTCAGGAAGTTGAACGCGGTGTTCAGGTCGCGGTCAAAGAGCCAGCATACGAGGCCGAGCGCAAACATATTGCGGCACTTCATGATAGCCTTGTTGTCCATTCCGCTATCCTGGAGGGCGTCCTTCACCATCTGCGTCAGGCGGCAGCTAATCACGCGGTCGGGGTCAATACCCATCTCGCCCAGATAGTCATCAGTCTGGAAAGCAGCTTTTTTCAGGTCGGCAGCCTGGAAAGAGTCGGTGTCAATGATGATAGTGGCGTTGGGCTTGGCGTGGCAGAACTGCGTCTTCAGCGCAGCTGCGGTCATGGCCACCAGCACGTCGCACTTGTCGCCTGGTGTATAGACTTGCTCGGCTCCGATGTGCACTTGGAAACCGCTTACGCCGGTGAGGCTGCCTTGCGGAGCGCGGATGTCAGCGGGATAGTCGGGGAAGGTGCTGATACTATTGCCGGCAGTGGCAGAAACAGTACTGAGAATGTTGCCCGCCAGCTGCATGCCATCGCCGGAATCGCCGGCAAAAAGCACAACCACATCCTCAATATTTGTAATCTTCATATCGTTTTTTATTAGCGAAAAAAGACCAGGCGCATATCGGTGCGTGGTCTTATTTATTTGGTCCGTAAAGATAAACTTAGTCTAGGCCAGCTTGTTCACATGTAGGGCAAGGCTCGATTTCAGGTTTGCGGCCTTATTGGCATGGATGATGTTGGTCTTTGCCAGCTTGTCGAGCATCTTCTGCACCAGCGGCAGCAGGCGTGTAGCCTCAGCCTTGTCGGTAGTAGCGCGAAGCTTGCGAACAGCATTGCGCATAGTCTTGGCATAGTAGCGGTTGTGCTCTGTACGGGTCTTTGTCTGACGTAGTCTCTTTAAGCAAGATTTGTGATTTGCCATCTTAGTCTTTTTAATATATTAACTGTTTAATCCTATAGTTTACTGAGTAGCCCGTAGGAGAGTCGAACTCCTCTTTAGAGAATGAAAATCTCTCGTCCTAGCCGATAGACGAACGGGCCTCGCCATGCCGCGGGCGGAAAGACCACCCGGATTTAGCGGCGC
Source organism: Bacteroidaceae bacterium (assembly GCA_017960825.1). Classification (GTDB taxonomy): domain Bacteria; phylum Bacteroidota; class Bacteroidia; order Bacteroidales; family Bacteroidaceae; genus UBA6382. The sequence goes on along the minus strand of JAGCYL010000137.1, from coordinate 12,035 downwards.
AAAATTACTGCTTTTTTTGATAACGGCAAAACTTTTGGCAGACATTTTTATATATAATGTAGTATCGGGGGGCTTTTCTGCCAACCCGAGCGCAAAGCTGCGACCTCCATCGAGCCCTGCGATTTCCATCAAAGGGGGGCGGATTAGAGCGTACGGAACATACGGACGAGCCTGCTGCCGCAGTTTTTATGCGAGAAGAAATCGGCAAACCCTGTGCCGGCGCAGAAAAAAGCCGTGCTGACGATGAGAAAGTGCGAGCTCATATAATTTAGTTCCCGATTTAAAATTCGTTGAATGGGCATTCAACGAAAAGTAAATCGGGAACGCAAATACTTCCGCACGCTTTTTTATTTTCTCCGCTCGCTTTTTTATGGCGCGAGAACGGCATTTTTTTCTTTCCCCACGCTCATTGTTTTCATGAGATGGGGCAAAGTGTGCGGCAGGTCGCGCCAATCGTTTGCGAGTGCGGAGAAAAGATGGGGGAGGGCTGGTCAAATCATCTCCCGCAGGATGTCAAGGGAGCGGAGCTGCGGGAAATTGGGGATGTGGAGCCGATAATAAGTGGCGATAATGCGCAAGATGCGATGGCGCTCGGCGGGGGTGAGCCTGAGCAGGTGCATGGTGGGGTAGCGCAGGCGCAGGATGAGCGGGATGTGCTGCGCATCGTAGGGGTGGAGGTAGAATTTGTGGGCGGGGGGGCTGTCGGTGTACTCCACATTGAGCATATCAAAAAAGCGTTGCTCCTTGAAGGCTTTCACCTCTGGAGCAATTCCGAGCTGACGGGCGAGCTGTATGAGCAGAACGATGGGCAGATTTTCGCCGTCGGTTGTCAGGCTGCGCTGCAGGAAGTGAAAATGCTCGCCCTGGTGCTCCTCTTTCAGGGCGTGGTAGAGTGCTTCAGCAATCAGATTGTCAGAGACGGCGAACTGGCGTGGCGGTGTGGCGCCGGTGGCCTCAATGCTTTTGAGCTGCTGCAGGTGGCGCGTGGGATGGCTGTCCCACTCTATGGAGAGGACTGTCAGCGGCTGCAGAAGCTGGACTTTGAGATTGCCCTTGCGTTTTTTGTTTTCGCTGCCGGTGCTGTGTTTCACGGCAAAGGCGACCGTGCCTTGCGCTTCAGTGTATAGGGTGGCTATGACGGTGTTGTCGTTGTGGCGCACCTTATTTAATACTATCGCGCGCGAGGAGACGAACATGCTACTTGATTTTCGCGCTTAGTATCCTGATGTCTTCCAGTGGGCGGTCGTTGCGGTCGGTGGCCACCTGCTGTATGGCGTTGACGACCTCCAAGCCTTTAACCACCTCTCCAAAGACTGTGTACGCGCCGTCAAGATGGGGGGTGCCGGCGTGGTGGGTGTAGTAGCTCTTAAGCTCTTCGGGCATGGTGTAGCCGGTGGTGCGCTCCACGTGGACGGCTATTTTGTCTATATCCTCGTGGCTTACGGTCTTGCCCCAGACGATATAGAACTGGCTGCCGCTGCTGCGCCGCTCGGGGTTGGTCTGGTCGCCCTCGCGTGCGGCTGCCAGCACTCCGCGCTTGTGGTAGATAGCCGGGAATTGTATCTCTGCCGGCAGCGTGTAGCCCGGGTCTCCCTCGCCGAGGAGCTGGGTGGGCGTGGCGTTGCGCGAATCGGGGTCGCCGCCCTGTATCATGAAGTCCTCAATGACGCGATGAAAGAGCAGGTCGTTGAAATAGCCCTCCTTCACGAGCTTGATGAAGTTGTCGCGGTGGATGGGGGTCTCGTTGTAGAGCTTTAGCACGATGACGCCCTTGGATGTGAGCATTTCCACGCGGGTCTGCTTCTCTTTCTTCGCGCTGAGGGTGAGGCAGAGGAGCAGTGAGAGGAGAAAGGTGATGCGTTTCATATCTTACTTCTGAAATTCTTCTTCGTTGATTACTGTGGGCGCGGCTTCGTCGGCGCTTTCTTCAGGCTGCAGAGCCTTCTGTTCGGCCTCCCGCTTCTTTGCGAAGCGGCTGATGCTTATCATCATGCCGAAGTAGATGGAGGTGACCATGATAGAGCTGCCTCCGCGCGAGATAAGTGGTAGCGGCTGTCCGGTGACGGGTATCAAGCCTACGGCTACACTCATATTTACGGCTGCCTGCACCACGATAAGTATGGCGAGACCGAGGATAACGAAGGCCGGGAAGGAGCCCTTGCACCGGTTGGCGATGCGGCTCGCCCGGAAGAGAACCATGATATAGAGTAGCACAATCACCGCTGCGGGCAACAGGCCGAGCTCTTCTATGATAATGGCGAAAATGAAGTCGGAGTAAGCCTGCGGCAGGAAGTCGCGCTCTCTGGAGTTGCCGGGCCCGCAGCCGATAATGTTGCTCTTGGCTATGGCTATGTGGGCGTGGCCGACCTGTGGCTCCTTGCGTATGTCAAAATCTTTGCCCTTCAGTTGCTTTATGCTGTCGGCCTCAGCGTCATCTTTTCCGATGTAGCGGTCGATGCGCGCGGTGAAGTTGCTGAGGCGGTGGAGCATTGGCACTTTCTCTACGAGCGTATCGGTGGTCAGCACCTTGGCCAGAATAATCAGCGCAAAGACTCCTACGGTCAGCCACAGCAAGAGTTTGCCCAGCTGTTTCAGCGGAATGCGGCCAAAGTACATCATCAGCAGCACCACAAAGAAGAGAATGCCTGCGGTGGAGAAGTTTTCAAGGAATATGAGGAAGCAGGTTATGAATGTGATGGTGATAATGTATTTGAAGGCGTGGCGGTCTGTTCCTTTCTTCGTCTGATAGGCGGACAGGATGAAGGCAACTATCACCACGAGCGAGCCTTTCGCAAATTCGGAGGGCTGGAAACGGATGCCCACGATGTTTATCCATCGTGCACCGTCATTTACCTTTGTACCGAACATTATGAGGAAGAGCAACATCGCAACAAAAAACAGCCAAGCCGGCATCCAGAATTTGAACCAGCGGCAAGGAATGTTGTGGAACAGGAATACGCAAAAGAAGCCAAGCAAAAGATTGATTGCGTGGTACATTATCGGCTTGTAGATGTTGCCGCTGGCGTATGTGAGCGTACTCGTAGCACTATAGACCTCAATCAGCGAGACGGCGATGAGGATAAAGAATATGGCCCATAGGGTTCTGTCACCCCGTAGGCTGATAAAATCCATTATTGTCTTTTTCTTGTTCGGTAAGGTCAAGGCTTTTAACTGTTTACGAGTTACTATTTTGGTTAGGTGCGTGGTGTCAGTTCAGCGACTCGCTGTTTGAACTGCTCACCGCGGTCTTCCATATTGTGGAAAAGGTCAAAGCTGGCGCAGCAAGGGCTGAGCAGCACCGTGTCGCCCTCTTTGGCAAGAGCATGGCAGGCCTTTACGCATTCGGCCATGGAGTGAGTGTCAGCCACGGGCAGCCCCAGTGAGTCGAACGCCTGATGCAGTTTGCCATTGTCGGCACCGAGGTAAACGAGTGCGCGGCATTTGCGGCTTACTATGTCGTGGAGCACGGTGTAGTCGTTGCCCTTGTCCTTGCCTCCGACAATCAACACCACGGGAGCGTCCACAGCCTGCATGGCCACGTAGCAAGCATCAACGTTGGTGGCCTTGGAGTCGTTGATATAGGTCACTCCGTCTTTCACAGCCACGCGCTCCAGCCTGTGCTCTACGCCGGGGAATGTGACGAGGCTCTGACGAATAATCTGCTCGTCAACGCCCAGGCTCTTGGCGGCCAGATAGGCAGCGAGGGCGTTGCGCTTGTTGTGGACGCCTATCTGCGAAAAACTCAGGCCGAGTTGCTCGAAATCCTTATCGCAGAACGGCACCAGCGTTGGGTGGCCCTCGCGCTCCGGCTGGGAGGACGGAGTGGTGGCAGGGGCGATATGGTGACGGCGCTTCTTTATTTCGGCAGGGATGTGCTCGTCCTGTGCCCAGTAGATGAAGTAATCCTCAGGCCTCTGGTTCTGCATTATGCGCATCTTGGAGTCCACATAGCGCTGCATCTCAAAATTGTAGCGGTCCAGGTGGTCGGGCGTGATGTTCATAAGCACCGCGATGTCGGCGCGGAAGCTATACATATTGTCGAGCTGGAAACTGCTCAGTTCAATGACATAATAATCCTTGGGGTCCTCAAGTATCTGCAGGGCCAGGCTGCGACCAATATTGCCCGCCAGTCCGACGTTCAGCTTCGCCTGCTGCAGGATATGGAAAACGAGCGATGTTGTTGTGGTCTTGCCGTTAGAGCCGGTGATGCACACCATCTTTGCATTGGTAAAGCGTGCGGCAAACTCTATCTCGCTGACGATAGGGATGCGCTTGGCAATAATCTTCGCTACGATGGGGGCGTCGTCAGGAATGCCGGGACTTTTCATTACTTCGTCGGCATTAAGGACAAGCGCCTCGCTGTGACCGCCGTCCTCAAAGGCGATACTGTGCAGGCGCAGCATGTCCTTGTATTGCTCCTTGATGTTACCAAAATCGGACACAAAGACATCGTAGCCCTTGGCCTGCGCCAGCAGCGCAGTGCCTGCGCCACTCTCGCCGCCACCGAGTATCACCAATCTCTTCTTCTCCATTTTGTTACCTTATCTTGAGGGTTATAATTGTGGCGGCAGCCAGCAGGATGGTTATAATCCAAAAGCGCACCGTTATCTTGGCCTCGTGGAATGCGTTGCGCGGCCAATTTTTGAAGACGATGGTACTCTCATTGTCTATCTGGCTGGGCAGTACGCGGAAGTTGTCGTGAATTGGCGTCCGCTTGAAGATACGCTGTCGGCGCCCCTTGCGCTTGCCAAACTTGAAGTACTCAACCTGCAGTATCACGCTGAGGCTTTCTACTAAGAAGACGCCGCACAGAATGGGAATAAGCAATTCTTTGTGTATGATGATGGCCATTACAGCGATGATGCCGCCAATGGAGAGGCTGCCGGTGTCACCCATAAATATCTGCGCAGGAAAAGCGTTGTACCAAAGGAAACCGATGAGTGCTCCCACAAAAGCGCTGCAGAACACGACCAGTTCTTCACTGCCCGGCACATACATTATGTTTAGGTAGCCTGCATATTCTATATGACTGGACACATAGGCCAATATTCCCAGCACCAGTCCGATTATCGCGGAGTTTCCTGCGGCCATGCCGTCCATGCCGTCGTTTAAGTTGCAGCCATTGCTCACCGCAGTGACCACAAGAATGGTCACCAGCACAAAGAGTACCCAGCCCGCGGCTTCTTTTGTGTCGTCGCCGAGCCACGACATAAGTTCGCTGTAGTTAAGATTGTTGTTCTTGAAGAAAGGAATTGTTGTCTGGGGCGACTTTACGGGTTCGCTCTTGTGGATCACGCTTGTTACCTGACCATCTTTTACTACCTCCACATTCTGGCGGATTACCGCGTCGGGACTGAAGTAAAGCGTCAGTCCGACGATGAGTCCGATGCTTAGCTGTCCGATAATCTTGAACTTTCCGCGCAGGCCGTCCTTCTTCTTGCGGAATATCTTGATGTAATCATCGGCGAAGCCCAATGCGCCCAGCCAGATGGTGGTGGCAATCATCAATAATAAGTAGATATTTCTCAGGCGCCCCATCAGCAGCACGGGGATAAGGATGGAAACAATGATGATGATGCCGCCCATTGATGGCACGCCCTTCTTCTCCACGCCGTAGGGGTCAATCTTTATGTCGCGCTGCGTTTCGGAGATATTGTGCGACCTCATCCATTTGATAAAATGCTCGCCAAACCATGCGGAGATGACCAAGGCAAGAATAAAGGCCAGCAGGGCGCGGAAAGAAATGTACGACCACATTCCCGAGCCGGGGATGCCGAGATGTTCAAGCAGACGGAAGAGATAGTAAAGCATGGGTTAAGAATTAGGAATGAGGGGTTAGGAATTAGGAATTGAGGAATTTGAAATAAAGAAATGAGGAATTTGAATTTAGGAGTTGAAGTTAAAAGCTTCGCTCACCACTTCTTTGTCATCAAAGTGGTGCTTCACGCCCTTTATCTCCTGATAGTCTTCGTGGCCTTTGCCGGCAATGAGTATTACATCGCCGGGTTTGGCAATGAGCGCGGCAGTGCGTATGGCTTCGCGGCGGTCAACGATTGACAGGGTGTGCGGCTTGTCGGCCTCGCTGAGGCCCGCCAGCATATCGTTGATGATATCTTGCGGTTCTTCAAAGCGCGGATTGTCGCTCGTGATGATAACTTTGTTGCTCATCTTGGCAGCAATCTTTGCCATCTGGGGACGCTTTCCTTTGTCGCGGTTGCCACCTGCGCCGCAGACGGTAATCACCTCGCCTCGCCGCTGCAGCACCTCATGTATGGCCTCCAGCACATTTTCCAAGGCGTCAGGAGTATGGGCGTAGTCCACAATCGCGGTAATGCCGTCCTTGGAGCGCACTGTCTCGAAGCGCCCGCTCACGGAGCCCAGACTGCTCATCACGGTGAGCACCTCTATCGGGTCGCGGCCCAGCATAACGGCGGTGCCGTAGATGGCCAACAGATTAGATACGTTGAATTTTCCCACGAGCGGCACGTGCACCTCCTGACCATTGATGTCAAGTTGCATGCCCTCAAAGCCCATTTCGATTATCTTGGCGTGGAAATCAGCACTCCGCATCATAGAATAGGTTTTGACCTTGGCCTTGGTGTTTTGCACCATGAAAGAGCCGTTTTTGTCGTCAGCATTTATGATTGCAAAGGCGTCCTTGCCAAGCATATCGAAGAAAGCCTTTTTGGCGTCGCGGTAATTCTCGAATGTCTTGTGGTAGTCCAGATGGTCGCGCGTCAGATTGGTGAAGATGGCGCCTGTAAAGGTCAGACCTCCGATGCGCTTTTGCTGTATGGCGTGGCTGCTGCACTCCATGAAGGCGTACTGGCATCCCTCATCGGCCATCTGTCCGAGAAGTTCGTTGAGAGTGATGGGATCTGGCGTGGTCTGATTGGTAGGCATGGCCTTATCTTCAATATAATTGCACACCGTGGAGCAGAGGCCGCACTTGAATCCCATGCGCCGGAACATATTGAACAGCAGGGTGGCGATAGTGGTCTTTCCATTGGTGCCGGTCACGCCTATCAGCTTCAGCCGTCGGGTAGGGTCGCCGTAAAACTGCGTGGCAATCTTGCCCACGGCGTCCTCAGTGTCCTCCAGTTGTATATAGGTGATGTCATGGCGAGTCTCTTGGGGCAGCGTCTGACAGGCTATGGCCTTGGCTCCGCTCTCTATGGCCTTGCCGATAAACAGGTGGCCGTCCGACTGGGTGCCGCAGATGGCCACAAACATATTGCCCTGCTCCACCTTGCGCGAGTCGATGCAGACTCCGCTGATGTCAATGTCCTGGCTGCCCGTTATCGACAGGGGCTTCACTTTGCTCAACAACAGTTTCAGGTTCATGGTTTTGTGTCTTTTTTGCGGCGCTCTTGGTGCCTAAAGTAATCGTGATTATATCGTTAGGATGAATCTTGGTGCCGGCGGCAATGCTCTGGCCAATGACCTTGCCTACGCCCTGCACCTTGACTTTTAGGTGGCGTTTCTCCAGCAGGAACAGCGCGTCACGAAGTCCCATGCCCGTAAGGTTTGGCACGATGTCCGGCTGCACTTCCTCCACCGTAATCTTGGCATGCTTGTTGCTGACGCTCACCTTGCCCAGCGCATATTGGTTAGTGTCGTTGCTCCACGAACCAGGCACCACGAAATTGAAATTGCTCAGCAGGCGGTTGGTGTACAGCAGGTTGGTAAAGTCGAGTGACGGCGGGATACTGTGCAGAGAGTCGATGTTGTCGCCAATGGTGGACTGCTTGCCCTGAGCCATAGCGTACTCGGCTATCTGTTTGAACACTGGGCCGCACATACCGCCACCACTGCCGGAGCCGGCTTTGCGCATACATACCACGCAGGTGTACTTGGGATTCTCCACAGGGAAGAACCCTGCGAAGGTCACCAGATACTCGCCCATGTGACCGGCCTGCTGCACACGGGCGGTGCCTGTCTTGCCGGCTACGCTGAAGAAGGGCGAACTTGCCTTGCCGCCAAGGCCGTTGCTTACCACCCAGCGCAGACACTTGGTGATATCGCTCACGGTCTGCTTGCTGCACATATGCTCTCTGATGGCCCGCGGGGGAATATCCTTTATTACCTCGCCATTGCGGGTGATGTGAGTCACGATACGCGGCCTCATCATGCGACCGCCATTGGCAATACCGTTGTAGAATGCGGCCAGACTGATAGGCGGCACCATGGTGGAGTAGCCTATGCTCATCGAGGCCATCGACGAGGCCGACCAGTATTCGCCCAGAGTTTTGGGGCTGGGTATGCGTGCGTGTTCGTAGCCCGGGATATCGAGGTGCATGTCTTCGGCAATGCCGAGCTTCACCACATCATCGCAGAACTGCTGTTCGCTCGCCTTGCTGCCACCGTAGGCTCTGGTAATCAGCTTAATTACTCCCACGTTGGAGGAATAGCCCAGCACCTCGGGCACCTTTATAATCTTTGCACTCTTATGGGAGGCGTCCTTGATAGTGTAGCCGCCCACCGTCACGCTTCCGGAGGAGCAGTTGACGCTGTCGGTAATCTTTATGCGACCGCTCTCCATGGCTGCGGTGAGCGAGATGGTCTTGAACACAGAGCCGGGCTGCATCAGCTGGCTCACTGCCAGATTCTGCACGTCGCGATATACGCCGTCCTCGCCACGCTTCATGTTGGCCAGAGCCTTTACGTCGCCCGTCTTGACTTCCATGAGTATCGCCACGCCATACATGCCGTCAATCTCTTTCAGTTTCTCCACAAGGGCATTCTCGCAGAAGTCCTGTAGATTGACATCTATGGTGGTATATACGTTGGCACCCTGGATAGGATTTTTGTCTATCACAGGCAGGTATTTGTTCATCGTCTTAACCTTGTGGGCTATGCCCGGCACGCCGGCCAGGAGGGAGTCAAACTGTTTTTGCAGGCCCGAGATGCCGCGACCGCTGCTGCCCTCCACGTCACCCAAGGTGCGCGCGGCGAGTGAGCCGAACGGCTTGTCGATTTTGTTGAACACCTCGGTGTGGAAGCCCGAGAAGTTGCGGCTCTCCCTGAGAAACGGCAGTTTTTTCACCTCCTTGAGGTCCAGATAGGTGATGCGCTTGGGATAGATGAGCCAGTGGCGGCTCTTTTTGTCGAATCCCTCCTTGATGCGCTCACTGAACCATTTGGCATTCTTCTCGGGCAGCAGACGGCTGAGCCCTTCGCTCAGACTGTCGAGCTTGCTCAGCAGCACGGAGTCCTTGCGGTGCTGCAGTTTGACGTGCTTGGCCGAATCAGGCTCGTAGATGTTGTAGTCAAGATAAAGCTTATACTCCGGAACATAGGTGGCCAGCAGCTGTCCGTCCGCGCTGATAATGTCACCTCTGTTAACCTGGATGGGAATGCTGTCGATAACACATTCCTCGGCCTTAGCGGCCCAGAATTCCCGCTCCGCAAACATGATGTATGCGGCCTTGCCTATGATCAGGAGGCCTATAAACACTCCGATCCAGGCAATAAGCATGTATCTGTTGATAACTTGCTTGTTGGGGAATTCCTTCATATTCTATTCAATCGTTGCAGGCTGGCGCTCAGGCATGGTGAGAGTGCTGTTGGTGGTGGCCAGTTTGTCCACAATAATGCTGCGACGGCTGTTGCGCATCAGCTGCGAGCTGCGGGCCATGGCGTCGTAGTGCGTCTCCTTCAGCTCGTCTTTCAGATTTTGGTTCTTAATCAGCTCTTTCTGGGCGGCATAGCCGTTGTTGACGTAGATAAGGGCCATAAATACCACCATAACCATCCACCAAATCTGCTTCCTGAGCCATTTGGTGGTAAGGATGTCGCCCCTCAGTACATGCGGCAGGCTGAGGCTGACCTTCTCGTCTTCATCCTCTACAAGGGCGGACATAAGCACCTGGCGTGCCGACTTGCCTTCAAACTCATCGTCATCATCCTCGTTCTTCTGCGCGGCAGTCTCCCGGGGAGGTGCTGACTCCTGCTGCGGGGCGGTATAGACCTGCATGGTGTCCTCTGGCATCATCAGAGGCAGCAACTCAGTCTCCGGCTGCGTAGCTCTCTCCACCAGTTCGTCAATCTGATTGTAGTCTTTCATATTGTTGTGTTTTGTGTTGTCCGAAATTATTGCTTCTCGCCGATTCTCAGCTTGGCACTGCGGCTGCGCGGATTGCGCGCCTGCTCCTCGGCAGAGGGAGTTATCACCTTGTTGGTCAGCGCGCGCATGGGCGCGAGGCGATTGCCGTAGAAGTCAGTGTCTATCTTGCCCTCAGCATTGCCTGAGCGGATGATATTCTTCACTATGCGGTCCTCCAGCGAGTGGTAAGTCATCACCACAAGTCTGCCGCCAGGTCTGAGTAGCTCCACAGCCTGAGCCAGCATATCGCGCAGGGCCTCCATTTCATGGTTTACCTCAATGCGCAGAGCCTGGAACACCTTGGCCATGTCCTTCTTCTCGCGCTCCTTGCCCACCGTGCCCCCCACGGCCTTGAGCAGACCGAAGGTGGTGGTGATGCGCTCATGCTCACGAGCCCTCACAAGGGCTGCGGCTATCTGGCGGCTCTGTCTGAGCTCGCCGTAAAGGTAGAGAATGTCGGCCAGCTGCTCGGCGCTGTAGTTGTTAACCACATCGGCTGCGCTCAGCCGCGCCTTGCTGTTCATCCTCATGTCGAGAGGGCCGTCCTCGCGGAAACTGAATCCGCGCTCAGCCGTGTCGAAGTGGTGGCTCGACACTCCCAGGTCGGCCAGCAGACCGTCTATCTGCTCTACGCCGTAGTAGCGCATCCAGTTGCGCAGGAAGCGGAAGTTGCTATAGACAGGCGTGAAACGCTCGTCCTTGGGCATATTGTCCAGCGCGTCCTTATCCTGGTCGAAGCCAAACAGACGTCCGTCACCGCCCATAGCCTCCAGTATCGCCCTGCTGTGACCGCCGCCGCCGCAGGTAACGTCCACCCAAGTGCCGCCGCACTTGACGTTGAGCGCTTCTACGCACTCGCGGAGCATTACCGGTATGTGATATTCACCGACGGCAGGCATAGTGACTATTTCTTGATATTCAGTTTCTCGAGTTTCAAATGTTTATTTAGGATGGAGAAGTCATCACGCGCTCAATCTCAGAGGCGAAGTCCTCGGCATCCTGATGCTCCTTGAGCTTGGCCGTAGCCCATATCTCAATAGTATCGTCCATGCCGATGAAGGTTACCTCGCCCTCGATACCGGCCATCTTCAGATAGCGCTTCGACAGCAGGATGCGACCATTGCTGTCCAGCGTCAGCCACTCAGCGTCAGCCGAGAAACGGCGCTTCAGAGCCTGGTCACGCTTGCTCCATACACTCAGCCTTGACGTCAGCTCATTCATCCGCTGCTCCCAAGTCTCCTCGGTGTACAGCACAAGGCAGTCCTCAAACAAATCCTTGCGCATGATAAGGCTAATCTCACCCTCGCGCTCTCCGCTCTTGGAGCCCTTCGCGGGGGAAGCCCCCTCGCCCTCACTCTCCTTGGAGATGTTTGCGAGGATGGCCTTCCTGAACATCGCCGGCAGGAAAATCCTGCCCTTGTTGTCCACTTTAGCCTCTGTTGTACCGATGAATTTCATGCCAATTCTGAGGGTAAATTACAATTTCGCCTACAAAGTTACACAATTCCCCACAATTCCCCACCAAAAAACAGCGAAAAAAATAACTTTTTTTTATAGAAAATTTATCATCTTTGAAATAAATGCTAAAAATCAGCAAGTTACGGAAAGCACTTTTGACCGCATTTTTTCGACTTTCGAGCCAAAATCACGAAAAAACGGAAACAAATCCAATTTTTGCGAACGCCGCAGGTCGAAAACAGTCGCCCCATCGCCTCCAAGTGTTGAAAAGTCGTTGATATTCGGGCAAAAGAGTTTTTTCTCAGCGAACATACGGATTTTTCCAGTGCGGAAAGATTTTTTTATAGTGCAGAGTCGGTTTTTCTCAGTGTGGAGACGGATTAAGCCCGTGCGGAAATAAACAAACCCAGATCTCCCCTCAAAAAAAACACATCGGATTTATTTTCGTTACCGATTTAAAATTAGTTGAATG
>JAGCYL010000136.1 GCA_017960825.1 Bacteroidaceae bacterium | reverse complement strand
TGATAGTTTATAGTTGATAGTTGACGAGTTGACAAGTTGACGAGTTGACAAGTTGACGAGTTGAGAGTTGATAGTTGATAGTTGATAGTTGATAGGTGATAGTTGATAGTTAATTATTTTTCTCTTGCTCGGAATAAAGAAGATAGACGTTTTTGTGCTCAAGAAATTCTTCCTGCTTTTCTTGGGTTGCTTCTGTATCTGTCTGTTCGTGTTCATGATGCAGTTCGTGTGGAAGCACATCGACTCGCTGGTGGGCAAGGGGCTGGGCATTGACGTGCTGATGGAGTTCTTCTGGTACATGGCTCTGACGCTGGTGCCAATGGCTCTGCCCATGGCTGTGCTGCTGACGTCGCTTATTTCGTTTGGCAACATGGGTGAGCAGCTGGAGCTGACAGCCCTGAAGGCTGCGGGCATCCCCCTGCTGAGGATTATGCGCAGCGTGATGGTCAGTTGTGTACTGCTGATGTGCGTGTCGTTCTATTTCCAGAACTATATCAGCCCCAGGGCGCAGATGCAGCTGGCGCGCCTGCTCATCTCGATGAAGGACACATCGCCGGCGCTGGAGATACCGGAGGGAGTGTTCTACAACGGCATTCCAGGCGTAAATCTCTACGTGGAGCGCAAGACTGCTGAGACAGGTATGCTCTACAACGTGATTATCTACAAGATGGACCAGGGCATCGACAATGCGCAGATAGTAGTCGCCGACTCCGCCAAGATAGAGACCACAGCCGAGAAGCAGCACCTGAAGCTGACTATATACAATGGTGAACAGTTTGAGAACCTGCAGGCCAACGCCTCGGGACTGCTCACCCAGACACAGGTGCCCTACGACAGGGAGACATTCCAGATAAAGGTGCTGCTGATAGACTACAACTCCGACTTCGACCTGATGAACGCAGAGGACCTCAGAGGCATGGCCGAGACAAAGTCGCTGGCACAGCTGGAGGCTGACGCCGACTCCATGACGATGAAGTTCGACAGTCTGGGGCGCGTGAACTACATGGAGATGACCGCGCGCTATATGCAGACGGGCTACATGAACAAGCGCGACTCAGCAATGGCCAGCGCCATGGCGCAGAAGCTGGACATCGACTCGCTGCTGGAGGGCAACGCACAGAACAGGGTGGAGATGCTGCGCAAGGCCAGCAGTACGGTGGACAATATCAACACTGAGATGGAGTGGCGCACTCCCGTCAGCCAAGACGGATACCGCATGGTGCGCAAGCATCATATCAAGTGGCACGAGAAATTCACCAACGCGCTGGCATGCCTGTTTTTCTTCTTTATCGGCGCACCGTTGGGAGCCATAATACGCAAGGGCGGTCTCGGCATATCCACCATAGTGTCGGTGCTGATATTCATTATATATTATATAATAGGTATATCGGGAATGAAGATGGCACGCGATGGAGCGTGGGACATAACCTACGGTATGTGGATAAGCACCGTGGTGATGATGCCGCTAGGCATCTTCCTCACCTACAAAGCTAACCGCGACTCAATAGAGTTTAACTTCGACAACCTATGGCAACGCTTCCTCGCCTTCAAGGCCAAGTGCAAATACCTGCCAGGAGAAACATGGATGCAGAGAATGAAGAGAATCGTTAAAGAGTTAGGAGTAAAATAAAAAGACTTTCCGAATAAGGATATGAATAAGGATAATAATATGAGCAGCGTGCTGAGCACGATTGAGGAAGCCGTGGAGGATATCCGCGAAGGCAGATTTGTGATTGTAGTGGATGATGAGGACCGCGAAAACGAGGGTGACTTTATCACTGCCGCCGAACTAATCACTCCGGAGAAGGTGAACTTTATGCTCCACTACGGGCGTGGAGTGCTGTGCGCACCCATCACACTGGAGCGCTGCCGTGAGCTGCAACTGCCCCATCAGGTGGAGGACAACACGTCAATGCTTGGCACACCCTTCACAGTGACCGTGGACAAACTCGACGGATGCACCACCGGAGTGAGTGCCGCTGACCGTGCCGCTACTATCAAAGCCCTCGCAGACCCCACATCAGTGCCCGAGACATTCGGTCGCCCGGGACACATCAATCCTCTCTATGCCCAAAACAAAGGTGTGCTACGCCGCGCCGGACATACGGAGGCTGCCGTGGACCTGGCACGCATGGCAGGACTGCAGCCAGCCGCAGCACTCATAGAGATAATGAACGAGGACGGCACCATGGCGCGCATGCCACAGCTCATTGAGGTGGCCAAGGAGCATAACCTAAAGATTATCTCCATACGCGACCTTATTGCCTATCGCCTCAAAGAGGAGACGATAGTGGAGAAAGGCGAGCGCGTAGATCTGCCTACACAGTACGGGCACTTCCACCTCATACCCTTCCGCCAGAAGAGCAACGGACTGGAACACATTGCCCTTATCAAGGGCGAATGGCAGGAGGACGAGCCGATACTGGTACGAGTACACTCGTCGTGCATGACTGGCGATATCTTCGGCAGCAAGCGCTGCGACTGTGGCGAACAGCTCCACCGCGCCATGCAGATGATAGACCAGGCTGGCAAGGGCGTAGTGCTCTACCTCAACCAAGAAGGGCGCGGCATCGGTCTGATGGCCAAGATTGCGGCTTATAAGTTGCAGGAGCAAGGCCTCGACACGGTGGACGCCAACATACACCTCGGCTACGGAGCCGACGAGCGTGACTATGGTGTGGGAGCTCAGATACTGCGCGAGATTGGCGTGAGGAAGATGCGTCTCATCACTAATAACCCCACCAAGCGCGCTGGCCTCGATGGCTTCGGCCTCGAGATAGTGGAAAACGTTCCTATTGAGATAAAACCTAACGAATACAACGCTAATTACCTCTGCACCAAAGCCCACCGAATGGGGCATGAGTTGCACCTATGAAAAATCAGGAATCAGAAAAATTTTAAATAATATAAAGATATGGATTTGTCCGCAAGACTAAACAGACTGGAGCCATCGGCCACACTGGCCATGTCTCAAAAGAGCGCTGAGCTGAAGGCTCAGGGCATAGACATCATCAATCTCTCCGTTGGAGAGCCCGACTTCAATACACCCGATGCCATCAAGGCAGCAGCCCATAAGGCCATCGACGACAACTACTCGCGCTACTCACCAGTGCCCGGATACCCCGTGCTGCGGCAAGCCATAGTTGACAAACTGAAGCGCGAGAACGGCCTCGACTATACACCTGCCCAGATACTGTGCTCCAACGGTGCGAAGCAGAGCGTGTGCAATGTCATCATGGCTATAGTAGGCGAAGGTGACGAGGTTATCATTCCTGCCCCCTATTGGGTGAGCTACACTCAGATGGTGAAGCTTGCTGACGGCTCTCCGGTGATAGTGCCCGCAGGCATCGACCAGAACTTCAAGATAACTCCTGCCCAGCTGGAGGCCGCCATCTCACCAAAGACGCGCGCCTTCATCCTCTGCTCACCGTCCAACCCTACGGGAGCCGTATATAGCAAGGCAGAGCTGGAGGCCCTCGCCGAGGTATTCAAGAAGCATCCTGACATCATCATCCTCTCCGACGAGATATACGAGCATATCAACTATGTGGGAGCCCATGCCAGCATAGCCCAGGTGGAGGGTATGAAAGACCGCACGGTCATCATCAACGGTGTCAGCAAAGCCTATGCCATGACCGGATGGCGCATCGGATTCATTGCCGCCCCCGAGTGGATAGTAAAAGCCTGCAATAAACTGCAGGGACAATACACCTCTGGCCCTTGCTCGGTGAGTCAGATAGCAGCTGCTGCTGCCTTCAGTGGCGACCAGCAGTGTGTGGAGGATATGCGCCTGGCCTTTGAGCGTCGCAAGAAACTCATCGTACAGCTCTGTCGCGAGACTCCGGGCTTTGAGGTCAGCGAACCTGACGGAGCTTTCTATGTATTCCCCAAGGTGAGCAGCTACTACGGCAAGAAAGCAATGGTCAATGGCCAAACACTGGTGGTCAATGACAATATGGACCTCGCCATGTATCTGCTCAACGTAGGCCATGTGGCTACCGTAGGCGGACAGGCCTTTGGCGACCCCTACTGCATACGCATGAGCTACGCCACCAGCGATGAGAATATCGTGGAGGCCATGCGTCGCATACGCGAGGCTCTCGCACTGCTGAAATAGTACAAAAATCATTATTGAGATTTGAATATTTGGTGGTGTGCATACAATTCACTACCTTTGCTCCTATATGAAAACAAAACAAAAGAAAGCCAATGTCCGCCCCGCCAATACTAAGACGGCGAAGGGCGCGACAACCAAGGGGAAAACCAAGCATGCCGGAATCCTGTCATTCCTCGGCAAGCATATATGGCTCACGATGCTCGTGATGCTATGGGCGTTCCTTTTCTTCTTCTACGGCGACACTCTGCAGATAGCGCAACAGAGGAGTTTCCTTGTGTTCGACTCTACGGCCATGGATTACTGGCTGTGTCAGCCTCTGGGCTGGCTGTATGTCACAGGGCGATTCTTACTGCTCAGCTGCGTGTGGCCGGCAATAGGCGCATTGCTCATCGCCGGCATGCTAACTCTATCCGCACGGTGGCTTGACAAGGCTTTAGGACTGAAAGGATGGTGGAAGGCCATCGTGGTGGCGCTGCCGTTCGCATATTTCGGCTTCTTCTTCTACATGGGTCTCAACCTATTCTATTTCAGGGAGCCAGGCCATATTATGAATGTGCCGCTGATAGCAATGGCAGTATGCGGAGCAATAGCCCTCGTAGCAAAGATCAAGAGGACGAAAGGACAAAAGGCAGAGCCTGTGGAAGCCGACGAGGACAAGAGCAACAAGCCGAGACTGCTGACGATGGCCGCATTGTGGATTGTGTGTGCCGTGATTGCGATGACATACGCTCAGAACGACCGACTGACGTGTGCCATGGAGTGCAAGATGATGCAGCAGGACTGGGACGGCATGGTAGAACTGGCCAAGAAGGCATCACACCCCTCACGCACCGTAGCAGGATATCACGCCTTGGCTCTCAACCAAAACGGCCAGACGGCAACGGAACTCTTTAACTTACCCTATCAGTATCCCGATGCCCATCTGTCAAGACGGCACGGAGGCTTTGACGGAGGTTTGGACTATATTGTCGTTGACTGCAACTTCTACGCTGGTCTCACCCGTAGCGCCTACCATGAAGCTATGGAGCAGAATGTGCTTGAGGGGCCGACTATCCACAGAATCAAGAGAATGGTGCAGTGCGCTGTGATAGACCAGGAGAATGCCCTGGCCGAGAAATATCTGGCTATCCTCAAGAAAGCACCGTTTGAGGGGGACTTCGTGGAAAAATACTCCGCTATGCTTCGCGACTATAACCTTGTGGCTCAAGACAGTGAACTGGCTGGAGTGATTGAACTGCAACCCGTACACGACTCCTTTGAACAGATATACAGGGAACCAATGTTCCTGGGCTACAACCTCGCGCTGACAGAAGCTAAGACCGTACGCGGTCTCCACAACTCGCTCTATGCTTGCCTCTACACTAAAGACATGCCTGCCTTTGGCAGTCGCATACTGACTATGATAGAGAGTGGGATGCCTCTGCCAAAGATATATGAAGAAGCTATCGTGGTGCTGAATATCAAGAACCTGGCTGTGCTCAAGCAGCTTAGGCTCTCGCCCTACACCCTACAGGAGTTTAAGGACTTCATGGCCGATGCTTTCACACAACAGCAGAAGGACGTAGAACCCAAGAAGAAGGCTAAAGAATACGATAAGTATCGCGGTACCTACGAATACTACTACTATCTCCAAAACATCCCCGACGAAAACTACTCTCTGCCTGAAGAGGAAGCAAAGGGAGGAGTGAATTGATTTCACTATTTGACAAACACCAATTATAATATGAACACTATACGCTTTTCTTTATTCAATCTCTTGGTGCTGCTATTGCTGACGGCGTGTAGCAAGAGTTACACCGTGCCTACTGATGCTGTGTCCAACGGCAACGTGCCTGTGCTCTATCCTGACTACACTGAAGTCACTGTGCCTGCCAATATAGCTCCACTCAACTTCATTGTGAAAGGTGAAGCCGACGAATACGTGGTGCAGGTTAAAGCCTCTGGCAAAGAAGTGATGGTCAGCGGTGGTGGTGATGACGGCGTAGTGCAGTTTGACTCCACCGAATGGCGCAGCACCCTGCAGGCTAACCGCGGCAAGGCTCTCGAGATAACTGTCTATCAGAAGAGCGAAGGGCAGTGGACAAGCTACAAGCCCTACAAGATATATGTGGCCGAGGAAGATATCGACCCCTACCTCTCCTACCGCCTCATTGAGCCTGGCTTTGAGATGTATCGCCAAATAGGTCTCTACCAGCGCAACCTCACGACTTTTGAGCAAAACATTATATATGAAAATAATCGCGAGGAAAACCCTGACGAAAATCACTGTGCCAACTGTCACAACTTCCAAAACTACGAGGGCAAGAATATGCTCTTCCATGTCCGCGCAAAGATGGGCGGTACCCTCATAGCTAAAGACGGCAAGGTGGAGAAACTCAACTTCAAGAATGACTCCATATTGGGCTCAGCTGTTTATCCCTCGTGGCACCCGAGGAAAAACTACATCGTCTTCTCCAGCAATCGAACAGGCCAGGCCTTCCACCTCTTGGATCTTGAGAAGATAGAGGTGCTCGACTACGGCAGCGATCTACTCTTCTACAATGCCGACACACATGAGGTGAGCAACATCTTCAAGACTCCTGACGACATGGAGACATTCCCCGCATGGGCTCCCGACGGCAAGAAGATATACTACTGCTGCTGCCCTGCTCCAGGACTGGGAGCGCGCCCTGACTCCCTGAAGGTAAACTATGTGCTCAACGGATATCAGCACCTCCACTACAACCTTATGAGTGTGACCTTCGACGAAAAGACTATGTCCTTTGGCGAGCCGCAGCTGGAACTCGACTGCATAGCTATGGGCAAGAGTGCCTCGGTGCCCAGGGTAAGCCCTGACGGCAGATATCTGCTCTTCACATTGGGAGACTTCGGGCAGTTCCACATCTGGCACAAGAGTTCCGACCAATATGTCAAGAATCTCGAGACGGGCGAGGTGTATCCGCTGACCGAGGCCAACAGCCCCGACGTCGACTCCTACCACTCGTGGAGCAGCAACGGACGCTGGATAGCCTTCAGTTCACGACGCGACGACGGTTCCTATACACGACCCTACATCGCCTACTTTGACAAGAAGGGCAAGGCACGCAAGGCTTTCATGCTGCCTCAGGAAGACCCTATTCAGAACCTTATGCTGCTCAAGAGCTACAACGTGCCTGAACTAACCAAAGAACCTACCGCCTACACCTTCGACCAACTGAAGGATGCCGTATATACTCAAAACCCCGGCACCGACATAAAATACAAAGAGTTGCGTACTCCAGACCAGATTAAGGAACAGCAGAAATACGACACAGTAGCCATCTATCCTGATGGTGTGCCCGCTACCCTGCCACCAGGCACCAAGCCAGCTACCGATGCCAACACCGGAGCGTCACCAAAGGCTGACGCTGCCACCGGTGCTTCACCTAAGGCAAAGTAGTGACTATATCGCGCTATGCAACACTATCTGTTCTCTGACAAACAACTGCTGCTAACAGCAGATAATACCATACCCTACTCCGGAGCAGAGGATGGCATTCCTTTCTCGCTCGATGACGGAGTGACATGCTCCGCAGCGGCGGTAGCCGAGATACCCGATGGCCTGCACCCCGTTGACCTGCGCGCCAGTTACGACATGCTGCCACTCACCGACTACCTGCGTGCCGGAAAGGCTGCCGAATTGCTCTACTGGCACAGCAACCACCGTTTCTGCGGACGCTGCGGCACACCACTGGAGTCCAAGACCCCGCTGAGCAAATGGTGTCCTGAGTGCCGCACGGAGATATGGCCACAGTTGTCGCCAGCCATAATCGTACTCATCCACCGCGATGAAGAGATACTGCTCGTGCAAAGCCGCACCTTCAGGGGAAACTACTTCGGCCTCGTAGCTGGATTTGTGGAGTTCGGCGAGAGTCTGGAGGAATGTGTCAGGCGTGAGATACGCGAGGAGACACAACTGGAAGTGGACAATATACGCTACTTCGGCAGTCAACCGTGGCCCTATCCGCAGGGACTGATGATAGGTTTCACTGCCCGCTACAAGAGCGGTGTACTGCATCTGCAAAGCGAGGAACTGGCCAACGGAGGATGGTTCAACATCCATCAGTTGCCTGCCATACCTAAGCCACTCAGCATGGCCCGCAAACTAATCGACAGCTACATAACACACAAAGACAAATATGAATAGATTTATTGCCACAATATTGTGCCTGACCCTTGTCATTGCAGCAGCAATGGCCAGCCCTGTCTTTAGGGTTAAGAAGACCGTCGTGCAGTCTGACGGCACCACGCTAATAGTCACCCGCACAGGTGCCGACCATGTGCTTTACTACATCACTAACGATGGCATGCCGGTATTCCCTGACAAGAGCGGAGACTATTGCTACGCAGAGTTTGACGCTAAAGGCAATATCTGCGCCAGCACCATACTTGCACATGAGGCAACAGACCGCACACCTATCGAGCAACGCTGGGCTGACAGACACTGTTCTGACTTCTTCACCCGTATGGAGATGCGCCATAAGACACGAGCCAATTACGGTGTAGGCGACCTCAGCAGAGCCAGCGTAAGCTGTATGGGCGATGTCAGGATACCGGTAATCATGGCTGAGTTCAGTGACCTTACATTCCAGCCCGAAAACGATATCGAGCGTTTCAACCGTCACTTCAATGCCACCAGTTACACTGACGAAGGTGGCGCTGGCAGTGTGCGCGACTACTTCATAGCTCAGAGCGACGGACAGTTCCGCCCCCAATTTGACATAGTTGCCAAGGTCGCCGTCAGCAAAACGCGAGCCGAATACGGTAGCAACAGCGCAGGCGATGATATTAACCCCACAGGATATATGGCCGAAGCCATAGACTCTGCCACTGCCCACGGCGTAGATTTCTCACCTTATAAAAATAAGAATGGCGACATCATGGTCATTGTCATTTACCCAGGTCATGGTGAGCAGGTCAGCGGCAACGAAAATGAGATCTGGGCAGCCTACTACTGGAGTCTGTCTCACACCAATAACAGGGGCCTCAAATTCAAGGCTGGTCTCGTCATGGACGAGCTCGCCGACTATGGAGCCGGCGAACAGTTTGACGGCATTGGCACCCTCTGCCATGAGTTCAGCCACGCCCTCGGGCTCCCCGACTTCTATAATACCAACAATGCGGCAGGCATCTTCGGCATGGACGCTTGGTCGCTCATGGACTACGGCCAATTCAATAACTACAGCCGAACCCCCGTGGGCTACACCGCCTACGAGCGTGAGTTTATGGGCTGGATGAAGATAGACACCCTCCGCAATGAGAAGCAACTCGTCACCCTTCCGCCACTGCACAGCGACTCCGCAGTGCGCGCTTATCGCATACCCAACGAGGCAGACCCAACGGGAAACGAATACTACATCCTCGAAAACCGTGAACAGTCCGACTGGTTCCTAACCCTCTATGGCGAAGGCATGCTCATCAACCATGTGCACTATGACTATACAGCCTGGACCAATAAGGCCATCAACAACACCCGCACCCACCAGCGCATGACCGTCATACCAGCCGACGGACGCCTCACACCCTACGGCGGAGGGAAGGCGTCAGCCTACAAGGGTGATCTGTGGCCTGGCTACACCAACAACATGGAGCTGAATAGCACCACTACCCCTTGCGACACAGCCTACATCGGTAGGTACATGAACATCCACATGACCAATATCCACCGTGACGGACTGAACAACATAGTATTCTTCTACCAGTGCAGCGGACAGCTCAACTCCATAAAGAATCTTAAGTTCATCCCTGACACCGACCTGCAGCTCACCGCCTCTTTCACAGAGGTGCCCAATGCGGAACATTACGTTCTCACCCTCTGCCAGGACAACGATACCCTGCGCACCGACACTGTGGATGTGACCATCTTCACTTACACTGAACTCACCAGCGGCACACGTTACACCCTAAGCGTGAAAGCCATTGCCGATGACTATCTGGACTCCCCCACAGCTACGGTCAACGCCACCGCCACTAATGCCATTAGAGGCGATGTCAACCTTGATACAAAAATCAACTCTGCTGACGTAGTGGCCATCTACAGCTATATCATCGAAGGGCAACTGTCAGGAATCTCCGAGACAGATGCCGACGTAAATCGTGATAACAAAATAAATACCGCAGATGTGACCGCCGTCTACGACATCATCATTAAGGGAGAGTAACCCTACCCCTTCATCATGGAACATA
Source organism: Bacteroidaceae bacterium (assembly GCA_017960825.1). GTDB lineage: Bacteria > Bacteroidota > Bacteroidia > Bacteroidales > Bacteroidaceae > UBA6382. The sequence continues at coordinate 3,023 of JAGCYL010000136.1, read as the reverse complement.
AAAAAGAGCCGCACATTTTTCTATGCGCGGCTCTTATTGTTGGGATACCCGGACTCGAACCAGGAAAGGCAGGACCAGAATCTGCAGTGTTACCATTACACCATATCCCAATCTTTTCGAATGCAAAAATATAACATTCCAATAATACGACAAAGAAATCCGCGAAAAAAAACGCTTTTTCGATGAAAAAATAGTATTTTTGCACATCGAATAGTAAGAAAAAACACTTAAACACTCTCAAAACAGTACAAAAATACATGCAAAAAACCACCACTGACAAACTTCTACAAGTAATCACCGAAGGGATACAAGAGAAGAAAGGGCGCCGCATAGTCATCGCTGATTTCTCAAGTATTAAAGACCCCATTTGCAAATATTTCGTAATATGCCAGGGCAACAGCGCCAATCAAGTGGAGGCCATTGCAGGCTCTGTTAGCGACATGACCCGAGAACGTCTCGGTGAGAAAGCCATCGGTGTGAGCGGCCTTGAGAATGCATATTGGGTAGCAGTGGACTACGGCGATATCATCGTCCATATCCTGCAGCCGCAAGCGCGAGAGTTCTACGACCTTGAGCACCTTTGGGCAGATGCCGCACTCACAGAAATACCAGACGAATATTAATGTTTGACAAACTCACAACGACTATCGTCGAGCGGCGAAGCTGCGATAACTTCCTAACTACTAACTCCTAATTCTTAACTCTCCATAGATGAGCGCTTCCAACAACAATAACAACAACATGAAGATGCCCAAGTTCAATCTGAACTGGACATACATGATTGTCATACTTCTGCTGGCCTACATGTTCTACACCAACTCCGGCAACAGCAACAGCTTCCAAAAAGAAGTAAGCTATTCCGAGTTCCAGGAATATGTTCAGAAAGGCTACGCCCGTAATATCGTTGTCAACAAAGGTGACGGCAATGTCAGGATGTACATACAGAAACCCTATGTAGGCGAAATCTTCGGCAAGGCTGCTGAGGCAGGCCGCGACCCCTCTGTCATTGCTGAGTTCCCCGCCGTTAGCGATGTCAACGAATTTCTCGCAGCAGAGAAGGATGCCAAGCACTTCACAGGCAAGATAGAGTATGATGCCAATAGCAATTTCTTCGGTTCCCTATTCCTCAATATCATCTTCCCTGTGCTCCTCATCCTCGGTTTCTGGATGCTTATTTTCAGGCGAGCCGGAGGGGGCGGCGGTGGCATCTTCTCCGTCGGCAAGAGCCGCGCCCAACTCTATGAGAAGGGCAGTAAGATTAACATTACCTTCAACGACGTCGCCGGTCAGGACGAAGCCAAGCAAGAGGTGCAGGAGATTGTCAAATTTCTTAAAGACCCTAAGAAATACACCGAGCTCGGCGGCAAGATACCCAAGGGTGCTCTCCTTGTAGGCCCGCCGGGCACAGGCAAGACTCTGTTGGCCAAGGCTGTGGCAGGCGAGGCAGGAGTCCCCTTCTTCTCACTCTCCGGCAGCGACTTCGTAGAGATGTTTGTCGGTGTAGGCGCCAGCCGCGTCAGAGACCTCTTCCGCCAAGCCAAGGAGAAATCTCCCTGCATCGTATTTATCGACGAGATTGATGCTGTAGGCCGCGCCCGTGGCAAGAATCCCTCCATGGGAGGCAACGATGAGCGCGAGAGCACTCTCAACCAACTCCTCACTGAGATGGACGGTTTCGGCACCAACAGCGGCATCATCGTCATGGCTGCCACCAACCGCGCCGACATTCTCGACAAAGCCCTCTTGCGCGCCGGCCGCTTCGACCGCCAGATACATGTAGAACTGCCGGGCCTTACCGAGAGAAAACAGATTTTCCTCGTCCATGTCAAGCCACTCAAGATGGACGCCACAGTGAATCTCGACCTCCTCTCGCGCCAGACTCCCGGTTTCTCTGGCGCCGACATAGCCAACGTCTGCAACGAGGCAGCCCTTATCGCAGCCCGCCACGACAAGCAGGCTGTAGGCATGCAGGATTTCCTCGACGCCATCGACCGTATCATCGGCGGACTGGAGAAGAAGACAAAGGTCATGACTCAGGAGGAGAAGCGCAGCATCGCCATCCACGAGGCAGGCCATGCCACCATCTCGTGGTTCTGCCAGTATGCCGACCCCCTCATCAAGGTCACCATCGTGCCGCGCGGCCAAGCCCTCGGTGCGGCATGGTACCTGCCGGAGGAGCGCGTCAACGTCACCAAGGAGCAGATGCTCGACAAGATATGCTCCCTCCTCGGCGGACGCGCTGCCGAAGAACTCTTCACAGGCCACATCTCTACGGGAGCCCTCAACGACCTGGAGCGCGCCAACAAGATGGCATTCAGTATGGTTGCATACTACGGCATGAGCGACAATCTCTACAACATCAGCTACTACACCGCCCAGCAGGACTACTTCCAGAAGCCCTACTCCGACATCACCGCCAAGCAAATTGACGAAGAGGTCAAGGCTCTCATTGCCCAGCAGTACGACAGAGCCAAGCGCCTGCTCACCGAGCACAGCGAAGGCCACGGCAAGGTCGCCCAGCTCCTCATCGACAACGAAGTCATCTTCGCAGAAGACGTAGAAAACATCTTCGGCAAACGCCAGTGGACCAGCCGCTCCGACGAGATTATCGCAGAGAACGAGCGACTTGCCCAAGAGCGTGCCGAAGCTGAGGAAAAAGAACTGGACAAGAAAGAAGAAGAGCAAAAGAAAGAAATCGACAAGCTACTCCCCAAGATAAAAGTTGATAGTTGATAGTTTATAGTTTATAGTAGTTCTTGAGTTGAGAGTTGAGAGTTGAGAGTAATTTCTTAAGTTGATAGTTGATAGTATGGAAACATTCGGATATAGAAATTTGATTGCTTATCAGAAAGCAAAGGAAGTGGTGAAACAGACTTACAGGCTTATTAAGAAGTTTCCGGACTGCAAAAAACTTATAAACTATAAACTTTTTCAACTGACTATAAACTATAAACTATACACTATAAACTAAACACTACAAACTATAAACTTTTTAAACTGACTATAAACTATACACTATACAC
>JAGCYL010000016.1 GCA_017960825.1 Bacteroidaceae bacterium | reverse complement strand
CCTCAACCCCAATGTGGAGATGATTGCGCAGCTGCGCACCGATGTCCTGCTGATGTCGCCCTTTGAGGGCGCGAGCTACGGGCTGCTGGAGAAGACGGGTATTCCCATCGTGGAGTGCGCCGACTATATGGAAACGTCAGCCCTCGGCCGCGCCGAGTGGATGAAGTTCTACGGCATGCTGGTGGGCCGCGAGGCTGAGGCCAACCAACTCTTTGCGGAGGTGCGCGACAACTACAACAGTCTGAAATCGCTTGCTTCCCATGAGAAGAAGCACCCCAAACTCCTCGCTGATTTGCTCAGCGGCAACACATGGTATATGCCTGGTGGAGGCAGCTGCTATGGTGTGCTCTTTAAGGACGCAGGGGCAGACTACAGCATTGCGTCCGACAAGGTCAGCGGCAGCCAGCCCCTCTCGCAGGAGAGCGTGCTGCTCGGAGGCCGCGACGCCGATGTATGGATGATAAAGTACAGCCGTCCGCAGGACTTCACCTACAGCTCGCTGCTGCAGGAGAACGCCATCTACAACGAGTTTGCGCCCTTCCGCCAGCATCATATCTACGGCTGCAACGCGCTACTCACCCCTTTCTACGAGGAGGTGCCGTTTCGCCCCGATATCCTGCTGAAGGATGTCATCAGCATCCTCTATCCCCATCTGCTGCCCGACTACCAGCCCATATTCTATCATCCCCTGGCTGAGTAATATCTTATCAGCAATAAAATAGAATTCTCCCCTTGGGGGAGAATTCTTTTGCTTAATATAAAATCGCTAAGGCTGATTATCTGCTTAGTTTCCACGTGGCGCCGTCCTTGGTGTCCTTCACCTCGAAGCCGAGCTGGGCGAGACGGTCGCGGATGAGGTCGCTGGTAGCCCAGTCCTTGGCAGCCTTAGCCTTGGCGCGTGTCTCAAGCAGCAGGTCAACGGCTGCACTGAACGCCTCCTCGCGCTTGCTGCCGCCATCGGCCTCGGCCTTCAGTCCGAGGATATCGAAAGTAAAGGTATGGAACACCTCGCGGAGAGCCTCCAGTCCGTCAGCGGTGATAGTCTGCTGACGGTCGGCCACCTGATTGATGACATGGCAGGCGTCGAAGAGATGACTGATGACGATGGGCGAGTTGAGGTCGTCGTTCATGGCGTCGTAGCAACGCTGCCTCAGCTGCTCGGCGTAGTCCTTGGTAACAGTGCCGTCAGCCACAGGCTGGAGACGCTCAATTTGCGCGATTCCATCGAAGAGTCTTTCCATTCCCTTGCGGCTGGCCTGGAGGGCTTCGTTGGAGAAATCGACGGTGGAGCGATAGTGAGCCTGGAGGATAAAGAAGCGGATAGTCATCGGGCTGTAAGCCTCCTGCAGTTTCTCATGACTGCCGTCGAAGAACTGCTGGAGGGTAATGAAATTGTTGTAGCTCTTGCCCATCTTCTTTCCCTCGATGGTAATCATATTGTTGTGCATCCAATACTTCACCATATCGTCGCCCTGCGATGCCACAGACTGCGCTATCTCACACTCATGGTGAGGGAAGACGAGGTCCATGCCTCCGCCGTGGATGTCAAAATGGTTGCCGAGATACTTGCGACCCATGGCCGTGCACTCGCAGTGCCAGCCGGGAAATCCCTCGCTCCACGGGCTGGGCCAGCGCATGATATGCTGCGGCTGGGCTTTCTTCCAAAGAGCGAAATCCACCTGATTGCGCTTCTCGTCCTGCCCGTCGAGGGTGCGGCTGTGATTGATGACATCGGTAAGGTTGCGATTGGAGAGTTTGCCGTAACGGTATTTCTCATTGTATTTCTCTACGTCGAAATAGACACTGCCTTCGCTCACATAGGCGAAGCCATTGTCGAGAATCTCCTGCACAAGCTGCTCCTGCTCAATGATATGGCCGGAGGCGTGGGGCTCGATGCTGGGCGGCAGCACATTGAGCGCGTCCATCGCCTGATGGAAACGATTGGTGTAATACTGCGCCACCTCCATAGGCTCCAGCTGCTCAAGGCGTGCCTTCTTGGCTATCTTGTCCTCGCCCTCGTCGGCATCATGCTCCAGATGGCCCACGTCGGTGATATTACGCACATAGCGCACCTTGTAGCCAAGATGGAGGAGATAACGGAAGAGGAGATCGAAGGTGATGGCAGGACGGGCATGGCCCAAGTGAGCGTCGCCATAGACGGTGGGGCCGCAGACATACATGCCTACGCGACCTTCATTGATGGGGCGAAACAATTCCTTGTTGCGCGAAAGAGTGTTGTATATAAGTAAGGGTTGCACGTTATTATATTTGAAATTTGAGGTTTGAGGTTTGAGGTTTGAACTGTTTTGCGAGAAATTACATTTGCTGTCGGCGAGCCGCGAGTCAATCAATTCTCTATGATATGAACATCGCGCTGCGGGAACGGTATGGCAATATTATTCTTGTTGAGAGCATTGTAAATGGCCTCTTTTATGCGACCCAACAGGAAGAAGCGCTCCTCCACCAGCACCCAGCAAGTGAAGAACAAGTTGACGCTGCTGTCGCCGAAGCTCTCGAAATATACATCCATATCGTGCTTGGCACTTATCAGTTCGCGGCCGTCACGGGACTTGCCTTTTATTTTCTCTATCTCCTTGACAAGCACCTCGCGCACCTTGTTGACATCGGTGCCGTATGCCACGCCCACAGGTATCTTTACAAACTCGTAGCCATGGCTCTTGGTGAGATTCTTGAAATTCTTGCTGAACAGCGCACTGTTGAGAAAGGCTATGACGGAACCTTCAAACGTGGTAATCTGCGTGCTCTGGTAGGTGATGCTCTCCACCTTGCCGCGCACTCCGTCGCACTCTATGTAGTCGCCCACACGGATACGGCCTGTCATGAGGGAGATGCCGTAAAAGAAATTCTCCAACAGGTCCTTCATGGCGAAGCCCACACCGGTGGCCAGACCCGCAGAGATAATGCTTATGGCGCCGCCCGGGATATGGAGCATCAACATACAGATGATAAAGTAGCTGCCCCATACCAAGATGGCAATCACGTTGTTGGCCAAGGTGATGTTGGGACGCGCCCCTACGATGTTGCCTTGCTTGCCAACGCGGTATTTCTTGTAGAGAGCCTTGAGCAGATAGCTGATATAACGGAAGATAAACCACAGGCCGCATGCCAGCACTATCTTCTGAATACTGAGATACAGAACATTGGGAATCTTAATGAAGTCAATGAGGAAGAAGTTTACAACTGTGTGGGAGAGATTAAACACGTCTGCCGCCCACCAAATGCTCCACATGACGCTCAATACGCCCAGCACAGGTACCAAGGCCATATATACAAAGTCGAAGAACCATGTCTTGTTGATATATGCGCCCTGATTGCCCTTGAGTTTCTGCACCGCTTTGTCAACATCAGCAGGCAGCCCCTTTATCTTCTTAACAAGGTAGCGGGCCTCGTAACGCTCCAGCAGATGGAAGATGCAAGTGATAGTCTGGATGCACGTCAGCTGGAATATCCACCATATCAATATCTGCACCGCCAACAGCGTGTAGCCTATCCACGAAGCGCATGTTGACACCAGCATTATCAGCAGCGAAATCCAGGTGTAAAACATGTCAGAACGCGGCAAGGTCTTGTTGCGCCGGCGCACTGTCAACCCCTGCCATACGGTGAAGATAAGCAACAGGGGCGGGAATATCAGATTGACAAGATTGTTGGGTATGAATATCACACGGAAGGCGATAATCACAAAGCCCATAAGCATTATGGGAGTGTAGCAGCGGAAGCCGCTCTTTATCTGGTCTCCGTTAAGGCGCACAAGCAGCGACAACAAGATGACGCCCACCAGCCACGCATATTCTATCAGCAGTCCGCTGGCCATCAGCATAAAATGATTATGCCCCATCGACAGCCTGACTACCGATATGACCAAAGCAAAAATAATGATGGCCGCCATCAGGCCTATACATACCCGCTTCTTCAAGAACTCAGGAGTGCGGAACCGCTTCGGCACCAACCACTTCATGATGGCACTGCTCAAGGCTGCAGCTACAATAAGGTAGAACAAAATGAATACTGCGAAGAGGAACACTCCCGGTCCTCTCCACTGCGACTGAACCGTAATGCGAACACCGTCCTTAGTGTTGATAGATTCTACGCGGTATTTCTCCGCAGCATCATTCTTCGCCTCGTCAATAGAACGCCCAAGGCGCTTCAGCACAGCGAAATAGCTATGCCCTCCATTAACGAAGATGTTGTTTTGTATCTCCTGATAACGCTCCTGAGCATAGTCGTGTACCTTCTTGAGCTTCTTTTCCATTTCGGCATAGTGCGCCTGGTCGGAAGCAAGCATGGTGCGAGTTTCGCGCACATTATTGAGCATCTTAGTGACCAACTTTACGCATACGTCGCGATACTTCTGCGTGGTCTCGGTCATATTGATTGGCGAGAGACCTTTCAGCGCCTCCAGCAGACTCTTGTAGCGCACTATCTCAGAGTCCATCATCCCCAGAATCTTGCGATAGGGAATCCGCTGATGCTTAAAATCACGATACTGCTCCGTGGCCTCGTGACACGCGTACGTAAGGTCAAAGGTATAGTCAGCCTTCTGCGAATAAAGCATCAGCGCAATCTGGTCACTGCGCTGCATAGTCTCCACCATAGCCAGATGCTGTGCTTCTGCCCTGCTATGGAAACGCTCAAGCTGCTCTTTCTGCTCACGGAAAGCATTCTCAAGCTCGGCCCTCAACACAGAGATAGTCTGGTTGAGGTCGCGCTCCTTCAACACCGCATCTGCTGGCATCACCACCAGCAAGAGAGCTGCTACTATTATCAGGATTTTATTCATCCTCTTCTTCTTCCTGTACGGGATTTATGATTTCATGCAGCAGCACCTTCTTCAAAGCTACGACCAGCACATCGGCCATCAACTGATAACCATCATCGTTGGGATGAAGAGCGGTGTCAATAGACAGCTTGGCCAGAGTCTTCTGATTACCGCACAAACTAAAGAAATCGGCTACCGGCAGGCTCTCGTAAGCAGCAATCTCACGGATGAGGTCTGCGTACTCGTGGAGATAAATGCCATTCAGCGGGTCATCGCACTTGGCAGGGAGATAGGTGCCGAAGCCATAACCTTTTCTCGGGGTGCAAAGGACAATCATTGCTTTCGGATTAGCCCTATAGATAGCATCAATAAGGCGACGGTAGTTAGCTGCAAAGGTTCCGTTTTGAGTGTTGTTCTTATAGTCATCGATTGTGCCTACAGGAGTAGAATGGCCCCAGTCGTTGATACCGTGCTCAATGGTGTAGTAGTCGGCATGGCCTACCTGACCAATGGCACTCTCAAGAACGCCGCCATTGACGCCCTTATTGGTGAAACGCTTAAAGGGCAGCACCTCTCTCACTCTGGTCTGGTAACCCTTGGTAAACGCAGACGACACATTGTCGTTATACCATGTGATGGAGGTACCAAGGCTCATCCAATGAGCATCGATATGCGCTGTGCTGTCCTCAGGCACCACGATTACATCATCGATACCCAACTCGCGCAGGGTCTCCTCGGGCACAGGAGTCAATGACCAGTGGTTATAACCACGCAGGTTCTCAGCCACTGCATCCACCGTCTGGCTCCAGTTGAATATTTTACCTGTTTCGTTAAGCGCGGTAGCATTGTAGAGGCAGCGGCTTGTAAGGCGGTCCACGTCGTCAGCCACAAAGAACTCACCCTCCTCCTCCATCTGAGTGAAGAGCTGTGTGTTCTCGGCCTCCTCGGTGCAGGTAATGTCTTCGGAGTACCAATTACTACCATTGCCGGTGCCGATGTAATAACCCGTGGCTGCGTTCTGGCAGAACCATCCGTCGCCGTATGGGGTCAGTTTATAGATAAAGTCCTTCTGTCCTTCTGCGAACTTGCGATATTTCATCAGCCCTGCACTGGTATCCGTGTACATGGCTGCAGGCACACCGTACTTTTCTATATACTTATCATGGCAGTTAGTCATATAATAGAATCCCGCCCTCATAGCAGTGAACCCCTTAGCCTTGACATCGTCATAGGCTTTCTGCAAGGCCTGGCACAGCGAGTCGCGGTTAATCTTCATATTACGCATATTTTTCTTAGCCTCGTCGAAGGTGGCATTATACTTAGCTGCCAGTTTGGCATCGTAGTAGCCGGGGCCGTCAATGCCCTTGGGGGTAAACGAGGAGAACTCCCGCACCTTGTCAAGTAACTCGTCAGCGCTACCCGTCAAGGAGAAAGAACAGAAAACAATTAGCAGAGAAAAGAAAACTGACTTTTTCATATAAAGAATAAAGTTTAAAGGTTACATAGTTTATTTACCGTAGATTTCTGCAAGTTTAGCACCTATGGCTTTGTCGCGCAGGCCGCGTGCCACGATAGTGCCGTCAGGACCAAACAGTATTATCTCGGGAATTCCACTGATGCCGTAAACATCTGTGGCTATCTTCTGCGAGTTGATTATCTGCGGATAGGGAATCTTCTCCTCGTCAATTGCCTTCAGAGTTGCCTCGGGCTTATCCCATGATGCAATGCCAAGCACCTGCAGACCGGAGTCTTTGTATTTGTTATAGGCTGCAATAATATTGGGTAGTTCTGCACGACAAGGAGCACACCACGATGCCCAAAAGTCTGCAAGCACATAATTGCCGTGTCCTACATAGTCGGAGAGACGGGTGGTCTTGCCTTCATACTCCACGGCAAAATCAATGAATTTACAACCTACATCCGTCATGGCACGAGCAGACATGTTGGTCTTTGTCCGGGTAAGGTGTTCCATAAGGAACGTATTGGCATGGTTGCGCTCACTGAGTCCTGCCTCCAGTTTGTTACAGAAGTCAATCCATACGGAGGGCTTCAGCACATAACTTCCGTCCTGTATCAACAAATACAGACCATACACATCGCTGGTGTGGCGACTGAGATGCTGCTGACACAGCTCACCCATCTCGGCGTAGAGTTTATCGGTCTGACTGTCCTTGTATTTCTCTACAATTTCTTTCTCAGCCTTTTTGTAGCTGCTCAGCTCTTCGCAGATAGCAGTGCCGCTGGTCTGCAGCATGCCCTTTTCCGAGCCATCTATATGGGTAGTGCCTTCGGTGAGGAAAAGATATGCCAGGGATACACCCTTGTCATCTTCGGTGGCGCCATCCTTGGAGCCCTGCATGATGCACTGTACCATCTCTGGGATCTCTCCCTCGATGGGCACCAATTCGCCATTGACAACTCTGACGGAGTCAATCACTTGCTCACCTACGATATCATGTATGATTAGCTGTCCCGTGAAATCAGGAATACCGATGTTTCCTTCCAGACGGAAGTGGAGCTGCGCCTGTCCAACGAGAGTGGAGAGAGCAAACGCTATAAAGAATAGTTTTCTCTGTATTTTCATATCACTGTGTTATATTATTGCTCAAGAGAGAAGAGAGGATCCCATGCAGGGAGAAGAATGGGCTTCTGCTTGGACAGCTCTGCCAGCTTCTCCGGCACATATTTCTTGTCCACCACAAGACGGAAGAGATATTCGTCAAGCCAACGGTCGCTCATAATAATGTATCCGTTGTAGCCAGAGGTGGAACCCCAAGAGTTCTCTACCATCCATTTGATTGGTTTGCCGTTAGCATCGAGGTCAACGGCCATGAGGCTCATAGCATGCGTGGAAGCTGAAGCAAAGGTGCTTATGCGTTCTGCCTTATTCATAGGGAAATCTACACCGTAGATGTCGCCATAATTATAGATGTCAGGATCTGAATAACCACGTTTGGAGTCGTTGCACTTGCCCACATCGCACGACATATACATCATTGTGCTATCCTTGATACTCTCTATGGCCATCTGCTTGATATCATCCATAGGCACATTGAGGAACACCCAGTTGGTGCCATCATAAGTGTGGCGGTCAAGGTCTATCTCATAGGTCTTATACATCTCACGCGAAGGGTCGTTCATAAACATCAGATAGCTGCCTTTGAGATCTTTTCCCACATACTCCTGATAGAAAGAAAGAGGAGTGTACTCCTTGGTTGAGAGGGCTTTGTTGTCTTTGTCGCGGAGGGTATAGGTAAACTGCTGGGGCGGCTGACCAAAACTGCGCACAAGCATCTTATAGATGACTGTAAGCATCTCCTTTTTCTTTGCTTGCAGCTGTTTCTCATTCTTGCCCTCTGCAGCAAGCTTGCGGAGTGTGAGTCCGTACTCACGCAATTTAGTCTTGATAAGCGAAGAGTAAGTGCTTGTATAGTTAGCCGAGTAGGTCTCCGGCATAACCTCTGCAGGCACAACACCATATTTCGTTATGATATCTATTGCTCCACAGAAAGTTCCTCCGTCACTCATAGGATTATGGAACAGCCAGTCAACCGTGCGGTCGTCCATTGGCTTGCGAGCATTGTCTATGATAGCCTGAAGGAAGAGATTGGACTTCTCCAGCTGGTCGTAGAAGAAGCAATAGCTCTGCGAGAAAGTAAAACTGCCCAGATTGTACTTGGCAATCATCGGAGCGCGCATCACATTAAGGGCTGAGAAGAGCCAGCAGCGTCCGCTACCCTTTTGATTGGTAATTCCCTTGGAATTAATCTTGTTAGAGAAATTTGTGTCAAACTGCACATTACTCTCTGCATTCAGAGCAAGAATTTTAGGGTCGTTAGCTGCCACCGCATTGTCAAGAGCCTTGTCTGCTCCCTCTGACTTATAGCTGTTGCGGAGACTCTGAAGCATTTCAGACGTTATCTCTTTCTGGGCTTGTGCTACATTGAGCATTGAACATTGAACATTGAACATTATGCCCAGGAGCAAAATCTTAATGAAACTTTTCATAATTCTATATTCTCTAAATTAAACTTTACTTCACGTATTCTGTCCAGTCAGTGAGGCGCATGTCGCCCTTGCGGAGGAATGTGTCATGCATAGCAAAAGCTGCACTGAGGCAATGGTGAGTGTGTCCGCCGTAAGGCTCTGCATACTTAAGGTAGTCATTAAGCAGCGGACGATAGTCTGGATGAGCAACCTCAATAAGAGCCTTTGCCTTGTCCATTGCGCACTTGCCGCGGAGGTCGGCAACACCATACTCGGTAATGACAGCATCCACGAAATGACTGGTGTGGTCGATATGGCTGGCGAAAGGCACGATGCTGGAGATTGCGCCACCCTTTGTGGTACTGCCGCAGGTGAAAATAGAGAGGTAGGCATTGTTAGTGAAATCGGCCGAGCCACCAATACCATTCATCATCTTCGTTCCACAAATCTTAGTTGAATTGACATGGCCATAGATATCCACTTCGATAGCAGTGTTGAGAGAACATACTCCTATACGTGCTATCACCTCTGGATTGTTGGAAATCTCGCTCGGACGGAGCACCAGTTTGTCGCGGAAGAAGTCCATGTTGGAATAGATGTCCTTCAGGCAATCATTGGTCACGGTAAGCGAGCAAGCCGAGGCACTGAGTACGCGGCCTTCCTTCATCAGGGCCACGGGGGCATCCTGAAGAACCTCAGTATAGATATTGAAGTCCGGCACCTCCTGACACTGACCAAGAGCACCGAGAACAGCGTTAGCTCCTGAGCCTACGCCACTCTGCAAGTTGAGGAAAGTAGGAGGAATAAGGCCCTTCTTCATATTGTCAAGCAGAAAGTCTGCCACATTCTGTCCTATCTGGGTAGTGATAGGGTCTGCGTCCTTGAAGGCGCGGGCCTCATCGGGAATATTACACTCTACGATGCCGACGATACGGTTGGCGTCCACCTCTACGTAAGGCTTACCTATGCGGTCGCTGGCCTTGGTAATATTGACAGGAGTGCGATGAGGATGATACTGCAGCTCATACACGTCATGGATACCCATGCTCTCCTTGCTGTGGAAAGCGTTCAGTTCCACAATAATACCATTTTTAGCGAGCCTGCCTACAGTAGGACTGATGCCACCGGCAGCGGTAAGGTAGATGCGAGCCTTATCGCCCACAACCTCCACCTCGCATGCCTCGAGGATTGCCCAGTGCACATCTCCAAGATATCCCTGGCGTATCTGAGTTGCCATGTTGGAGAGGTTGAGGTCTGAGTAAGCTATCTCACCTGCGTTGACATGGCGACGGAAGTCTGAGTTGGTAGTATAAGGTGCGCGGAAGCCTATGGCGTGCTGATTGCTAAGATCGCCATCACAACTCTGGCCTGTGCTGGCACCGGTAAGAATGTTAATAATAAAAGGGCGGCCGGCTGCATGCTCAGCCTCTGCCTTGTGTGCAATCTCTGCGGGCACACTCTTAGGAGCGCCTGCCGGGGTAAAGCCGCTGAGTCCGATTGTCTCGCCATTCTTAATAAGTGCGGCAGCCTCGGCAGCGGTAATGCGGGTAAATGCCATATTGTTTATAATTTTTAGGATTGTTATTTATTTCACATGCAAAGGTAATGAAAAGTAATGATTACTCCCACCTTTTATTGCACAAAAAGGCACAAATCTATTTGATTTGTGCTCCAATTGGGTTTTTCAGCCCTTTACTTTGCGTAAGATAGACCTTTGCCGACCCAAATTTGAGATACATGTCAAGCCTTACCGGCACATGGTTGGCATCATCGGTCACGAAGAAGGTTATCACCTCGCGCTCATCGCCGTCGTCCTCCTCCACAAACGAAAGTTGCAGGCATCGGTAAGTAGCTTTTCCGTCGCGCATCTTCACATTGGTCTTGCCACGGTATATAAGGCTTTGCTTTGACACTCCGTTGCCATCGGTCATTAAAAAGTTAATACGCTTGCCCTTCGTCCACCCCGCTGTATTGAAATTGCGTGCCTTAAGCATTATGCTGAGCATATCATATATCTGCTGGGTGCGCGTTTCATCCTTGTTGGTAATGCGCCCGCTGGAATGGACATACTGCTGACGGGCACGACAGTTGGTGCCTTGGTAGGAATACCACACCTCGCGCATTTTCCTCTTCTTTCCCTCTATGTCACGCTTGCCATAATATAGAGGTTGCAGGTTATCTGCCCTTACATAGCTGGTCAGAGTATCACGCAAGACAAAATAGCCGTCAGCCTTTTTGCTGCCTCGCATAAGGAGACGAGTAAGGTAGGCCGCATTGTCACCGTAAGTGGAGTTCTTTATTGTCAGCGTAGCAGTACCAGCTTTCACCCATACAAAACTCCAATTGTAATAAAGACTGTACTCCAACTGCTCGCCTGGCTGAAAGGCATTCTGGGCATTGACAACATTGAGCATTGAACATTGAACATTGAACATTATGCCCAGGAGCAGTATCTTATATCTATTTTTCATTCGGCTTAACTACTTAACTTCTTCTTTTGTACGCCACTGCTTTGCACGCTCTATGTTGCGATTCTGTATCTTCTTCTCTTTATCGGGCTTCTGCTTGGTTATCTTGTCGGGTTTCTGCTTTACCAGCGGTGTACGCTGCAAGTTCCACTCCTGCTCTTGGTCCCATTTGGCACGCAAGGAGAGGGAGGAAGAGAAATAATACACTTCTTCCGGTTGCCTGTCATCGGCATAGTTGCCCTCATCCCATTGACCGTTGCCGTTGCGGTCGAGGAAAGCACGCATATAGTATGTGCCCGGATTGACAAAGAAGAAACTTGCCTTTCCATCCTTGCAGCGTTCTTCCCGCACCACGTTGTCACTACTGTTGAGCAACTGCACTATGGCCAGCGTGTCGTGGCGACCCACCAGCGTAGCAGTAAAGGTGCAATATTTGTCGAGCGAAGGGATAGTGAAACGCTGCTCCATCTTTGGCGAAGCCTTGCCATAGATACTCACCATGGCAGCAGAGTCCACGCGTAGCAGATACTGCTGCTCCGATCGCCACTCTCCGTAGAGAACACACTGCATCGTGCGTCCCGGGCTGGCTTCCACCTCGCAGTCGGCAGGCAGATAGAGAGAGTCTTGCCTGACATAAAGATGGAACTTCGACGTATCTATACTGCTCAAGGGTTCCGGTGAAGAGAACCGTATATTGTCGTACAGGTCAAGCGAGCCATTGCCGTTACTGCTGATATTCAGTGGCGGCAACGGCATCACAGTCTGGTAGGCCTTACCCCTCTTTCTCAGTTTCTCCTGCGTACGCTGCCATTCCTTGTAAGCCTCCTGTTCCATCTTGAGCTGGCGGCTGCGAGGCAGTCGGGACACAAACTGCAGCGTGTCGGTGCGACTCACAAGATTGCCCAGAGAGTCATTCTCTAAATAGGTAAGCGCAGCACTGAGAGTGTCGGTGTGCACCAATGCCGTGTCGCTAATCCAATAAATCACGGTATCGTTCTTGGCAGAAAGCTCAGCTACCAATCGGCTCTCGTCAAAGTTGAGACCCTTTATCACCGGTTTTTCCTCACAAGGAGCAGTGAAAAACACATCCAAATGTTCGGGCACCTTGCGCTCAGTCTTTAGCAGGTGGCGGTCGAGAGTGCTCTCAGCGAAAGCCAGCAACACAATATCGTCGGGCACATAGTGCGTGAACTTCACCATCCTGACAGAGTCGATATGAGTAGAGTCGCGCCATACAGTGTCAGCCCTTTGGTCGGGGAAGCTGCGCGGACAGATGTCGCGACGGCTGAAAGCCAGCATCTCGCTTTTCTGCCCGAAGATAAAGTCACCGTCAGCATCCTGCAGCGCATACGCCCTGTAGTGACCCGGGGCAATACCTTTTATCGTGAACTCACCGCTACCGTTGGTGCGCGCCATGCGGTCAAAAGGCTTGGTGGTGAACGCCGTTGCAGCGGTGTCGGCATGCAGCCCCACGAGGATACCCTTTATGGGCTCCAGGTTACGAGCATTGAGCACCTTGCCGCTCACCTCCATGTTGCTGATGCTGTCACCCGTAGCGAAGGAGTAGGAATATTTGCCCATAGGATTGCCCTCGTGGTTATCCACTATAGCATCGCTGAAGTCAATGGTATAAGTAGTGTTAGGTTTGAGCGAGTCCAACAGTTTGACCTTAATCCTGTTGCCGTTGGCAGCAATCTCCGGCTGGTTCATCTGTGGAGGCGACACCACGACCTTCTCGTAGGCATTCTCCAGCTTCACATATTCATCAAAGAAAATCTCTATCGTCTTGGGCATAGCACCCACAGCCCCCTCCGCAGGGTTGGCACCCACCACCCGAGGCGGAGTTTCGTCAAAGGGACCGCCGTCGGGAGTACCGGGACGGGCGCATGCCGTCAGCAGCACAGCCAAGAACAATATATATGATAGGTTTTTCAATTTTTCAATTCTTCAATTCTTCTTTAATTCTTCAACTCTTCTCAATCATGGCAAGAATCTCATCTGCTATCTTGCGGTCATTGCATAGGCGGGGCACCTTATGCTGTCCTCCCAGTTTGCCCTTACTCTTGAGCCATTGGTCAAACATTCCCCGAGGAGCCTTTACTATCTCCAGCGGCTGCAGGGTGATGTCCTTATAGCGTTTAGCCTCATAGTCGGAGTTTATGCGCTGCAGAGCCTTGTCCAGTTTCTCTGCAAAAACGCCTATGTCCTGCGGCTCCTTGCGGAATTCTATTATCCATTGGTGCCTGCACTTACCATTGCTATCCATAAACACAGGGGCCGCGGTATACTCTGCCACCTCGGCGCCTGTCTCACTGCACACCTCGGCCAATCCCTTCTCTGCATTGTCTACAATCAGTTCCTCCCCAAAGGCATTGATGAAACTCTTGGTACGCCCTGTGATATGAAACTTATAAGGCCTTACACTTGTAAATTTCACCGTATCACCAATCTGATAGCGCCATAATCCGCTGGTGGTAGAAATCACCATAGCATAGTTGCGTCCGGTCTCTACCTCCCATAGCGGCACGGCGTGGGGCTCGGTACTGCCCACCTCCTCTAGAGGAATAAACTCGTAGAACACACCCAGGTTTGTCAGCAGTAGCATTGCCGTGTCATTGGGGTCGTTCTGCACTCCGAAGAATCCCTCGCTGGCATTATATGTCTCCATATAGTGCATCTTCGGCGATGATACTATCTCTTTGTATCGCTCGCGATAAGGCGTAAACGCTACACCGCCGTGGAAGAAAACCTCCAGATTGGGCCATACCGCAGAAATATCGTGCTGACCCGTCACCTCCTGCAGTCGCGTCAACACCGACAGCATCCAGGAAGGCACACCGCTCAGGTTTGTCACGTTCTTGCCCATAGCCTCGCGGGCTATCAGGTCGCGCTTCACCTCAAAGTCTGCCAGCAACGCCGTGCTCTTCTTGGGCACACGCACCAAATTGGCTAACGGACTGATATTCTCAATCAGTATAGCGCTAAGGTCGCCCACCAAACTCTCTTTCACATCATAATTCTGTTCATGACTTCCGCCGAGGATGAGGGCACGTCCGTCAAATAGACGACTGTCGGGATTGTTGTGCAAATAATATGTCACCACGCACTCGCTGCCCCGATAGTGTGTGTCTTTCAGTCCCTGACGGCTCACGGGTATAAACTTGCTCTTGTCGTTGGTGGTGCCAGATGACTTAGCATACCACTTCACCGTGCCAGGCCATAGCACATCCCTCTCTCCGTGGCGCATGCGGTCGATAAAACCTTTCAGTTCTTCGTAAGTGGTAACAGGAACACGGCTCCTGAAATCATCGTAACTCTCTACAGTAGAGAAGTCATATTTCTTGCCCCATTCGGTACAACAAGCCTGCTTCACCATTCTCTGCAGCAACTGTTGCTGTTCGGCATCGGCACATTGCTCACTGCACAACAGACTCTTATATCTCTTATTAAATATTGGTCGTACTATAGAAGTGATACCCATATTTCTCTTCGTTTAGAATTATTGACCGCAAATTTACGACAAATAACTCAAACGACCAATTCCCTATAGGGCAAAACTGCCAATTAAGTTTTTTTAATAAGATTTAGGAATTGGAAGTGAGAATTTCGAAATTAGGATTTCCTTTAGAAGCTAAGGAAGATGTGGGAACCTACGGCACAGGGTCATATCCGCTGCCGCCCCATGGATGGCAGCGCAGTATGCGGCGGATAGCAAGATACATTCCTTTCAGGGGGCCGTGCTTGCGCAGTGCCTCCACAGCATACTGCGAGCAGGTAGGTGTGAAGCGACAAGAAGAAGGCGTAAGAGGAGATATACACTTCTGATAGAAGCGTATAGGCAAAATCAGCAGCCAGGATATGGCTGCAGATATTTTATGTAATATGAGGTATAGGCTCTTCAATCCTTGGTTTCTTCGCAACCACGTTTCTCCGCCATAACACAAAGCAAGCTTTCTGTCTATGGCTTAATCGAAACGTTCAATCTTTCAATTATTTTTCCGAGCACCTGACGCATAGCCTCAAAGACACGCTCCGTAGATTCCGCCTCATCGCTCAGCCACACAAAAGCCACAAGCATCTGCTGCCCTCGGGCACTGACAGCTTCAGACAGTTGTTGATGCTGCAGGCGGTAAGCCTCTCTCATTTGCCGCTTAGCGCGGTTGCGATCCACGGCATGACGCAGACGCTTCTTGGCTACAGACATCATCACCTTTACCGCAGGCTCGGTCTTCGCCGTGACTCCATCATTAGGGCACGGTCGCAACTGCCACACTGCCTGCAGCGGCATGCACTGCACTCTGCTATTGCGTCCACGCTCAAACAGACCTTCTATCTCCTTGAGCAAAAATATACGTTCTCTTTTGGGAAAGCGAAACATTGGCTTGCTGCCCTTACTTTGAAGCCAAATAGTTGTCTATCTCACTGGCCATCGACAGGCCCTTTCCCTGCACGGCCTTGATATCTACGCGGAAGCCCAACTCCTCCAGCTTGGCGGCAGTTTTCTCACCAAAACAGGCAAACACCGTATCTCCCTGATTATAGTCAGGAAAATTATCAACCAGCGACTTTGCCCCGCTGGGAGTAAAGAACACTATCATGTCGTAGTCAAAAGGCTTGCTCTTGTCTATCTCCGCACTGATAGTACGATACATCACACAGTCGGTATGCTGTATGCCCTTGCTGTCGAGTAACAGCGAGATTTCCTTGTTGTGAACATCGCTCTGAGGAATGAGAAACGACTCTTTCTTGTGCTTCTGCATCACATCCACAAGGTCGGGCAACAGTCCGCTCTTGCCGTAGAATATCTTGCGCTTGCGGTATTGCACATACTGCTGCACATAGAGCGACACCTGCTGCGAGATAAAGAAATACTTCATTGAGTCGGGCAGCTTGATACGCATATCCTTGCACAAAGAAAAGAAGTGGTCAATAGCTTGCTTTGAGTTAAACACCACTGCTGTATGGCTAAGGATGTCCACTTTCTGTGCACGTATCTCCCTGGGAGTAAGACGCTCTACAGTTATCAGCGAGTAAAATTCTATGTCAACTCCATACTTCTTTGCTAACTCCACATAAGGAGACTTGGCAGACGACGGCTTAGGTTGGGAAACAAGTATCTTCTTTATCATCGCTCTACTCTATAATCTACTTCAAATTTTATCAACAAAGAATTGTTGGTTTTTTCGCAATCATGTTTCTCCGCCATAACACAAAGCACACTTTCTGTCTATAGCTTAATCGAAACGTTCGTTTGCACGAGTATCACCCACAAAAAAAGCAGGGGTAGCAATTCCAGTGTGCAAAAGTACAAAATTGCGGGAACAAGACCAACAATAGAACCGAAAAAGATTTGCTTAGTCTTATACAATACCAGCAGTTCAAACACTCCCAGTAAGCCAAGGAATATATAAATGCAAAGTGAAATTGGCAATTTTGCATATAAAACAACCATCGTCAGAACCAACATAGTCAGCGCCTTCCCAAAGGCTATCAGATTATATCCGCGCATCCACGCCTGGCGGTCTCCGCTGCTAAAAAAAGTCCAGTTGAATAACTGCAGCACACCATACTTATACACAAGGTACACAAACACTATGCCGATATTGGCCAGCAGCAGCATGTATGGCGGTACCGACAGGGTCGGACTGCCAGACTGCATCGTGAAAAAGGAGAAAAACAGCAATCCCAGCACAAACCCCTCCAGCAGCACCACAAACAGTCCTCCTCTCACCTCGCTCTCCGATTTCAACGAGAAATCCTCGCTGCGGTCGCGCAGACGGAAGAAGTTCTTTGCCTGCAGTCCCAGCGCATAAATAGAGCGGCTAACCACAAAGCACGCTATAAACAGACATGCCAGCAGTGTGGCCGTAACAAATACATCATTGTCCAAATTGTAGGGCACTGGCTCACCGCTGACTCCCACAAAATGCACCACGCTGTCACGACCCGCCCACTCGCTTCCGCTGAAGAAACCAAGTTTGTCAGCCATCATGCTGCTGACAGCATCACTATCTATGGGATTTTGAAGCATCACTCCTAAACTCCTAATTTCTCAAACACTTCCTCCACGCTGCTCACCACGGTCCACAGAGCATCGTCACCCTCGTAGCGCAGGAAATGCTCCTCGGCACAGTGGTCGAGCCATGCCACGAGACGGTTATAGTAGCCGTCTTGGTTGAATATGAATATAGGCTTGCGGAATATGCCAAGCTGCTTCTGAGTGATGGTCTCAAACATTTCCTCCATCGTGCCCAGTCCGCCCGGTAGCACCAGCACTGCGTCAGCCCTGTCGCGTAGTAACTGCTTGCGCTCAGCCATGTCCTTGGCTATCACCTCTTCATCGAGGCCTTGGCGCATCCATCCGTTGTCGACCATAAAGCGCGGAATGATTCCCACCACTCTGCCGCCAGCTGCCTGACATCCGTCGCTCGTGGCGCCCATCAGTCCCTCGAAGCCTGCACCGTTCACCAATATCCAGCCGTGCTTGGCGCACAGCCTGCCCAGTTCATATGCCGCCTTCTTATATTTGTCAGCGATATGTGCGCTCGACGCACAAAATACACAAAGGTTTTTGCTCATTCTTAATGTTACTTTTTAGGTGAGGAAATAGAGGGTATTCCTAATCCCTAATTTCAAACTCTTTACGTATGTCCTCCACTCGGTCAAGTTTCTCCCAAGTAAAGAGTTCCACCTCAATATCCAGTTCCTTAGGACCATTGGCTGCTCCACCATTGTTGTAGCGACTGGAAAAATGCTTCACCACCTTCTTCGGTTCACGCCCCATGTGGCCGTAAGATGCCGTCTCCTCATAGATAGGCTTGCGCAGTTGCAGGTTGTTGATGATACTGTTAGGAGTCAGTCGGAATAGCTTCTTCACCTTCTCTGCAATCTCGCCGTCGCTCATGTCCACATGGCTCTTGCCACATGTGTCCACAAACACACTCACAGGCTCTGCCTTGCCGATGGCATAGCTCAACTGCACCAGTATCTCGTCGCTCACACCTGCCGCTACCATGTTCTTTGCAATATGACGTGCAGCATAGGCAGCCGAGCGGTCCACCTTGCTGGGGTCTTTGCCCGAGAAGGCACCACCGCCGTGAGCGCCTCTACCACCGTATGTGTCCACAATTATCTTGCGGCCCGTGAGGCCAGTGTCACCATTAGGCCCCCCTATCACGAATTTACCTGTGGGATTGATGTGATAGTTAATTTTGCTGTCAAACAACTTCAGCACTTTCTCCGAACTGATCTGAGCCTTCACCCTCGGTATGAGGATATTAATTACGTCGGCCTTGATCTGCGCAAGCATAGCCTCGTCGTCATCCATAAATTGGTCGTGCTGAGTGCTGACCACAATAGTGGCAATGCGCAGGGGGATGCCTTCTTCGCTATACTCCACCGTCACCTGACTTTTCGCATCAGGGCGCAGGTAGGTCATCACCTTCCCCTCGCGCCGGATATCGGCCAGCGTCTTTACTATCAGGTGGCTGAGATCCAGTGTCACGGGGATATAGTTATCCGTTTCATTAGTGGCATAGCCGAACATCATGCCTTGGTCACCGGCGCCCTGCGCCTCCTTTGTCTCGCGGTTCACACCACGATTGATGTCAGGGCTCTGCTCATGCACGGCATTAAGCACTCCACAGCTGTCAGCATCGAAGCAATACTCCGACTTAGTGTAGCCAATGCGCCTAATCGTTTCGCGTGCCACGAGGGGGATGTCGATATAAGCATCCGAGGTCACCTCGCCGGCCACTATCACCTGACCGGTAGTCACAAGAGTTTCGCAGGCCACGTGCGACTGCGGATCATAGGCCAGCAACTTGTCGAGCACGGCATCGCTTATCTGGTCGGCCACCTTGTCGGGATGACCTTCACTTACGGATTCTGAAGTAAATAAGTAACTCATCTTTTATACCTTATAAATAATTAAACATAGCGCAGTATAGAAGATAGAGAGCCGTGTTTTAGCATTTTTTCCAGTGGTTGCAATCAGCACAAATCTGTCCACCTCTAAACTTTGCGGTGCAAAATTACCATAACTTCTGCAAACGGCCAAACCAATGCAGAGAATTTTTTTGATAGACAGAAAGTCTCCGTATCGACTCTGCAGAATGGGCAGACAAAGAATCTTCTCGCAAACTCTCCCGAAAAATATGTCCCATCGACCTGGGGTTTTCTCAGGGCACAAATTCTTTTCCCTTATTGGAAAACCTTTTATCCCGCATCGCACAGTCTGTCCGCACGGGGATAAATTCTGCGCGATGCGGGATAAAATTCCTCTCTTGCGGAGAAACTCTTATACCTTTCTTCTCGTCTGCTTGTTTTTATTTCAGTTTGTCGGCGAGATTGCGGGGCAGATAGAACATATCGTTGCGGTCCACGTATGTGACTACTGAGGGCAGCTGCTCCTGCTTGCCGTTGACCTCTATTATGTTGCTGAAGGCATAGGCGGTGAGTGTGTTGCCGTTGCGGGGATTGGTGACGGTGAGCACCGGCCATACGTTCTGCTCCTCGCTCTTGGTGATGGTGATATCATAGCCGACGAAGACGTCAGTGTGGCGGGCAAAGATTTGGTCGGTGAAGGTGTCCATCTTGCCGTGCATATTCCATAGCTTCTGTATGTAATGGGCGAGCTGCACATTGGTGGTGTAGCCGAGGGGGCGCTGGTTGTGGGGGTTATATACGGCCAGAAAGACATCTTCGCCCGTGTGGCCGCCTGTGGTCCATGCAAAGGGGGTGTACCTGGTTAGTATCTTGGTGATGATGCCTGAGAGGTAGGAGCTGTAGAGGGGTGATGTCTTGTCGGACTTGCGCATCTCTTCGGGTATGGGGCTCTGCCTGTAGTCCTTGCTGTTGATGATGAGTGAGTATTCCTCGGGTGTGAGGTCGATGCCTTCGTACTGCTTGAAGAGGCTGCGCAGGCTGTCGAAAGGCTGGGAGTTGATGAGTGCCTCCATACCGTCGGCTGTGCGCTTGAATTTGTCAACAGGGCCGAGGAGGGTATCGAGGCTCTTGCGGCTGTAGTCGCCGAGGTCGCGACGCCCGAAGCTGAAGCCGCTGTTGCCGTGGTCAGGCACTACTATGACGACGGTGTTGCCGTCGCGCTGTGCAAAGTCGAGGGCCACGCCGCACGCCTCGTCAAAGGCGAGGAACTCATTGGGCAGGCCTGCGGGGTCATTGGCATGGGCTGCCCAGTCAACCTTGGAGCCTTCCACGAGGAGGAAGAATCCGTCCTTGTCCTTGCTGAGCTTGTCGATGGCTGTGCGTGTCATCTCGGCAAGCGAGGGCTGCTCGTCGGGGTTGCGGTCTATGTCGTAGTCCATATCGACGTCGCCGTAGAGTGCCCACATCTTATTGCTCCGATCGAAGCGCATGGCCTGCAGGTCGTTGCGATAGACGTTGGTGCCGTTGGAGCGCAGGTATGCCTCGCTCTGGGGAGTGAGGTAGTAGTTGCCGCCTCCGATGACTACGTCGAAGCCATTGTGTACGGTCTGGTCTGCAAGGAGCTGCTCGGCACCGCGGTTGTAGTAGTGGGCGGAGCAGTCGGCGGGAGTGGCGTGGCAATACTGGCAGGTGAATACCATGCCGAGGGCTTTGCCTTGCAGCTGGCGGCCTGCCTCAAGGATTGTGGCCATGGGGGCATAGGCGCGGGTGGAGTCTACGGGCTCTATGTTGTCCTTTCCTTTGTAGGGGGGGAAGGTGGCTATGTATGCGGAGCGGCTGAGGTGGCCGGTGACATAGCATGAGGTGGTGGGGGCGGAGTCGCCGATAGGAGCATCGGAGTTGCAGGTGCGCACGTATCCGCAGAGCCACGGGTCGATATTGAGTGTGACGGGGTTGGCTGCGCTACCTGAGCGATAGACCTTGAGCCAGCGAGCTGTGCTGACTGCGCTGATGGAGGTGCCGTCGGTGACCATAAGGATGATGTTCTTGACGGGCTTTACTTTCTCGGGCTGGATGGCAAGGGTCGATATGGCTATCGCCATTGCGAAGAAGAGGGTTATTGACTTTTTCATATCTGTATGATTGTAGATTTTGTATTGTCTGTTATCTGGTCGGCGCGGGTAATGACTACTCGCTTCACTCCTGCGCGGAGTGCTGCAAAGCTGTTGTCAAGCTTGGGCAGCATGCCTCCGCTGACTATGCCGTCAGCCTTGAGTTGCTCATAGCTGTGGCTGTCGATACGGGGGATGACGCTGTCAGGGTCATCGGGATTGCGGAGCACTCCCTTATGCTCAAAGCAGAAGATGAGCGTAACATTGTAGAGGGCCGCCATGGCCTCTGCCACGGAGGCTGCTATGGTGTCGGCATTGGTGTTGAGCAACTGACCGTCGGCACCGAGGGAGAGGGGTGCGATGACTGGCAGCATATTGCCCTCCAGCAGGGTGCGGATGGCCTCTGCATCAACGCTGTCGATATCGCCCACAAAGCCGTAGTCAGTGCCGTCAGGCAGCGGTGGGCGGCGATGACTGCGTATGATGCCGAGGTCTGCTCCTGTGAGGCCGAGAGCCTTGACACCGAGTGCGTTGAGTTGCGACACAATGTTCTTGTTGACGAGCCCGCCATAGACCATGGTGACTACGCGGAGCATCTCTGCATCGGTGATGCGGCGCCCGTTGACCATCTGCGTCTCTATGCCAAGACGAGCGGCCACTTGTGTAGCTGTGCGACCGCCACCGTGCACAAGGATGCGACGCCCCTCTATCTGAAAGAACGCTCTAAGCAGATGACTGAGCGACTGAGTCTCCTCCACTACTTTGCCGCCTACCTTTACTATCGTCAACTTCTCCATTTGCAACTCTTATTTCGTCACTCCAAATAGGTATATCCGTATAGTCCGCGCTGGAAATTGGAGAGGAAGTCCTGTCCCTCACGCGGAGTGATACGCTCCTCGGCTACGGCCTTGTCCACCCATGTCTCCAGGCGGCGCACGAGCTGCTTGGGGTCATACTGCACGTAGTCCAGCACATCGGCCACTGTCTCACCATCGATAATCTGGTCGATGCTGTAGGTGCCGTCGCTATTAACGCTGACATGCACGGCGTTGGTGTCGCCAAAAAGATTGTGCATATTTCCCAATATCTCCTGATATGCTCCCACGAGGAACACTCCGATATAGTAGGGCTCCCCGGGCTTGAGGGCATGGAGCGGCAGATAGGTGGTCTGCCGGCCGTTATATACAAAGGTCTCTATCTTGCCGTCGCTATCGCAGGTGATATCCTGCAGCGTGCCGTTATGGTCGGGCTTCTCGTTGAGTCGATGGATGGGCATCACAGGGAAGAACTGGTCGATTCCCCACGAGTCGGGCAGCGACTGGAAGATGGAAAAATTGCAGTAGTATTTGTCGGCGAGGATGCGGTCGAGCTTGCGCAGTTCGTCAGGCATGTGCTTCTGGCTATGGGCTATGGCATTGACCTCGCGGGTAATGCTCCAATAGACACTCTCTATCTGGGCGCGTGTCTTAAGGTCTATCAGCCCGTGGCGGAAGAGGTCAAGGCCTTCTTCGCGTATCTGCTCGGCATCGTGCCAGTCCTCCAGCATTGAGCGAGCGGACACTTTGTCCCATATCTCGCTGAGGTCGCGCACAAGTTTGTGGTCGTCGGGCGATGCCTCCCACTCTTCGTCCATGGAGGGCTGCTGAGTGGATTCAAACGCCTCGAGGATGAGCACCGAGTGGTGGGCGCTGAGCGAGCGGCCTCCCTCGGAGATGATATTGGGATGAGGTATCTGGTTGCGGTCGCTGGCCTCCACAAAGGTGTAGAGGCAGTCGTTGATATACTCCTGGATAGAGTAGTTGACGGAGCTCTCGCTATTGGAAGAACGGGTGCCGTCGTAGTCAACGCCCAGTCCGCCACCGCAATCCACAAACTCTATGTTGAAGCCCATCTTATGGAACTGCACATAGAACTGTGCAGCCTCAGTGAGGGCAAACTGTATGCGACGTATCTTAGTTATCTGACTGCCGATATGGAAGTGCATCAGCTTGAGGCAATCCTCCATCTGATGCTCACGCAGATACTCCAATGCCCGGAGCAGGTCGCTGGAGTCAAGGCCAAATTTGCTGGCATCGCCACCGCTCTCCTCCCATTTGCCTGCGCCAGAGGATGCGAGTTTGATGCGTATGCCAATATGCGGACGCAGATTGAGCGAGGATGCCGTGGTGACGATGGTTTCCAACTCCTCAAACTTCTCTGCCACAAGGAAGATGCGCTTGCCCATCTTCTGCGCCAAGAGTGCCAGCTCTATGAAGGAGCGGTCCTTATGGCCGTTGCAGATGATAAGGCTGTCGCTGTCCATATTGGCAGCGATTACAGCATGCAGCTCAGGCTTGGAGCCTGCCTCAAGACCGAGGTTGTAGCGCTTGCCGTGGCTGATAATCTCTTCCACCACGGGGCGCATCTGATTGACCTTTATCGGAAAGATGATAAAACTCTCGCCCTTGAAGTTATACTCCTTGGCAGCCTTCTCGAAGCATGAGGCTGTCTTCTGTATGCGGCTGTCAAGGATGTCAGGGAAGCGCAACAGCATTGGGGGCTTGGTGCGGTTAGTCACGAGATTGTCCACAAGTTCCTTGAGGTCTATCTGCACCTCGTCCTTGCAGGGAGTGACATACACATGTCCCTTCTTGTTCACACCAAAGAAGTTTACTCCCCAGCCTCCGATGTTGTAAAGCTCTTCAGAGTCCTCTATTCTCCATTTTGCCATAGCTTATTTTTTTGCTCACCGATGGTAGCCAAGATATGCTCCACCAGTTGGTCTATCTTCTCGAAACTGTCCAACATGTCTACATTGATATTATATTGGGCTTTCAGATAGTAAGGCATACGCTCCTCCATGTGACGACGTATGTGGTCTATCAGTTCCTGTCCCTGCTTTTGCTGAAGGAGCGGTCGCACCGTATGGCTTATCTTGAGGTGGCGTACCACTATCTCGGGCGAAGCGTTCATAAACACCGTGATGCCCTTGGAGTTAAGATAGTCCATGTTGTCGAAAAAGCAGGGAGTGCCTCCACCTACGGCTAACACTATATCCTCAAACTCGGCAAGCTCATGCAGCATATTGTATTCAATCTTGCGAAATCCCTCCTCGCCACGCTCAGCAAAGATGTCGGCTACCTTGCGGCGGAAACGCTCCTCGATAAAAAAGTCAAGGTCGTAGAAAGCCAAACCCAACTTACGCGCCATGGCTTTACCGACAGAGGTCTTGCCGGCACCCATATAACCGAGTAGGATAATATTCTGCATAGACTGTTATCTCCTGCGACGACCACGGCCAGAAGCGTGAGCAATGCGACTGTCGGCCTTCTCTATTATCTCGCGACACTGCTCCTCGGTGAGAGCATTAACATCAGCAGCCTGAGCCTTGGTAAGACGATAGTTCTTCTCGTTGTACACAAGGTATGGGCCATAGCGTCCGTTCATTACGTCTATTCCGCCGGGCAGCGAGCGCATCAGACGCTTCCTCTCTGCCTCTGACTTCTGGTCTATCAGTTCCATGGCCTGCTCCAGCGTTATCTTCATCACGTCGATGCCTGCTGGAATCGACACGTTCTG
>JAGCYL010000135.1 GCA_017960825.1 Bacteroidaceae bacterium | reverse complement strand
GGTCGCGACATGGGCGGCATCGATGTCTTTACTTGTGACGTAAGTGCGCTCATCGAGAATAAATCACCCCAATGGCACCCCCAAAACTGTAGAGACAGTTATGGCGGCTACCAGTCGTACACGTTTTATTTCCTGAGCGCCGACGACGAGGCCGTTCATCTCTACACTGACAAGCATTACCGTCAGGACATCACACTGAAGCCTGGCGAGCAGTGGTCCAGCGGATGGTATAGCTTCGGTTCATGGGACTATTGTGTGAGACTGAAACTGAGAAAGAAAACAGTTCAGCTATGACTACGACCTTCAACATTACTCATGACCGTGAGTTTTTGAAATATTTTATGACCAAACAGCGCACGTTGAGCCTCTCCGACGAGATGGTGGAGCGGTTGCGCACCAGTGATGACCCCTACGGTGCCTATGGCTACGGCAGTTGGCTCTTCTACACCGCCAACAGCAATGAGTTGCGTAAGAGTGCGGAGATAAAGCTGCTGTGGGCCGCCACCAATGGCGTTCACGATGCTTACGTGCCATTGGCACGTATGTACTTCAACGGAACTGTTGAAGGCGACAAAGCACAACCCGAAGTCTTTGCTGCTATGATGGACAATGCATACAAGCTTGGCAGTGAAATGGCGCAGTACTACACGCTTTTATGCACCATCTATGGCTTCTACGGCTTTGAGACAAAGCCCGAGTTGGTGGCCGACATCTTGAAGGGACACATAGACAAGCACCCCAATTGCGACCCTATATACTGGACACTCTACGGGCGAGCAGTCAAAGAGAACGCCCCCGAGCAGGCCATATCTATCTTCAAGGAGGCCATAAACCGCGGTGATCCTGAGGGCTATTTCTACTTGGCAGTCACCTACGATGGAATGGGCGACAAAGCCCAAACGGCCAATGCACTGGCAGCCGCAAAGAAGCACGATGTGCTGCAGGCTTTCAGCTGGTACATATCAGACGAAGACTTCCAGCAGCTCTCACCGTCAGAGCAGCAGGCCCTGCACGACGTGACAGACCGCGACCTGCACTATGCTATGTCGCGGCACATGGCACTGGCCTACTACCGCATGGGTGTAGACCTCTATTACGGTAACCTGGGCTACGAGGCCGACATTGTCAAGGCTGTACACTACCTGATGAAGGGCTGTCAGCTTGGTGATGATTATTCTCCAAGCCTGCTGGCCAGCATCTACCTCTATCACAATGAGGAGTTGCCTGACCATCTGAAGGTGAGCCGCAAGCAGATGGCCAGGCTCTTCCTGCAGGCGTTGAGGATGGAGGACTATGATACGCAGAATCTGGAGCAGGTGGCACGCGCCTACGTGGAAGACCTGCTGCCTGAGCACAAGGAGGAGATAGAGTGGCTGTGGCTGAAAAAATATATGGAGCTGACCACCGCCGATGAGGATGACGACAATGCCGAGGCTACCGCCGTACTACAGGTCTATCCGCAGGGATTCTACTATGCTCGCGACGTTGCCTCCGACGGCCTCGACACGAACGAGATGTCAGCGTGGATAGACGCACGTGGCTTAGACATCGTTCACTACTCAGACCTGCTCACACGCCTGACACGCGCGCTCTGTCTTGACAAACAAGGCTACCACCTAGCTATGGCCGTCGATCGCGACGGATATGCCAAGGACCTGCCCGACAATATGACCGGCACCATCATCTACGGACACGGACAGGAAATGAGAGGCACCATGATCTTTTTCCTCGAAGACGGTAGCTACAACATCAAGCCACTCAAGGGGATTCAGCTCGTCTACAATCTTACTCAGCTACTGGATGCTGCTACTGGAGGCCTGGTGCGCATGCCCACCAGTGAAGAGCTGGAGAGCATTGGGGTTGGCGACAATGGCTTTGAGGAATACGACGACCCAGATTTTTCCTCCGAGGATGACGAAGGGGACACAGAGAATGTGGAAGACACGGAGGGAGCAGAGTGTCCAATGCCCTCAGACGACAACTTGCCGGCACAGGAACTGCACGTCTTGTGGACAGAAGCAGAGGAGGCATTGCTCAACTGCAACCTCTGCAGCGATACGCTCTTCGTTAAGGTTCCTAGTGAGCCGCAGTTTGCATTCCGCACGTCAGAGGAACTCATAGAATCTTTCAAGGATGCAGCCGAGGAGAACATAGAGCGCAACGGAGGATACATGATAGACGAATGGCAGTTCGTTGACTACCGTCAGCAGCCCATGCACCTGCTCTCCCGTCTCAGGTTCGAGTAGATCTTCGGTTTTTTCATGAGTGTACGATAAAGAAATCTTAAAATATTTCGTGTTTCAACAATTTTTCCTATCTTTGCACTACTTGATATTACTAACTTTCATTTAATAACTAAAAGACCCATTGCCCCTATTGGTCTTCCCCCTTTTTGGGGGATAAGAGGGGGGCTCAGAATTATGTTTAAAGACTTAGAGATTTGGTGGGTAACTGGTGCGCAGTTGCTCTATGGAGGCGACGCTGTGGTTGCCGTGGACGGACATTCGAAGGAGATGGTTGAGGGCTTGAATGCCTCAGGCAACATCCCCGTGAAGATTGTGTATAAAGGCACGGCGAACTCGTCGAAGGAGGTAGAGCAGGTGATGCTCGCCGCCAACAACGACGAGAAGTGCGTAGGTATCATTACCTGGATGCACACTTTCTCTCCTGCTAAAATGTGGATTAAGGGCTTGCAGGCTTTGAAGAAGCCCATGTTGCACTTCCATACTCAGTACAACGCTGAGATTCCCTGGGCAACGATGGATATGGACTTCATGAACCTGAATCAGAGCGCTCACGGTGATATTGAGTTTGGACACATCTGCACCCGCATGCGCGTTCCTCGCAAGGTAGTTTGCGGCTACTGGAAGGATGAGGC
>JAGCYL010000134.1 GCA_017960825.1 Bacteroidaceae bacterium | reverse complement strand
CTAAAAATAATACTTTTTTCATAATCTTAAAAATATTAAAGTCATTATCTATTTTCACTATAACTATAAACTATCAACTATAAACTATCAACTATCAACTATAAACTATGTCTTTCAAAGAATTAGCACAAAAGAGGCGCAGCATCCGTACCTTCACTGAGCAGCCTGTGACGGAGGAACAGCGCAAGCAACTGATGACTGTCGCGCTGATGGCTCCCACTGGCAAGAACTGCAGAGCGTGGGAGTTTATCCTTGTTGATGACAAAGCCAAGCTGCAGCTGCTCTCAGAGAGTAAGGCTCAGGGGGCGCAGCTAATAGCCGGTGCACCGCTGGCGGTGATTGTGACTGTGGACAAGGAGGCCAGCGAGACATGGGTGGAGGATGCCAGCGTAGCATGCACTATGCTTATGCTGCAGGCTGAGGACATGGGGCTCGGCTCATGCTGGGTGGAGATAATGAACCGCAGCCGTGAGGACGGCACCATGGCCGAGGACATCATACGCGAGGCCTTTGGCATCCCTGAGCAGTACGGCGTACTGGCTGTCGTGGCCGTGGGCTATAAGGCGCAGGAACGCAAGCCGCAGAATGAGGACAAACTGCTGTGGGAGAAAGTGCACGTCAATAAATGGTAATCCTGCCGAAGAATGAAAGTCGTAATCCTTGGTGCGGGCAATGTGGCCACTCATCTGGCGCGGGCATTCAGTAGCGTGGGCCACGATGTGATGGTGTGGAATCGCAGTGAAGGGGCTCTCAATGCTATAACTGCTGAGCTGGGTTGCCCATGCACCACAGAAATGGCGAAGCTGCACAGGGACGCTGATGCCTACATTATCTCGGTGAAGGATGATGCCGTGGAGGATGTGGCGCAGCAGTTGGCGCAGTGCCTTGGCAGGACAAAGGCTGTGATAGCGCATACTGCGGGCAGCCTGCCCAAGAGGATGATGGACGAGCGTTTCAGGCATGGCGGAGTGATATATCCCATGCAGACTTTCAGCAAGGACAAGGCGCTGGACTATACGGAGATACCATTCTTTGTTGAAGAAGAGGGTGATGTGCTGCACAGGCTTGCGGAGAGTGTGTCGGAGCATGTGTACAGTCTAAGCAGTGAGCAGCGCAAGGTGCTGCATCTGGCCAGCGTGTTTGCCTGCAACTTTGCCAACCACTGCTTTGTGATTGCGGAGGATGTGCTACGCCAGATTGACATCCCCTTCTCTGCGCTGCTGCCACTTATCAATGAAACGACGCAGAAACTGAATGTGTTGTCGCCGCGCGAGGCACAGACCGGGCCTGCCGTGAGAGAAGACGACGCGGTTATCGGCAGGCAGATACATTTGCTTGACAACCGGCCTGACCTCCGCGATATTTATATACGAATGAGCAACAGTATTAGGAGTTATAAGTTAGGAGATAAGAATTATGATTGACTATGACCTAAAGAAAATCAAGGCGTTTGTCTTTGACGTTGACGGAGTGCTAAGCACTGAGACTATCCCCGTAGGACCGGACGGCATTCCGCAGCGCAGTGTGAATATCAAGGACGGCTATGCAATACAACTGGCGGTAAAGCTGGGACTGCACGTGATAATCATCACTGGCGGCAACTCTCCCGCCATCTCCCGCCGCTATGAGGGGCTGGGGGTGAAGGAGGTGCATCTGTCGGCTGGCGTGAAGATTAAGAAATACCGCGAGGTGGTGGAACGGCTTCACCTCAAAGACGAGGAGGTGCTGTATATGGGTGACGATATCCCTGACTTCGAGGTGATGCAGGTGTGCGGTCTGCCGTGCTGCCCGCAGGATGCCGCTGCAGAGATACAAGACCTCTCGCTATATGTATCGCCCAAGACGGGCGGCAACGGCTGCGTGCGCGATGTGATAGAGCAGGTGCTGCGTGCCCAGGGATTGTGGTGCATGGATAAGACTGCCTTCGGATGGTAGGCGGCTGGATTAGGAATTAGTAATGATGAAAGACATTTGGCTTATCAGTCATTCGCCGCGCAGACAGCAGCTGCTTCGCGACCTCGGCCTTGTGTTTCGCATTGGCGAGGCTCATGTGGAGGAAGTCTATCCTCAGAGTCTGGCTCCAGAGGAGATACCGGTGTATTTGTCTAAACTGAAGGCGGATGCCGCGGCAGTGACCTTGACCGACGATACCTTGATTATCACGGCTGACACCATCGTATGGGCAGGGGGAAAGGTGCTGGGCAAGCCGTCAGATGAGGCAGAGGCTCGCGCTATGCTGCAGATGCTCAGCGGCAAGACTCATCAGGTGATTACCGGCGTCACACTGCGCAGCAAGGAGGGCAGCAAGTCTTTCTATGAAAGCACCGATGTCACGTTTGGCCAATTGAGCGCAGAGGATATCGACTACTACATCAGTTGCTATCGCCCCTATGATAAGGCTGGCGCCTATGGTATCCAAGAGTGGATAGGCATGGTGGGCGTGGAGTCGATAAAAGGCTGCTTCTACAATGTCATGGGGCTGCCGGTGTATCGTCTGTACAGGGAAATCAAAGACTATTTGCATTAAATATGCTGTAAAAAAGCTGTTGTATAAAAAGAAATTGGTATATTCGCAACTCAAAGAAAATATAATAAGGTATGAAGAAGCTATTTTTGTTCTTTACGCTGCTCACGGCAGCATTGTTTATGACAACATCGTGTGACAACGACGATGAATATAAGGTTGTGCTGCCTGTATATGAGGATGTGGTGTTTACTCAGAACGGAGCGCAGGTCAATGCCCGCAGTATTGTTGCCGGCAAGGAAGTGACGGCCACCCTTGTGCAGGTCAAGAAGGGCAGCGGCATCTACCGCTACAGCTATAAGTGGACTACTGACAGCGAAGTGTCGGGGCTTGCACCGTATCTGAAAGATGTGCTGGACAACAGCGATGCCACCTGCACCTTTGTTCCCTCTACGCCAGGCAGTTACACTCTGACTATCAATGTGGACTATAATTATGGTGCGAGTGGTACACCGGAGAAGCCCACGAGTGTCATTCCCAACGGCACGGTTACGTATTTCATGGGCGGCGCAATAAAAAGTCAGGCAACTATCACAAAAGAAATAAGAATTGTTCCCTAAAACAGTGAAGATGGCCAAGCATATATTCTGGATTCTTGTCGTTGCGGCGTCGCTTGTTACCCACACTGCTGCAGCCAAGGGGGATAAGTATGTGATTCCCCTCAGCGGCAACACATATTATGACGAGGTAAGCCGTGCGAATTTCGGCTTCGTCTATGGCAGGGACAAGGAGCTGACTCTTTCGGAGGAGAAGGGCTTGGCTGCCACATCGTATGTCTATTTCGTTGAGGGCGAACAGCCTCGTTTTGCCACGATAGCCGAAGGAAAAGGCGAGGTGGAGGTCAGCGTGGAGGGCCAGAAGGCTGCCTTGGTCAAGATTGACAGTAAGCAGCCCAAAGAATACAAGGTGGCCTCGTTCCGCAGCACCAAGGATGGCTATATGGCTCTGCACTACCGCCTGAAAAGTGGCAATGTGAAAATCCACAGTCTCACTGTCAGTGGCGTAGAGAAGGAGCCGATATTCATCCACGAGCAGACGAACATCTATTTCGGACTGCGCGGCCCGTCGTGCCATCTAAACTACGGTGTCGGCGACAGAGGTGCTGAGGTTGATTGGGCCACCATCAGTGTTACCGTGCCCGCAGAGTACGACCAAGAAGGCTCCTATTATATGGCACTGGGTTTCAGCGGAGGCTATTTCGGCATACAAAACAATGGCAGAGGCCGCCGCAATGCACTGTTCTCCGTATGGAACACCGAGGACAGCGATGACCCCAATGCTGTGGCCGCGGAGAACAAGGTGCAGGTCATAGACCATGGCGAGGGAGTTACCGCCAAAGACTTCGGCAATGAGGGTAGTGGCAAACAATCGTTTATTGATGCAGGCTGGCAGGCCGATCACACCTACCGGTTCCTTCTCCATGCCGCCAGGGTTGACAGCCATTCGGTTGACTACAGCGCGTGGATGTACCACAGCGATACCGGTAAGTGGCTCTACCTCTCTACGCTCCGTCGCCCAAATACCAAGAAGTTGCTGACGGGTCTCCACTCGTTCTTGGAAAACTTCTCACCCGCCCAGGGTAACAAGACGCGCAGGGCATACTACCATGACGGTTGGGCGCATCGAGTCAACGGCGAATGGGTGCCCTTCAAGCGAGCCTTTCTTACTTGCGACGATACAGGCAACAAGGGCAAGCGCCTTGATTTCAACGGTGGGGTAGAGCAGGGCCGCTATTTCCTCACTAACGGTGGTTACTTCGACCGCCCAGAGAAAATTAATCGTATGCTGTCTGTGGGTGACGAGGTTTCCTCTCCGCCCGACATTGACCTCTCAAAATTCGACAAATGAACTTTCGAACCACTATTAACTATAAACTATAAACTTTACATACCATGACACTTATCAAATCAATTTCAGGTATCCGCGGTACCATCGGCGGCAAGGTAGATGAGTCGCTCACCCCGCTTGACATCGTAAAGATTGTAACAGCCTACGCCATTCAGCGCCGCCGAGTATCCAACCTTCCCAGCAATGCCATCGTCCTTGGGCGTGATGCCCGTATCTCCGGCGACATGGTCCACATGATAGTATGCGGCACGCTGCAGGGTATGGGCTTTGACGTGATAAACATCGGCCTGGCCACCACTCCTACCACAGAGATAGCAGTAACCATGTCTGAGGCATGTGGCGGTATTATCCTTACAGCCAGCCATAACCCTCGCCAATGGAATGCCCTCAAGCTCCTCAACGAGAAGGGCGAGTTCCTCACGGCAGAGGAGGCACATGAGATTGTGACCATGGCCGAGCAGACCAATCTGTTTGAGTATGCCGACGTTGACAATCTGGGCAAGTATTACAAAGACCTCAGTTTTGGTCAGAAGCATATCAATATGGTCAAGAATCTGGAGTTGGTGGACATTGAGGCCATACGCAACGCTCATTTCAAGGTGGCTCTTGACTGCGTCAACTCCGTAGGCGGCATCATACTCCCCAACCTGCTTAAACAACTCGGTGTGGAGAAGATAACCAGCCTCTATGCAGACCCCACCGGCAATTTCGGCCATAATCCCGAGCCGTTAGAGAAGAACCTTACCGATATCAAGAATCTCATGAAACTGGGTGACCACGACCTCGCCTTTGTCGTTGACCCCGATGTTGACCGTCTGGCCATGATATGCGAGGACGGCACCATGTACGGCGAGGAGTACACCCTCGTAACGGTGGCCGACTATATCTTGCAGAATCAGCGCGGTAATGCCGTGAGCAACCTCAGTTCCACCCGCGCCCTGCGTGATGTGGCAGCCCGATACGGTGCGACCTACACCCCGGCAGCAGTGGGCGAGGTGAATGTTGTCACCAAGATGAAGGAAACCGGAGCCATCATCGGCGGCGAAGGTAATGGCGGTGTTATCTATCCCGCTGCCCACTATGGACGTGATGCTCTGGTAGGCATAGCCCTGATACTTACATATCTGGCCAAGAAGAAGATGAAACTGAGTCAGCTTCGCTCCACCTATCCCGCTTATGAGATAGTCAAGCACCGTATTGACCTGCAGCCCAATATGGATATCGATGCCATCCTCCGCTCTGTAAAGGACTATTTCAAGAAAGAAAAGGTGACCGATATCGACGGTGTGAAGATAGATTTCCCCACTGCTTGGGTACACCTTCGCCGCTCTAACACAGAGCCCATCATCCGCGTCTATGCAGAGGCAGCCACTGAGGAAGAAGCCAATGCCTTGGCAGAAAACGTTATCAATCAGGTAAAAGCACTGATATAAAACCTTCACGATGGGCCGCAAGCTTAGTCTGCTGATTGCGCTCCTATGGCCAGTGATGCTATTCGGCCAGTGTCCTGAGATATACGACAGCGATATCCACACTCTAAAAGTGGAGCGCAACGGACGCTGGAACTCACTGCCATACATTGAGCTCGGCACTCGCGACCAATTATACATCTCCTTCGATGTTATGGGTCACGAGTATCGTCGTCTGCGTTATCGTGTGGAGCCAATGACATGGAATTGGAAACTGAATGAGCGCCTGCTCACCTCTGAGTTTATCAAGCGCGGCATCGGTGACGACCCCATTGAGGATTTTGAGGAGTCTATCAATACTACGGTCCTCTATACCAACTATCGTTTCCGTTTCCCCAACGAACAGACGGCAATTGGGCTTTCCGGTAATTATCGTCTCGTAATCTATGACGATGACGAGGAAGAAGATGTGATAGTCATTCCGTTCTATGTCCTGGAGGATGGGGCACGCGTCTCTGCGCACATAACCACCGATACCGACGTAGACTTTAATGCCCATAGCCAGCAGCTTTGTTTCACCGTGCAACCACTGCCAAATCTCAATATCCACTATCCTGAGAGCGAGGTGCACACTGTGGCAATGCAGAATAAGCGTCCTTCCTCGGCAGTTTATGACCCCAAGCCTGACTATATCACACCCACAGGTTTACAATGGGAGCATTGCAACGGGCTCATTTTCCCTGCGGGCAATGAGTATCACAAGTTTGAGATGACAACGCTGAAGCATGGCGGCATTGGCATGGACAACCTACGCTGGTTTGACCCCTATTATCACGCCACTCTGTACACCGACAAGGTAGGCCGCAACTATATCTATGACGAAGATCAGAACGGTTCCTTCTATATCAATGATATCGAGCACTCAGAGCCTGACATTGAGGCAGACTATATCTTCGTACACTTCAGTTTAGAGGCTCCGGCCGACCTGAAGGGCGACATCTATCTCAACGGTGAGTTTACCTATGACCGATTGACCCCTGAGTACAAGATGGAGTATAACGTGGACAGCGGGTACTATGAGAACATACAGTTGCTCAAGATGGGCTACTACAATTATCAGTACTTATACATACCCAAGGGTAGCCGTGTCCCCTCCACGACTGAGATACAGGGCGATTTTTTCCAAACCGAGAACCGTTACACCATTCTCGTATATTACTCCCAGCGCGGCTCGCGCTACGACCGTCTCATAGGCCTTACCGATTTCCAGTTCTCGCACACAAAGTAGTTAATAGCACCTATGTATTCTCTGCCTAATGCAAAGATAAATATCGGGCTCCGTGTAGTGAGGCAGCGGCCTGATGGGTACCACGATTTGCAGACCGTGTTCTATCCCATTCCCCTCACCGACTCCTTGGAAGTCAAGCGAGCGAACCATCTGCGCCAGCCCTACGAGTTCATACTCTCCGGACTTAAGATACCAAGCGATGGCCGTCCCAATATCGTGGAGCGTGTCGTTATGGCCATGCGCGAGGAATATAATCTGCCACCAACAAGCATATTCCTCTCCAAGCATATCCCTGCGGGAGCAGGGCTGGGCGGTGGAAGCAGCGATGCAGCCGCGATGATGCTCCTCCTGCGCGACTATTACCAGCTCGACCTTACCGATGCGGAGATAGAGCAGCGACTGGCCACCTTTGGAGCCGACTGTCCCTTCTTTGTCCGAAACAAGGCAGTCTATGCAGAAGAGACTGGCAATAAGTTCACTCCACTCACGCTGAGTCTTAAGGACTATTATCTTGTTCTCATCAAACCACCCATCCATGTATCCACAGCTGAAGCTTATGCCGGCGTGGTGCCTCGTCAGCCGCAGACAAGTCTATATGAGCAGATACTCAATACCCCTGTCAAACTGTGGCGCAATGTAATACTCAACGATTTCGAGTCCTCCGTCTTTCGTCGTTATCCGCAGATAGCAGCCATCAAGCAGACACTCTATGACATGGGAGCCGCCTATGCCTCCATGAGCGGCAGCGGTTCGGCAGTCTATGGTCTCTTCACTCGCCCTGTAGATAACGCCGCCACCATTTTTCCCGACTGCTTCACTTTTGCATCCAAGATGGTGTAGTCTTGCAGGCCCGCGGAGGCATATTAAAGAAAAAAACTCGTCAGATAAGTGTCAGTTAAAAATAAATATCTAATTTTGCACCGTAATTCAAAAACATATTTTCTATGAAACGTACATTTTCCATCTTGCTAATGTCCTTGTTAAGCCTATCTCCCATGTTGGCTACGCAGCCAGAGTCAGTGAACGAGGAGCCTCAGGCAGAAATCAAATTCGATAAGATGACCCACGACTTCGGCTCTTTCACCGAGGACAAAGCGCTCGTTAGCTGCATCTTTACGTTCACTAATGTGGGCGATGCTCCGCTGGTGATTACTCAATGCGTGGCTTCGTGCGGCTGCACCGTGCCTACTTACTCCGACAAACCAATTGAGCCAGGCAAGACAGGCCAGATTAAGGTTACCTACAATGGCAAGGGTCGCGTGTTTGGACCATTTTCCAAGGTTGTCACGGTGATGTCTAACGCAAAGACGAAGATGACTCGCCTCAGCATCAAGGGCGAGATGGTGGAGAAGAAGTAGGAATCACAGCTCGTCAACTTCCATCATGTCTCATACTCATGTGGTAATAATGGCAGGCGGCATAGGCAGTAGATTCTGGCCTATGAGCAGCGAGAGTGTGCCTAAGCAGTTTCTGGACGTGCTGGGCACGGGCAAGTCGCTGCTGCAGATGACTGTGGAGCGATTCAAGGGCATTTGCAGTCTGGAGAACACATGGGTAGTGACTTCCAAGTCTTTCAGTGAACAGGTGCGCAGCCAACTGCCCGAACTGCCTGAGCAGAATATCCTGCTGGAGCCATGTCGCCGCAACACCGCGCCGTGTATTGCCTACGTGAGCTGGGTGATTAAGTCGCTCGACCCCACCGGCAACATCGTGGTGAGCCCCAGCGACCATGCAGTCACGGATGTCAAGAAGTTCAGGCAGGCCATCAAAGAGACTCTCGAATTTACTGCACAGAGTGATGCTATTGTTACCCTGGGCATGCGCCCCGACCGTCCCGAGACGGGCTACGGCTATATTGAGGCCGACCTGAGTTATGCTACTCTGACGAATCAGAACATCTATCGCGTGGATTCGTTCAAGGAGAAGCCTAATATGGAGGTGGCGCAGGAGTATATACAGAAACCCAATTATTTCTGGAACTCGGGCATCTTCATTTGGAATGTTTCAACGATAGTGAACGCCTTCCGCGTGTATCAGCCGCAGATGGCATCTGTCTTTGAAAGCATACGCGACCAATACCGCACACCTGCAGAACAGGGACTGATTGACGAATTGTTCCCGACGTGCGAGAATATCTCCGTGGACTATGCCATCATGGAGCATGCCGACGAGATATATGTCTATCCTGACGAGTTTGGCTGGAGCGATGTGGGCAGTTGGTCTTCGCTCCACAAGCTGATGCCCAAGGATGAATACAACAATGCTTTGATAGGGCCGAACATCCGGTGCTACGAAACGAGTAACTGTATCATACATACTACTACGGAGCAGGAGGTAGTGGTGCAGGGGCTGGATGGCTATATCGTAGTAGAGAAAGACGGCACCCTGCTTATCACTCGTATGGAGGAGGAGCAGCGCATCAGGCTGTTCCACTGATTAGATCTGAGGAAAGTAATAAGGCGGACAGAGACTATGGAAAGGTCTGTGTCCGCCTTGTTTATATGCTATGCGTGTAGCAGTATGTCGGATAAGATATTATTCAAACACGAGTTCTTCATTTTTAGCTTTGCGCGTAATGCGTATTACACCACTGTCGCTCTTGGGTATGCTCTCGTCAAGGATGTAATCACTTATGCCATCTTCCACGTACGTCTGCAGAGCTCGCTTGAGGGGGCGTGCGCCGTATTTCTTATCGTAGCTCTTGTCGATAAGGAACTCCTTGGCTTTCTTGTCTATCTCAAGCGTGTAGCCGAGGGCAGCCAGGCGCAGGTTGAGCATGGCAAGCTCGTTGTCAATTATCTTGCCGATGGCTTCACGGCTGAGCTGATCGAAGAGGATTATGTCGTCGATACGGTTGATAAACTCAGGGGCGAACTGTCTGTTGAGCTCCTTCATGATGATTTGCTCAGCGTACGCCTTGTCATCACCCTGCGAGCTGAAACCAATGGCATTGCCGAAGTCCTGCAGACTGCGTGAGCCTACGTTGGAAGTGAGTATTATAATGGTGTTGCGGAAATCTACGGTGACTCCGTTGCTGTCGGTGAGGCGTCCCTCATCCATTACCTGCAGAAGGAGATTGAATACATCTTTGTTGGCTTTCTCGATCTCATCGAGCAGCACGATGGAGTAGGGGCGACGCCTTACCTTCTCGGTCAGTTGGCCTCCCTCCTCATAGCCCACATAGCCCGGAGGTGCGCCCACGAGGCGGCTGGTGGTGAACTTCTCCATGTATTCGCTCATGTCGATACGGATGAGTGCCTCCTCGCTGCCAAACATGTATTCTGCGAGTTTCTTGGCAAGGAATGTCTTGCCGACGCCGGTAGGGCCGAGGAACATGAAGGTGCCGATGGGCTTGTTGGGGTCGCGCAGTCCGATACGGTTGCGTGTAATAGCTTTAATGAGTTTCTCTATTGCTTTGTCCTGTGCGATGATGGTGTGTGCGAGATCAGTCTTGAGTTCCTTGAGTTTAATGTTCTCGGCCTGGGCCATCTTATGCACGGGCACTCCGCTCATGATGCTCACTACTTGCTCCACGTCTTTCTCGTCAACGGTGCTGGGGTTCTCCTTCAGTGTGAGCAACCACTCGGTCTTTTTGAGAGTGAAGGTGGCTTTGAGCTCTGTGAGTTGTGTGCGTGCCTTGCTTGCCTCGGCGTATTTCTTTTGCTCTGCCAGCAGGGCTTTTTCGGTGCGCAGGATGTCAATCTGCTGTTCTAACTTCTTAAGTTCGTCGGGCATCTCTACGTCGAAGAGATGCTTGCGCGAGCCTGCCTCGTCAAGGGCGTCGATAGCCTTGTCGGGCAACTTGCGGTCGGAGATATAACGCTCAGTAAGCTTCACGCATGCCTGGAGGGCGCCGTCAGTGTATTTCACGTTGTGGTGAGCCTCGTAGTTGCCCTTTATATTGCTGAGTATCTCCAGTGTGTCTTCCATGCTGGTGGGATTGATCATTACCTTCTGGAAGCGACGCTCCAGGGCTCCGTCCTTCTCTATGGACTTGCGGTATTCGTCAACGGTGGTGGCGCCGATGCATTGTAGCTGTCCCCTTGACAGGGCGGGCTTGAGCATGTTAGCGGCATCCATTGTGCCTGATGCAGAGCCTGCACCGATAATAGTGTGAATCTCGTCGATAAAGAGTATCACTTCGGGGTGCTCCCTGAGTTCTTTCATTATGCCTTGCAGGCGTTCCTCAAACTGACCGCGGTATTTGGTGCCGGCCACTACACCCGGCATGTCGAGGGAAATGAGTCGCTTGTCAAGCAGGGTGACAGGCACGTTGCCTGCTACGATGCGCTGCGCCAGGCCCTCCACGATGGCCGTCTTGCCCACTCCGGCTTCGCCGATAAGGATGGGATTGTTTTTCTTGCGGCGGCAGAGAATCTGAGCCACGCGCTCTATTTCGGTCTTACGGCCCACCACGGGGTCGAGCTTGCCCTTGAGAGCCAGTGCGGTGAAGTCTGTGCCGAACTTTATAAGGAACTGCAAGGGCTTCTTGTTGCTCTTGCCTTTGGCTTTGTTGCCGTCGGTGGCAGCGTATTCCTCGGCATAGGAGCGCCCGTCATCGTCATCCTCGTCATCGTCGGTTTCATAGTCATCGGCGGTGTGGGAAGTGTTTTCAAAGCGTAATTCACTGCTGCTCCACAGGCCTCCGTCCTTACCCTGTTCGGACTGATCCTCCTCGTCGAGACTGTCCTCCACATGATACATCTCGCGCAGTTGTTCGCGCAGCTGTTCGTACTCCAGTCCTGCCTCGGCCAGTGTCTTAGCCACGAAGTTGTCGCGCTTTCTGATAAGGGCCAGCAGCAGGTGGGGCGACATTACTTTGTCGCAGTGTACCACTGATGCCTCCATCATGCTGTTTTGCAGGGCGGCGCCTGCCACAGCATCGAGTGAGATAGCTCCGTTGGGCATATCGAAGGGTAGCACCTCTGCCTTGTCGTAAGTCTTAATCCTGTTGAGCAGAAGCACACGCAGTGCCTCCACGTCATTGAAGTGGCGGATGAGACTCTCGTATGAGTCGTTGTTAGGCTCCCTCAGCATGCCGAGTATGAAATGCTCGGGCCTGATGAGTTTATCGCCGGTGCGCATAGCCTCGGCGCGGCTTTGTATCAGTACTCGCTTGAATTCAGCGGAATAAATCTTCTTCATATTATATATAATAAGGTATAATGTTCAATGTAATGTGCCTATAATGCAAGAAGTATGCCAGACTGATTTTTTGAGGGCGAAAAATACACAGGC
The DNA here is from genome assembly GCA_017960825.1 of Bacteroidaceae bacterium. Taxonomy (GTDB): domain Bacteria; phylum Bacteroidota; class Bacteroidia; order Bacteroidales; family Bacteroidaceae; genus UBA6382. The sequence goes on along the minus strand of JAGCYL010000134.1, from coordinate 2,949 downwards.
TCTCCCCTCAGAGTAGGTGGGAGAGCCTGTGTATCGTTATTTTGCGGCGGAGTGGGGCTACTTCTTGCCGTGTACTTCGTCGCTTACAGTAAGCTTCTTGCGTCCTTTGGCGCGGCGCATAGCAAGCACACGGCGGCCATTCTTGGTTGACATGCGCTGACGGAAACCGTGCTTATTGTTGCGCTTTCTGTTGTGGGGCTGGAATGTTCTCTTCATGATTGTATGTGTTTTTTCAGTTTTCTGCTTTAATGCGGCTGCGAAGTTAAGCATTTTTTTTGTTACAGCGGACTTTATCCACTAAAAAATACGCTAAAAATGCGTTTTTTTGTTGTTAAGTGTTGTTTTTAGCTGACAATTTGGGTTTTTATGAGGAATTCTTTGTATCTTTGCTGCAATAATCATCGTTATTTCAAACACAAAACATATTAGATTATGATTAAATCACAAGACATCAAGAAAGGTACTTGCATCCGCATGGACGGAAAGCTGTATTTCTGCATCGACTTCCTTCATGTGAAGCCGTGAAAAGGTAACACAATCATGCGCACCACCCTGAAGGATGTGGTGAGCGGCAATGTGCTGGAGCGCCGCTTCAATATCGGTGAGGCTCTGGAGGACGTGCGCGTGGAGCGCCGCCCCTATCAGTTTAGCTACGCTGAAGGCGACAGCCTACATTTCCTTAACCAGGAAACATGGGACGACGTGGTGATAGCCCGCGACCTGATTACTGGCGTTAACTTCATGAAGGAGTCTGACATCGTGGACGTAGTGAGCGATGCTGATACCGAGACAATCCTCTATGCTGAGATGCCCGTCAAGACAGTGCTCAAGGTCACCTACACCGAGCCTGGTGAGAAGGGCAACACCGCCACCAATGCCACCAAGCCCGCCACAGTGGAGACAGGGGCTACAGTGAGAGTGCCGCTCTTTATCAACGAGGGCGAACTCATTGAGGTGGACACCCGCGACGGCTCATACGTCAACAGGGCAAAGTAATAGCGGTAAAGCGAATCTCAGTATATTTCTTTTATTGTCCAATTAACGTTTCGATTAAGCCAAAGACAGAAAGCTTGCTTTATGTTTTGGCGGAGAAACGTGGTTGCGAAGAAACCAACATCTAAATAAATAGGCTATGAAACTCAATGGACGACGCGAGAGTACCAATGTGGACGACCGCCGCGGCTTGACAGGCATGCAGAAGGCGGGTCTTGGTGGTCTCGGCGGTATATTGGTAGCAGTGGTCATGATGCTACTCAGTGGCGGCGACCTCAGCAGCATTATCTCCTCCGTGGACCTCAGCAGTATCACCAGCGGAGCGCAGGAGACCAACACAAATCCGCGCGAGTTTACCGCTGAGGAGCAGGAGCTGGCTAAGTTCTCCAAGCAGATATTGGCGGGCACCGAGGATGTGTGGACCGAGCAGTTTAAGAAACTGGGCAAGACCTACACTCCGCCCAAGATGGTGCTCTACACCGGCAGCGTGCAGACTCGCTGCGGCAACGGAATGTCGAGCATGGGCCCGTTTTACTGCTCCGGCGACCAATGCCTGTATATCGACCTTTCTTTCTTCAGCTCCATGAAGAAGCAGCTCGGCGCTGACGGCGATTTCGCCTACGCTTATGTCATTGCTCACGAGGTAGGCCATCATGTGGAGTACCTGCTCGGCACTCTGGGTAAGGCCCATGAGCAGATGTCGAAGGTCAGCAAGACGGACGCCAACCGTATCAGCGTACGCCTGGAGCTGCTGGCTGATTTCTACGCAGGCGTGTGGGCACATCACGACAATAAGATGTTCTCCTCCTTGGAGGACGGCGACCTGGAGGAAGCCATCCGGTGTGCGCAGGTCATTGGCGACAATTATCTGCAGGAGAAGGCGCAGGGCTACTCACAGCCTGAGACCTTTACCCACGGCACCTCAGCCCAGCGCATGAAGTGGCTGAAGCTTGGCTTCACCACCGGCGACGTAAGGCGCGGCAATACCTTCCAGCTCAGCGACAGTGAATTGTAATTTTATGAAAAAGCTCTTAATAACAGTGGCAGCGATGGCATTTGTCACCGCTGCCACTGCGCAGAAAATACTGGTGCTCTACTACTCCGAGACAGGCACCACCAAGGCCGTGGCTGAGCAGCTGCAGCAGCAACTCGGCGCAGACATAGAGGCTGTGGAGGCCGTGGTGCCCTACACCGGCAATTTCCAGGAGACTATAGAGCGCTCCCGTCGTGAGCGCGAGAGTGGCGAACTGCCCGCCATCAAGCCGCTGCAGTCGCGGATTGCTGACTACGACATAGTGTTTCTCGGCTATCCCATCTGGTACGGAACATACGCCCTGCCTATTGCTACCCTCCTGAAAGAGCAGGACTTTGCCGGCAAGACCATAGTGCCCTTCTGTACCTTTGGTAGCGGCGGACTCAACACCTCTACCGACGCACTGCGCACCGCGTTGCCCAACGCCAAGATACAGCGTGGCTATGGGGTGCGCACAGCCCGGGTGGCAGCGGCCCCCAAGGAGCTCGACCGTTTTCTGATAGAGAACGGATACCAGCGCGGCAAGGTGAAGAAACTGCCCAAATACTCTGCCCAGAAACCTGTGACTGATAAGGAGCGCGCCATCTTCGATGCAGCCTGTTCCAATTATCAGTTCCCGCTCGGCACACCGCAGACCGTGGGCAAGCGCCGCACCCCCGACGGCACCGACTATAAGTTCACCGTCACAGGCCGCGGCATGAACGGCGGAGAAACCACTTCCACTATCTACGTAACAGTAGGGAAGGAGCCGGGTGCAAAGCCGGAGTTTACCGAGGTAGTTAGATAATATACGCACTCTCATGAAATCTTAGCGCGCTCTCATGAAATCTTAGCGCGCTCTCATGAAATCTTAGCGCACTCTCATGAAATCTTAGCGCACTCTCATGAAAATGAGAACGCATCTTTTTGTAACGAGCGTGGAT
>JAGCYL010000133.1 GCA_017960825.1 Bacteroidaceae bacterium | reverse complement strand
TGGGAGCTACCATTCTGGGTTTCTTTGCTTCTCTTTTTGGCGGAACCCACAGCCAGATTAGTGGCCCTACCGGTCCTATGACAGTCATCACCGCAGCTCTCATCAGCGGCATCTGGGCCTCGCAGCAGAGTATGTCAGCCGTGTTGATAGGAATGTCGCTGGCAGGTTTGTTCTGCGGTCTGTTTCAGATTCTCTTCGGCCTAATCAAGATAGGCAAGTATGTCCGCTACATCCCCTATCCCGTGCTGTCGGGTTTTATGAGTGGTATTGGCGTGATTATAATCTTGCAGCAGCTCTATCCGTTGATAGGCCTCAAGTCGCCAGTGCTGGTGCTTGATATGGTTACCCAGCTGCCGGAGCGCATTACTGGTGGCATATCGCTGATGGCGCTTGCCCTCGGACTGGGCACCATTGCGGTCATCTATCTATTTCCACTGATAACCAAGAAGGTGCCGTCAACACTTGTTGCACTGTTGGTGTTGACCATAGTATCGATATTGGTAGGCTTTCCCGAATACCTGACCATAGGCGATATTCCTTCGGGCTTGCCCAAGCCTGTGATAGCCAGCCTTGACCTGCGTGGGTTGGACTGGGGGCAATTGCTGACGGCCTCTGTGGTGCCGGGACTCACTTTGGCGGGACTCGGCTCGATAGACACGTTGCTCACCTCAGTGGTGGCTGACAATATCACCAAGACGCGCCACGACAGCAACCGTGAGCTTGTCGGCCAAGGAGTTGGCAACATGCTTGCTGGCGTGTTTGGAGGCATTGCCGGAGCCGGTGCCACCATGAGGACTGTGGTCAACGTCAAGAGCGGTGGCCGCACCCAGTTGAGTGGTATGTTTCATTCGTTGATGCTGCTTGCCGTGCTTCTGGGGCTGGGTGGCCTGGTGAAGTATGTGCCGTTATCGGTGTTGGCAGGCATCCTTATCAGTGTGGGAATAGGCATCATCGACTTTAAGGGATTCAAAGACTTGCTGCGCATTCCCCGTGCCGATTCGTTTGTGCTGATAGCCGTGTTCCTGCTTACCGTGTTTGTTGACCTTCTCACGGCTGTGGGCATCGGCATGGTTATCGCATGTGTGCTGTTTATGAAGCGTGCTAGCGATTTGGTGGAGGGTGGTTACAGCAGTCAGGAGATGACTCACACTGACATCGAAAACCCGTGGGACCACGAGGACGGCATCCCCGACGCCGTGGCTCACAAGATATATATCCAACGCCTCAACGGCCCTATCTTCTTCGGCACCATTACGGGCTTCCAGCAAGTGATGGGCAATGTGCCGCCTGATGCTAAGATTGTCATTATCCGTATGCGCCGGGTGTCGTTTATGGACCAGTCGGGCCTCTATGCTATGGAGACAGCCATCAAGGATATCCAGGCCAACGGCGCTACCGTGCTGATGACCATGATTCAGCCGCAGCCGCTCTATATGCTGCAGACGATGAATGTGATTCCGGCGTTGGTGCCCGAGCACCTTACCTTCAGCTCCTTCGAGGAATGCACGGAATACCTCCGAAAATTTGAGGTTTACGAAAACTGACGGCTACTTCCTTGACAGTTTTTTCGTTTTTCTTGGAATTGTTGGCATAATGACACTTTTTCGTCTAAAAAATTGGAAATATTTATAACAAAAAGGGAAAAAAGAGCTAATTTTGCAGCCCGACAAAATTCATCAAGACGCAGACATGTCGCTTAATGTGAATAGTGGTGAACCCTGCTTTATGCAGCAAACTACCTCTTCCTTTTCCCAAAGAGGCAGCAATGTAGCCATATACATGGGCGTCACCCCCCCCCCCCAGCAGCAACTGATAATCAACAAGTTACACGCTTTTTGCACCCCGTTTGTGCGAAGGACGTAGCCATGCCCGTATCTGCAGATGCGGGTTTTGCCTGTATATAGATGTTTCTTATATACCTTATTAATAATAATAACAAAAGCATTATGAAAATAACACTTACTTTAGTTCTGTTGTTGGCCATTTCGGCACTAAGCCAGCAGGTTGCGGCTCATGATGTAGAAGTAGATGGCATTTATTACAATCTAAACACTTCGGCAAAGACCGCAGCAGTTACCTTCCAAGGGAGCAGTTACTCTTCAAGTGCAGCCGCTTATTACACAGGCGATGTGACCATCCCTTCCACCTTTGTCAATCCTGATGACAATGAGACCTACACGGTCACCTCTATTGGCGAAAGGGCATTCTATTATTGCTCTTCTGTTACATCGGTAACCATGCCAAGCACCGTCACTTCCATCGGAGGTGTGGCATTCCAGCATTGCTCGAGTATGACAGAGGTTAACTTTTCTGACAAGATCACCTCTATTGCAGATTGGAGCTTTGGCAACTGTAGCAGCCTCGTCAAAATAGAATTGCCAGAAGAACTCGCTACTATTGGTGGCTCTGCTTTCCGCAGTTGCTCTGCCTTAAAGACTGTCATTGCAGGGAGCAAAATTACCAGAATATATGATATGGCATTCAATGGGTGCAGCAATCTTACTACTTTTGTTCTTAACTGTACAACTCCACCTACATTAGATGAATATAGTACCTACTATAACTTTACTAACAGTAGCATAATGATATTCGTCCCCGAGGAGTCAATCTCTGCCTATCAGAGTGCGACCAACTGGAGCAGGACATCGACGGCTTTTGTTGATATAGATGTCTTTACTGACGAGAATCAACTTAGCTATTCTGCAAGTGGCGTAACAATCGACGGACTTGTATATAATCTTTCAGGTTATGGCGCAACTCTTACAACAGGCAACCAGAGTTGCACCGGCGACATTGTAATTCCTGCGACAGTGCAGTACAACACAGGTAGCGCAAATTACAATTTCTTTGTGAACGGCATTAACAATTCTGCCTTTGAGCATGCAAGTATTACATCGGTGAAAATAAACTCGCCCTATCTGTCCTCAATAAGCAGCTGGGCATTTGGCAATAGTTCAACTCTTGCCACGGTTGAAATACCGTATGTGACAACTTTAAAAGGTTCTTCTTTCAGAGGAAGTTCGTCTCTAACGACTGTTATTGCTGGAGACAAATTGGAAACAATCGAATCGCAAACCTTTGAGGATTGCAGCAAACTCGAGTGTTTTGTAATCAACAGAACAAATGCACCAACGCTAAGCGAGTGGAGTTCCACCCATTCCAGCCACCTTACATTCAAAGTAAACGATGTCGTATTCTTTGTTCCTACTGAGGCTATTGATTCATACAAAGCATCAAGCAACTGGAGCTACTACAACTTCGTATATCAAGATATTGACAAATACACAGACTCACAACTTGGCTATACTGCCTCTGGAGTAACCGTTAATGGGATAAAATATGATATATCCGGTTACAAAGCAACTATCACACAAGGCAACAAAAACAGCACAATTACCGACGTGTTTATCCCTGCTGTTATAGAATATGTTGACGGAAGCAATACTTATACATGTAAGGTGAAAGAAACGAAAACGGCCGCTTTTCAAAATAGCTCAGCAATTAAGACATTCACCTTCGAATCCCCAACACGCCTTACAAGTTTTGGAGGTTGGTATTTCGCTGGCTGTAGCAACTTAGTTGAAATTAATTTGCCGGAAGGGATAACGACTCTTCTCAATGACTATGCTTTAGGCAGAATGGACAATATCACGAAGCTGACTCTTCCCACTACGCTAACAACTATACCCAACTACACATTCTATAATGATCCAAAATTGACAGTTATCGAGTTTAAGAGTGAAACTCCTCCTACTTTTAGTGGTTCCTCTATGTTCAAAGGAAGTACCGTTCAAGGAAACATCACAATAGTTGTACCAACAGAAGATGCCGTAACAGCCTATACAACTGCATTGGCATCGTATACGCCCGAAAACTTCAAGGCTGTAATCACGAAGGACCAATATGTAACACAAAGTATAGAGGAGAACAATGGCGTAGTAACCATCAGTGGTTTGGTTGACGAAGAAAACATTGACGACATGGCAGATTATATAAGCAATAACTACAGCACTGCGACTTCTGTTGATATGACAAACGCAACAATCCTTCCGAGCATAGAGCAAGAAGACGTAGCTGTTCTGCAGCCAACAAGCAGCAATATTCTTGTATACGCACCAAGTGAAACATACAACGACCTTTCCGGAGCCAACATAATTATTGACGGCACTTGCTCCAACCTCGTTTTGACTGACAAGAAGGATTTTGCTCCCACAGGGGCATTCACTGCCACCGCTGGTACAGTTTCCCGCCAACTCTATGCTGGTCTTAACACAGTGTGCATGCCTTTCGCATTCAGTGCAAGCGACATCAGCAGCGAAGCAAAGGTTTATACTTATAGCGAGACACGCGAAAACACTCTGTCGTTCACCGAGGTGGATAATGTGGAGGCTGGCGTTCCCTGTCTTGTGGAAATTCCTGAGGGAACTGCCACTGCGAACTATTCCATTGCCCTCAGTGGCGCATCTGTTGCAGCAGCTCCCGCTTCCGCCTCACCACTCGTGGGCACGTTTGTAAAGCAGACTCTTGGCACTGGCAAATATAAGCTCAATGACGAAGGCAAGTTTGTCAAGACAGTCGCTGAGTCAGTGCTATGGCCGTTCCGTTTCTGCCTCGACATAAGCGGCGCAGCATCCAACACCTTCGCTATAACTTTCAGCGATGACGACCCCACTTCAGTCAACTCTGTTGCAGAAGAGCAGGGTGTTACCGATGTGGTTAGCATCTATGGCGAGGATGGTGTGAAGCGTGCTTCGCTGCAAAAAGGCATCAACATCCTGAAGTTTGCCAACGGCAAGATACAGAAGGTATTTATTAAGTAATTGACGTTAGAAACTTTTGACTACAATGAGAAAATATTATATAGTTCCTTCACTCGAAGAGATCAAGTTGGGTGCTCCTGTGCTAATGACAGGGGCCAGCAAGGGCGTGGATGTTGATAATGAGTCAGAGGACGCTGATCCAGACTCTGATCGCTCCAGTTCTTACTTCGGCACATGTATCTTTGATGATACGGAGTGAATAGAAGAGTGAACGTCGTTTCGCTAAAATAGATGAGTTATGAACTTATGATGAAAAAAGATTATACATCTCCTTCTGTGGCTAATGTTCGCATAACAGCCCTAATACCTATGGCAATAAGTGTGCGGCTTGGCGAAGGGTCAGATACAGACCCTACATCCGATCGTTCGCATCGTTTCTGGGGCGGCAGCATCTTTGACGAAGAGGATGATGCCATCAAGGACATTCAGGCCAATGGCGCTACCGTACTCATGACCATGATTCAGCCGCAGCCCCTCTATATGCTGCAGACTATGGATGTAATACCTGCCCTGGTGCCTGAACGCAATACCTTCGCCACCTTTGAGGACTGCACAGAGTACCTGAGAAAAACATTGTAGTGTATTTGCAGTTTGTATGTAAAAAATTGAGAATTCAGCATATTTTGGCATTTTTAGACGGCAATTTTCTTGCAAGAGCGGAAATTTTCCTAATTTTGCCACGATATAACGAAAAAACAACAAAAACTAACTGTACCGACTCACGACTGAGCGCGAAACGCGAAAAAAATAACGATTATGAAAAAGCTTTTCTTGATTTTTTCAGTTCTTTTCAGTTCTTCAATCCTTCAATTCTTCAACCTTTCAATTCTTCCCTGTTCCACGGTCAGTGCCCAGACATACCGCAACGCCTCTGAGCCTGACAAGATGTGGGGTTATTACTGCTACCGCGAGATGCCGGTGGCGGGCGTGACCATTGACCCTAATGTGTATAAGGAGACTGATACCCGATGGTACGATGCCCGTACCAATGAGACCACCATGACCACCATGCCCTCTCAAGGCATGATCCTGGCTTACCACTACCGCATCCCCGCAGGTCACGTCAAGGCCGACGTGGTGTGGAAAAACAAATACGCCAAGTTCGCCAAGGTCGATGTGCGAGTGGTGCATCCTCACTCGGGGCAGGTGCTCTATAATGGCAGCTTTGGCAACACAGAGATTGCTGCACAGGAAAGGACCGATGTGCTCTTTCCCGATATCAACTTCCCCTCCGATGATTTCTATCGCATCGAGCTGCGCTCTGACGACTGGGGCGCGCTGACCGCCATCAGCTACTTCAACTACTACCGCGAGAGCGAGCTGCCCGTGCTGATACCGCGCAACTTCGGCGGCACGTCGGCCTTTATGAGCCCCTGGCACAGCTCCCATCCCGATGCGCCCGAGGGGGAGGCGTACGACTGGATATACGTGGAAGGGCGGGTGAACAGCGACCGCAACTTCCCCGGCACATATTATATGATGGTGGGCACACCCACGGGCTACATGGGCATGCAGACTAACTATGCCGTGGGCGACAATGATTTCGTGAGGAGCACGCTGTTCTCCGTGTGGGATGCCGCCAATATGGATGAAGACCCCAACCTGGCCGAGTATCTGCAGTCGAAGGTGCTCGACGGCCACCTCGACGCTGTGCACACCCATGCAGGTGGCGAGGGTTCCAGTGCGTCGGTGATGTTCAAGGACGACCCCAAGTGGTGGAGAGATGACCACTGGATACAATGGCTGGTCAACTCAAGGCCTCTGACTACGCCCGTCACCGTGAAGGGGCGCAATGGGCAGGACTCGACGTTCAACTACGGCTACACCGTGACCAGCGCCTGGTATAAGGTGGACACTATGCCCGAGTGGCGCTATCTGGCCAGCATCAGGGCGGCGGGCATCTGCCGCAACTTCAGCGGGTGGTATGACTTCATAGAGCCGTTCACCAGCTATGCGGGGCAGAAGATGCACACCGTCTATCATCGCCACCCTGCCATGCGCTCGGCGTCAAGCGGCAGATGGTACAACTGCAATGTGCTGCAGCACGGCTACGACGATAACGGCGACAAGGACCGCCGCTACCACACCGACATAGGGCGCGGTGCGACGTCGCTCTACGACAACTGCTTCCGCATGGACATGGGCGGCTATGTGCATTGGCACGATAGTGCGGAGGTGGTGCCGCTGGCCAAGGACATGAGTTTCGTGGACACTATACAGATAGATATCCTCAACCGCCGCGTCAACGAGACGCTCGCCTACGACGACTACTATAACCTCAATGAGCGCATCAATGCCTGTGCGGAGCACGTGAGGGCGTGGAGGGTGTTGGAGAGCCAGACCAGCACTCCGTCGTCTGCCGCTAATGTGCTGGACGACAATAAGACTACCCAATGGCAGACCTCCATCTATCCTGCCTTCTTGGCGCTGGAGGCTGACGAGGAGCAGACCTTCAGCGGCTTTGAGCTGTATTGGTCGTCGCAGTACGACAGCCGTGCCCACTTTGTGGACTTCTTCACCAGCGAGGATGGCGAGAACTGGACTCTGGTCTATGATAGTCTGGAGGTGCGGTGCTTGGACCGTATAGATGTGACGTTGCCGCAGCCCATCAAGACTAAGTACCTCAGGATGCGGTTCCACCATAAATATACGTCAAGCAAGACACTGAGGATTAACAAGCTGACCATGCGCGGCGAGTTTGAACTCGACGGAGTGAAAGCCCTGGCTAAGGACCTGCTCGACAATGCCGGCACCATCAACAACTACCCCGAGAGTGACCTGCAGGAACTCAACGCCGTGTATGCCGACGGCGCCTGCACCGATGCCCAGGCTCTGGCTACTGCGCTGCAGGACGTGAGCCGCAAGCCGTCATTCCTGCGCACATACCTCGTGACCAATCGTATCAACCTTGCCACGGAGCATGCCTACTTTGTGCAGAACACGGTGGGCAACGGAGTGCTATGCGCCACAACTGACGGTAGCCTGACTGCCAGGGGTGCCACCGCTGCGGGAGCGCTCGACGCTTATAAGGCAAAGGCTCCGATGGATGACCCCTACTGCAACTGGCAAGTGCTGCACGACGAGCCCTATACGGCCTATTACTTATATAATATAGGTGCAAAGAAGTTCCTCAACACTACTGCGGAGGGCGGACTGAGCAGCGAGCCGCAGCCCCTGACGCTGAGACCGTGGGGCAAGGGCTTCTACTTCAGCCCCGAGGGAGCGATAGGGCAGCTCGTAGGGCTGGACGCTTCCAAGGACGAGGTGCTGACCTCTGAGGACAGGGTGAACGACCGCAGCATTTTCTATTTCTACGACAACTTCCGCATGATACAGCCCGTAGCCGTGGCTGACTCGCTGCGCCAATATACTGTGACTCAGGATAAAACCGCGCTCTACAAGGCCGGCGTGGCTCAGATGCTCGCTGCCCCGGTGGGAGTGGTGGGCGGCTTCACTTCGGAGGATGCACGTGAGACCCTGCAAGCTGCCTACGACAATGCGGACGCAGCTCCGCAGGCCTTCATCGACGCGGTGGAGAATGCCGATGTCATAGAGTTTGACCCCGACAACACCGTCTATCGCTTCGCCTCAACTGCCGAGAGCCTGAGCGCCACGCCATATATCACCGTTGACGAGTCGCTGCGCCTCTATGTCAAGGCACCCTCCACAGGCCCCGAGCAGATATGGCGCTTTGCCGAGCGCCACGATGGTTACACACTATCGTCGCAGGGCGTCAGCCTCAAACCGATGGGCAACCGCACCGGTGAGACCATAACCTCCACCTCCAACTATGCCAACAGCGGCACATTCGTGTTGAGCGAGCCCGCGTGGGGCACCCACTATATTGGAGCTACGCAGTTTGCTTCGGCTGTGGTCAACGGCGGCAACTCACCCATCAAGAGTGCAGCCCCAGGCGCTGTGGGTAGCACATGGTATGTGGAGCCTGCCGAGACGGCCGGCATATCGCTCAATTCTGTTGGTGTCACATCCGTCTATTTCGATTACGCCATCGTAGTGCCCGAGGATGTCAAGGCCTACGGAGTCAGCGGAGTGAGTGCCGACGGCACCATTGAGCTCTGCGCTATGGGCGACACCATTCCGGCTCGCACGGGTGCCATACTGGTGGGCGACAAATATCAGAAAGTTACCTTTGGAGTATGCGGTCGTGGCGGCCAGCCCAATGAGAGCAACTTGCTCAAGGGCGTCTTCTTCCGCAATACCTCTCTGGCTAAGGGCACCTTCATGACCCTGTCCACCGCCAACGGCCAGCCCGTAATGAAGAAGCCGGCTATCGCTGTGGTAAGTGCCAATCAGGTATATCTGCCCATCACCGAGGATATGCCCGACCTCCAGACCTACACCTTTAACTTCGACGACCCCTCAGCCATTAAGAGCGTGGAGAATAATAAAATAGAAAATGTTCAATCTACTTATGATCTCCAGGGCCGCAAGGTGACCAATACCGTCAAGGGCGGCATATATATCCGCAACCACCGCAAAGTCTTGATGAAATAAGACTATTAACGTTTTAACCTTATTATAATATGAAAAAGCTGTTTTTTCTATTTTCCATTTTCTGTTTTTCAGTCCTCTCAGCCCAAAATGTGGTGGTAGATGGCGTAGAGTACTCCATAAGTGACGGCACAGCTACGCTGCTGAAAGGCAACTATAGTGGTACCCTCGTAATACCTGAGTACATTGAGGTGGACGGTGCGTACTACGATGTCACCGCTGTGGAGAGTAAGTGTTTCCAAGATAATCACGACTTGGAGTCCGTTACCTTCAAAGGCAAGATGGTTGATTTCCTTGGCGTGGCCACCTTCGAGCGGTGTGAGAACCTCCATACCATCGTGATGCCCGAGCAGAGCAGCCAGCTGGGTGAGTGGTCGTTCGCCAGCTGCGCCAAGCTCCAGACCATCAACATCCCCGAGGGCATCAGCGACATCGGCAACTCGATGTTCAAGAATTGCTCCGAGCTTTATGAGATTACCCTGCCCTCGTCGCTCAGCCGACTGCGCACCGACGTGTTCCGCGGAGCCGACGCCCTGCAGACCGTGTTCCTCAATGCCTCCGCCCCGCCCCAGGTGGACAACAGTCCCCTCACCGCGGCTGTGACCGTGGTAGTGCCCGACGAGTTCAAGGACAACTATCCCTCCACCTGGTGCGGTGCCATCGTGATGAGCCGCAGCGACTTTGAGCATCCCACCAGCTACACTGAACTCAAGGTATATATCGACCTCATCAGCGAGAGCGGCATCTCCTACGAGGCAGGCACAACCCCCGGCACCTATCCCGCCGACAAGGTGCAGACCTTTGAGACAGCTCTCATCAATGCCATGATGATGCTCGAGGGCGACTATTCCGAGGAGGAGTATGCCCAGGCGCTGGAGGAACTCAAGGTGCTGCGCGCCGACCTTGACGCGTCGTTCAATCCCCTCATCGAGGGCTACTACTATATCGTGAGCGCTTACCCCGAATTTCTCATCAAGCAGAGCGAGGAGAAGGCCATGAGCGTAACAGACGGCGCTCTCACCTGGGGTACCTTCAATCAGGACGACCCCACTCAGCTCTTCCATATTGTGCCGCTGCCAAACGGCAACTTTACCATTCAGGCTTACGCCAACGATATGTATATCAAGGCTCCGACCTATGCCCAGTCCAGCCAAAAGGTTAACCTCAGCGCTGACCCCACCGTGGAGCAGACCATTACCCCCATCGGCTCACTCCAGTGGGTCATCGCCAACACCTACTGCGACATCGCCTACCATCCTGATGGCCACTCTTCAGGCAGCGGCAAGAAGGGTAATATCGTAACCTATAACGACAACGACCTCAACGGCATATCCACATGGTATCTGCGTTATGTTGACGAAAGCGTACTCGACGTCCTCGCTGCCATCAAGGCACAGATGGCTCTCAACAGCGAGCTCACCGCCCTTATCGCCGAGGCATACGAGATGCGCGACAAGACCGTCAGCTATATTAAGACCGACAAACTCATCACCAAGGTCAGCGACGAAGATCCCACGCAGGGCCAGATAATCTCCAATGCCAAGGACTCCGGCGAGGGCACATACGCTGCCCTTATCGACGGCGACCTTAGTGGCGACAAGTTCTTCCACTCTTCTTACCACGAAGACCCCCACGCATGGAACTATCTGCAGGTTGACCTGCGCGAGAATAGCGTCAACGGATTCCAAGCATTGCTGGCACTCCGCTCCGGCGCCTATGGTACTGCCGACGCTCCCGAGCTGGTGGGCATCTATGCCACCAACGATACCACCGGCACATACAACGGTACCGAGGTGATGGACTCCATCACCACCATCAGCCTCGCATGGGAAGGCATACGCTATCAGTACACGCCCATCATCAACCTCGGCAAGGACTACCGCTACCTGCGCTTCACCGTATTCAAGACCCACGAGAACCGCTCCGGCGGCTATGCCCATCCTTTCTTTTGCCTGGGCGAGCTGCAGGTCTATGGCATGAGTCTTGACCAGGAGCATTCGCAGTACTACTACATGGACGGCATGAGGGACGCCGTTGACCGCATGTTGGCCACAGCCGGCGAGTGTGAAACAATTGTGGCTGACGGTGTGGCTACGCAGGCCGACATCGACCGACTCCGCGCCGACATACAGGCCGTCAAGGACCTCTACGTGGACACTCTGGCACTCAATCAGGCCATCCTCTATGCCGAGACATTGCTCGCCAATACCGAGGTGGGCGACGAACTCGGCCAGACCACCCAGGAGGCCAAGGACATGCTGCGGGAAGTGCTGAACCAAGTCAAGGGCACCGCCCTGGCAGACCCCCTCGTCAAGGCTGACGTCGATGCTGCCACCGCGCTCATCACTCAGGCCAACGACGTATTCATCCAGACCATCAAGAGCATAGATACCGGAGTGTGGTACTACATCGTGTCCACCGACCAATACCGCAGCGGAGCCGTCGGCGAGGACGATGCCACATGCGTCGATAATGTCATCTACGCCTCCGGCACCGACAGCGGCAACTCACTCATGTGGGGCCTCAACGAAGAGGGCAGTATGGCATACCTATACAATCCCTACGCCATGTGGCGCTTCGTTCCCGCGGAGGACGATGCCCGGTCATATTACCTCCAGTGCCTCGGCAACGGCTTCTATATGGGAGCTGCCAACGGCTCCGAGGCCACCGTCAAGGTCAGCTACACCCCCGTGCCCTACAAGCTCGGATTCCTCGGCGGAGGACAGTTTGAGCTTATTCCTGCCAATGGCGACAACACACTGCCCCTCCATGCCAAGGGCGATGGCAACACCATAGTAACCTACGACGGCGGCGGCTTCAACAGCGCCTCATCGTGGACCTTCTCCACCGTGGAGGACAAGGCCGATATGATTATCTATCCCAGTGTGCTCTACAACTTCACCGACATCATGTGTGTGCCCTTCAACCACACCAGTGTGGCGGAGCTCAACGAAGATGTCCACACCTATGCGGTCAAGAACATGACCTACAACGCCGAGACCGACGAGACCACCATTGAACTCTACGACAAGGACGAGTTTGCTGCCGGTGAGCCCTGCATCATCTGGATTGGTGAGCCTGACGGCGAGCACGAGCCCTTTGAGCTCATCATACCGTTCCCCACCGAGGTTACCGACACTCCCGCCAATGGCAACGGACTCGCCGGATGCCTCCACGGACAGGGCTTCCCCGCCCAGACAGCCTTCTCCACCGGTCATGAATACGTGGTGGCAGACGAAGGCGTAGGCATCGGAGCACAGACCGGCGTCATCGACCCGCAGACCTTCCGCACCCCTGTGGAAGACGTGCCCACAGCCCTCACCATCTCACTCAGAGGACTGCGTCAGCCCCTCAGCAACCCCGCTGATGTCAACGGCGACGGCAACACCAATACTGCTGACGTAGTGGCCGTATATACCTTCGTGGAGAAGGGCGCCGCCAGCGGCTTTACTCGCGAGGCATGCGACGTCAACGGCGACGGCTCTGTCAACACCGCCGACGTGGTAGCCATCTACACCGCCATCATCGGCCCGTCGGGTGCAGGCAGCAAGGCATTCAAGACCAATGTGGCAAAACTCTTGGCACAGTAACTGATAATCTTGAGAATTTACCGCAGTCTTGGTTGCTCAAGGAGCAAAAGCAAACTCCCAGAGCACCCACGGCTGCGGTAAATTCCTTTACCGTTTACTGTCAACTTGTCAAATAGAATAGCTTGTGAAATTAACCTGGCTTCCCACCACCAAGAAAGAGTGTGAGCAGCGCGGCTGGCAACAGCTCGACGTAATCCTCTTCAGCGCTGACGCCTATGTGGACCACCCCGCCTTTGGAGTGGCCGTCATAGGCCGTCTGTTGGAAAGCCTTGGCCTCCGTGTGGCCATAGTGCCGCAGCCTGACTGGCACGGCGACTACCGCGATTTTCGCAAACTGGGGCGTCCTCGCTATTTCTTCGGTATCTCACCCGGAGCCATGGACTCCATGGTCAACAAGTACACCGCGGCACGCCGACTCCGCTCAGAGGATGCCTACAGTCCTGACGGGCGCCACGACAAGCGCCCTGAGTACCCGACGATTGTCTATACCCGAATACTCAAGCAACTGTGGCCCGATGTCCCCGTAGTGCTCGGAGGCATCGAGGCCTCAATGCGTCGCCTCACCCACTACGACTACTGGCAGCAGCGACTGCGTCCCTCCATCCTCATAGACTCCGGCGCAGACCTCATTACCTATGGACTCGGCGAGCAGCCTACCGAGGCACTGGTGCGCCTCATTGACGACAAGCTCCTCCACGGTCGCGACGAAGCCTTCGCCTCAGCCGCCGACCTCCGCCAGCTGCTCCATAAGTACCCCGTCCCCCAGACCGTGAGAGTCGAGAGTCAGGAGTCGAGAGACAATGCTCAATGTTCTCTCCTGCTCCACTCCCACGAAGCCTGTCTCGCCGACCGCCGCAAATATGCCGAGAACTTCCGCATCATAGAGGAAGAGAGCAACAGCCTGCAGCCGCGCCGCATCATACAGGAGACCCTCCCCCCAGAGGGGGAGCGGAGAGGGGGTCTTGGTGGGTCTGTCCTTATCATCGTAGAGCCCCCCTTCCCTCCGATGACCACCAAGGAGACCGACCGCACCTACGACCTGCCCTCCACACGCCTCCCCCATCCCGAGTATCGCGGCAAGCGCATCCCCGCCTACGAGATGATACGCCACTCCGTCACCATCCACCGCGGATGCTTCGGCGGGTGCGCCTTCTGCACCATCTCCGCT
>JAGCYL010000132.1 GCA_017960825.1 Bacteroidaceae bacterium | reverse complement strand
TGTGTGCATTGCCTGCCTCGGCAGGCGTGGGGGGAGTGTTGTGCGACGATTTGCCGGCATCTCCCCGTATTGGGCTCTTATTATATTATAAAATAATGTTCGCGCGCGCGAGGCTACTTTAGCACTACGCGGAAACCTATTCTGTAGCTGTTGTCATTGTTATGCTTGCGTAGATATACAGGCATGTCATCCTCCACAGTCTCAAGATCGCCTCCACGCTCTACCCAGCCGTCGTTGCTGAAGGTGGTGTTCTGCGGGTTGTCGGAGTGGCTGCTGGAGTAATTATCTTTTTATCTTCTTGCCTTTTTCTATCACGATGCCCTGGGTGGCCTCTGTGGCGGGGCGTCCCTGCAGGTCATAGGTAGCACCACTCTTGACTCCGGACTCTTGACTCTCGACCTCCTTGATTGCGGTAGCGCTGTCAAAGTCGAAATCATATTGGTTCTCGGTAAGGCCGAGGGCTTCCATATCTTCCTTGAGGATATAGCACTGATTGGCGGTAACGCTGTTGGTGAGTGAGAGTGCGAGGCACGGCTTGCCTGACTTCACGGCCACAGTGTAGAAGGTCTTGCTCTTCAGACCGGTCTTCTTCAGCAGTGTGCCTTTCATAAGTCCCTCCTCTTCGGGGAATGTCTGTGCAGGAATTATGGGCATCTGCAGAGCAGCATAATTTTCTCCCTTGAGTATCACGGGGGTATGGGCGGGAATGGTGCCTGTCATGGTAGTCAGCGTAGGTGCTCCGTTGTCAAAGCCGGCGAGGGTGTAAACCTCCACGCCTTCAGGTATCTGTACGTCGAAGTCGAGGTAGAGGCTGGTGATGCCGCCTGAGTTTAGTGTTACCTTTACGGTCTCTGCGGGCTTGATGTACCAATTGTTGCCCTCGCTGCCTTTGTTTGCGGTCTTGATGGCGGAACCGCTGCCGTTGATGGCTACGGGGCCGTACTGTACGTCGCTGATGCTGTGGAGGCCGGCAGACTGCGGGTTGAAGAAAATGGGTGCACCTTCGCCCTCGGGCTTAGTGGTAACGGTGAGGCCGCTCTTGTCGGTGAGGTAGTTGATGGCCCTGCCTTGCGAGCTCAATTCGTAGCCGCCTTGCTTGGGTATGCCGAGCCATACTTGGTCAGCTTTGCCCGTGGTGCTCTTGTTGCTCAGAGAGTTGTCGTCACCGATGGTGAGGCTTGACATGTTTGCTTCTGCATCCGGATAAAGGATGGTGAAAGCACCGATTTTCTTTGTGTCAACTGTTATTTTCTGGGCATTGTCAATCAGGGCGATGAGCTCAGAGGCCTTATCGTCAGTAATATTGCCGTCATCGTAGAGGGCACTCAGCTGTTCTTTTTCAGTAGGATTGGTCCAATAGCCCAGCACACCTTCAGGAGTGTTAAGGATGTCAGGCACCATGGTCTTGTATTCTTCAAACTTGCCCGGTGCGTCGCACTCTTCCACTGCCTGCAGCACTAACTCTGTATTTGGAGTCATCGATAGATTGTCGTGGAGCAGGTATTGTCCGCCAGTGGCAGAGAATCGTCCTACGCTGGTACTGCCGTCTGCGGCTGCCACTACGCACTCTGTGCTTGTGTTGCCCAGATAGAAGCCCTTGCCGCTGCGAGCGAAGGCAGTGATATTCTGGGGCTCGGCTGACAGCATGTTTTCGGCCTCGGTGTTAACGTATAGACCGGTGGCAATGTTGCGTATGCAGAGTGTGCCGTATTTGTCGGAGCGCACAATCATCCAGTTGGCGCGCAGGTCTTCGCGGTCAAGGTCAGCGGTCTTTATGACGGGTGTGCCGGAGGAACTGTCCACATAGAGCAGACCGTAGCCCTCGGTGTTGTCAAGGACATAGGCACGCTGTGCTCCGATGTGCGACTTGTTGGTCACGTTGGCATAGCGTATCTTGTTGTATTTGAGTGCAGTCTGCTTCAGAGCCTGCTTGAGGGCACCGATATCGGTGGGGTTGCCGTTGTTGTAGGCTGCAATGATGTCGGCAGAGTGCTCCTGGCCGTAGCCACCCACCTTACCTACATTATTAACCAGTTCTTCGGCATAAACTTTCACCACATCGTCGCCCACTTGGTCGATATCCTCGATTGTCTGGTTGTAGTTGGCGTTGCGGAAAGCCTCGTTGATGCGCTCCTGCTTGGAGTCGAGGTCAATGGTGTCTACGCACTCATAGCTGCTGGGGAAAGCGACGTAGCGCGAGCTGTCGTTGACCATGCCAAAGCCGCCTTGCTCGATATAGAAGCAGTTCTCATAGAGGGAAGTGGCACCGTGGCCATAGTCGTAGCGGCAGGGACGCTGACCGTCGTTGTAGTCGTAGTGTCCGCCGCTCATGTAGTTGCGGTTATACCATGTGCCGCTGCCGGCAGAGCGGTAGAAGCGGTTTTTCATGTAGCCCCGGCAGAAGAGGTCGCCGCCGAGTTCTCCGTAACACTCGATAAAGGAGTATTCGCCGTTGCGTCCGAAAAGATGTGTGGTGCCGCTCTGGCGCAGGGTGGAAACATAGTACCAGTCGGGGTCATCAGCCATCTTATACCATGCGGTCAGGATTGTGTTGGCATACTTCACAGTCTGCAAGTTGCCGTCCTTGTCAGGCAGCTCCAGCTCTACGGTCTCAGGGCGCGCGTTCATCAGCCACTGCACCCAATGGCCGGGCTTCCAGGTGGCGGGGTACATCATGCTCTGAATACCAGTGCCCTCTGCGCCGAAGCGGTTGATTTCCACTCCGCCGTCAGGATTGTGATCTACGGCGCCAGAGCGCAGGTAGTCGGGCAGGTTGGGGTTGACATCAGTGTCGCCATTGTCCCATGCGCTGAATAGTGCCGAAACGGTGCCCCTGCCGTTGGTGGACTGGATGCCGCTGTAGTAGCCGCTGCCGCCGAGGCACATCAGATAGCGGGCCGGCAGCACGTATTCTTCTGGATATAGGAATTCGCCGTATATCCAGTCGTAGGTGTTGTCATCGGGGGCATAGGGCTCGGTGGTGAGCCACTCGTTGTTATGAGCCGAGGGAGCCATGAACACCTCGTTGACCACCACTGCAGGCTTGTTGGCCTCGCGGTTGAAGAGTATGTTGATGATGCGCGACGGTGCGCTGGTGTATTTGTCGTCGTGGGGACGGAAGTTAATCTTGTACCATGTGTCGGCATTGAACACCATGTCGGGGAACAGCTCCACACTGAGCTCTCCGCCTACCGTAGCCTTTTCTACAGTGATGGTGTTTTCGTAAACTACGCGCTTGTTCTCCTGATTGGTAATGATAACATCCAGGTTGATGGCCCTGTTTACGCGGGGATTGTAAACGAGTGTAGCCTTAACGTGGCCATCGGGTATGCGGGCATAGTAGCTCATGTCAACCTTGTCTTTGGTGGGCCATGACCCTGCGGTGTACCCTTTCTTGTTGCCGGAGTTGTAGGGGAAACTCTCACCATAGTCGTAGGAGAAGTAACGGCATCCCCAGATAGTGTCAGGGATGGCAGCGTAATTCTGGGCGTAGCCACAGAGTGCACTCAAGGCGCAGATAATGGAAAGTAAAGTCTTTTTCATATTGCTTTTTGTTTTTTATATGTTTTGCAGCACTTATGGCATGCTTTGTCACACCATCATGCAAAATTACTAAAATATTTTCATTCGCGCCGCAAATTGTTGCCAAAAAATATAAGATAAGGTACACGCGTACATACATTAACACATATTTATTCAAATTGCAGTCTTTCTGACGGCTATTATCTGACGTTTAACGGTTAGGCCTGTCCTCCCCCAACTTATGCCCTTTTTTCTTGTGCGCTCTCCGCATCTTTTACCATTTTTTATTGTAGTGTTTTTCCCTTGCAAATGAGCGAAAGAAGTGGAGGTAATTTGTAAATAATATCAGCGGTGATGTAATAAAAATGGAGTTGCAGTTTTTTTTTCAAAAATAATTGGTTTTAGACTTTGTCTTACGCAAAAAAAATGCTAAATTTGCAGACAATATTATAAGGTTGTAAAAATGAGTAAAGAACTACGTGTTATCATAAGTGGTGGCGGCACTGGCGGTCATATCTTTCCTGCCATTGCCATTGCCAATGAGCTCAAGGCGCGTGTGGACGGTGTGAAGATTCTGTTCGTGGGTGCTGAGGGCCGTATGGAGATGGAGCGTGTGCCGCAGGCCGGCTACGAGATACGAGGCCTCAAGGTTATGGGCTTCGACCGCAAGCATTTGCTGAAGAATATCAAGGTTATCTATAATTACCTCAAGGGTAAGCGTGAAGCCGCTAGCATTATCAAGGAGTTTCAGCCCGATGTGGCGGTAGGCGTGGGCGGCTATGCCAGCGGTCCTGCCATCGGCGCAGCCGAAGACCTGAAGGTGCCGGTGCTGCTGCAGGAGCAGAATAGCTATGCGGGTGTGACTAACAAAATGCTCTGCAAGAGGGCGGCGACAATATGTGTGGCCTACGAGGGAATGGAGAAGTTCTTCCCTGAAGGTCGCATAGTGATGACTGGCAATCCCGTGAGGCAGGAGCTGATGGGCAATGCCCTGACGCGCGAGCTGGCATGCCGGGCTCTGGGCTTGGAAGCCAACAAGCGCACTGTGCTGATAGTGGGTGGCAGCCTTGGAGCGCGTACGCTGAACGAGAGTGTCCTGCTGCATCTTGACCTTATCCGCAAACAGAGAAACGTGCAGTTCTACTGGCAAACTGGCAAGTATTATAGCCAAGAGATAAAGGAAGCTCTTGAGGAGAAGGTAAAACCGGACAATCTGTATGTGAGCGACTTTATCGCAGATATGGCCAAGGCCTACAAGGCCGCGGACCTGGTAATCTCGCGTGCCGGAGCGTGCAGTATCAGCGAGCTGCAGCTGCTGGGCAAGCCAGCCATCCTGGTGCCCTCTCCTAATGTGGCTGAGGATCACCAGACCAAGAACGCCATGGCCTTGGTTAGCAAGAAAGCTGCCATATGTGTCAAGGATGCCGAGGCGCGTATGGCTTTGCTGCCCAAGGCTATAACGGTGGTTAACGATGCTGCGCAGCTAAACACTCTGAGTAACAATATCGCTAAGATGGGCAAGCCCAATGCCACCAAGCAGATAGTGGATGAGATACTTAAGCTTGTGGAGAAGTGAGAAATTGAAGAATTGAGAAAGTTTCATGGAACTCAGCGATATAAAATCTGTCTATTTTATCGGTGCCGGCGGTATCGGCATGAGTGCGCTGGCACGCTACTTCCTTGCCAAGGGACTAAAGGTGGGCGGCTATGACCGCGTACCTACGGCGCTCACACGTCGCTTGGAGGCCGAGGGTGCCAGTCTGCACTATGAGGACAGCGTGGAGCTCATTGCCCCGTGCTTCAAGGATAAGACCCATACGCTGGTGGTCTATACTCCAGCTATTCCGAGTGACCATAGTGAGCTGCGATAC